>NZ_CP122458.1:1557142-1868571 GCF_032598905.1 Streptomyces sp. 11x1 | reverse complement strand
CAAGCACCCACAGGCCTCAAGCACCCACAGACAAGGAGGATCGGCCGGCATGACCGTAGTCCCGGCACAGCAGTCCGGCGGCGGAGGCGGCAGCAGCGGCCTGTACGACGTCCTGGAACTCATTCTCGACAGGGGGCTCGTCATCGACGCCTTCGTGAGGGTCTCCCTGGTCGGCATCGAGATTCTGAAGATCGACGTCCGGGTCGTGGTGGCCAGCGTCGACACCTATCTGCGCTTCGCCGAGGCGTGCAACCGGCTCGACCTGGAGGCCGGGCCGCGCAAGAACCCCGGCCTGCCGGACCTCGTCGGTGAGATCACCGAGTCCGGCGCGCGTGGCAAGTCCAAGGGGGCGCTGTCCGGCGCCGCCGAGACGATCTCCGACGCGTTCAAGCAGGCCCGCGAGGAGGGCCAGTCCGAGTCGCGGCCGCGGGCCCGCAAGACCACGAGCTCGCGCAAGAGGGAGGAACAGGAGTGAGCACGTACGTCTACGGCATCACCGCGAGCTCGCACCCCGGCCTCCCGGAGGGCATGGGCGGAGTGGGAGATCCCGCGCGCCCGGTGCGCATCCTGAAGGAGGGCGAGCTGGCGGCGATCGTCAGCGAGGCCCCCGAGGGGCTGCGCCCCAAGCGCAAGGATCTGCTCGCCCACCAGAACGTCCTGAGCGAGGCGGGCGCGGGCGGCCCCCTGCTGCCCATGCGGTTCGGCAGTGTCGCCCCGGACGACGCGTCCGTCACCGGGGTGCTCGCCGAACGCGCGGAGCACTACCGGGAACGGCTCGGTGCCCTCGACGGCAAGGTCGAGTACAACGTGAAGGCCAGCCACGACGAAGAGGCCGTGCTGCACCGCGTGATGGGGGAGAACCCCGAGCTGCGCGCCATGACCGAGGCCAACCGGCAGGCGGGCGGCGGTACTTACGAGGACCGGCTGCGGCTCGGCGAGATGGTCGTCGCCGCCGTGCAGGCCCGGGAGGCCGACGACGCGGCGGAGTTGTGGCAGGCGCTGGAGCCGGCCGCCGAGGCCGTCAGCGCGGGCCCCGAGTCGACCGGCTGGCCGGCCAATCTGTCGTTCCTCGTGGGCCGGGACTCGGCGGCGGTCTTCCTCGACGCCGTGGATGAGGTCCGCAAGAGCCATCCGCACATCGAGGTACGGGTGAACGGGCCGCTGCCGCCGTACAGCTTCGTCGAACCGGGGCCGGCGCAGCCCGCGGAGCCCGCGGAGACGACGCACTGACAGCGCGCGACGGCCGAGGAGGCGAGTGCATGGGACTGATCACAGAGGTACTGCTGCTGCCGTTCGCGCCGGTGCGCGGCAGCCTCTGGACGGTGAGACAGGTGCTCACCGAGGCCGAGCGCCAGTACTACGACCCGGCGTCCGTCCGCGCCGATCTCGCCCGCCTCGAGCATCGGCTCGAAGCGGGCGAGATCGATGAGGAGGAGTTCGACCGCCTGGAGGACGAGCTCCTCGACCGGCTGGAGATCAGCACGCAGAGGAGCACAGGAACCGGCAACGGGACGACACAATGAATCGAATAGGACTGGGCCTCGCCGTAGGGGCCGGATACGTCCTCGGACGTACCAAGAAGATGAAACTCGCGTTCGCCGTCGGCACCATGGTGGCCGGCAAGCGGATGCACCTCAGCCCGCGGGCGCTCGCGGAGCTGGTGTCCCAGCAGCTGCAGAACAACCCGCAGTTCAAGGAGCTGGGGGACCAGCTGCGCGAAGACCTGCGCGGTGCTGGCAAGGCGGCCACCGGTGCGCTGGTGGAGCGGCAGATCGAAGGGATCGCCGGCCGTCTGCACGGGCGCACCTCGCAGGTGCGCGACCAGCTCGCCGGGGTGACGCCGGATGCGTCGGGGCGCGACGAGGACGAGGACCGCGAGCCCGAGGACCGCGAGCCCGAGGACTCGGGACCCGACCGCGAGTCCGACGAGCGGTCGAGGCGCTCCCCGCGCGGGCAGGCGGCGAAGAAGCCCCCGCCCAAGAAGGCCGCCGCCAAGAAGACGGCCGCCAAGAGGACCGCCCCGGCGAAGAAGGCGGCTCAGACGAAGAGGACCGCACCGGCGAAGAGGACCGCACCGGCCAAGAAGGCTGCTCGCAAGGCCACGCGGTCACGGACGACGAGGGGAGGCGACGGTGATGACTGAGACCCTCGGAACGGCGACCGGCCGCGCTACCGGCGAGGCGGCGGACCGGGCGAAGGACGCGACGAAGAGCAATCCGCTCTCCGACGTCGCCCACAGCGAGGCCGTCGATCACCTCAAGGCCGAGGCCCAGGAGTATCTGGCCGCCCAGGTCCAGCGGCTCCTCGTCGGCGCCGGCCGCAAACTCGGCGAGACGACCGGCAAGCTCAACGACATCGCCGACGGCAACAGCCCCGGCTTCGCCAAGCTGGCCCTCGACGGCGGCCGCAAGCTCGCCGAGGGCAAGGGGCCGCTGCGCACCGCTCTGGAGGTGGGCGCGGGCCGCGCCAAGGACAACGTGCTCGGCGGGCTCAAGAATCTCTTCGGCGGCAAGGACAAGGGCAAGGGCAAGGGCGGCTCGGGCAGCAAGCCCACGGTGATCATCGAGTCCATCGACGTCGGGGTGCCGCTGCGCACCGCGTACGACCAGTGGACCCAGTACCAGAGCTTCAGCACCTTCGCCAAGGGGGTGAAGAGCGCCAACCGGGCCGACGACACCCACTCCGACTGGCAGCTGAAGGTCTTCTGGTCCAACCGCAGCTGGAAGGCCCACACCACCGAACAGGTGCCCGACCAGCGGATCACCTGGACGTCGGAGGGCGCCAAGGGCACCACGAAGGGCGCGGTCACCTTCCACTCCCTCGCCGACGACCTCACGCGGGTCCTGCTGGTGATGGAGTACTACCCGCAGGGCCTCTTCGAGAAGACCGGCAACATCTGGCGCGCCCAGGGCCGCCGGGCCCGGCTCGACCTCAAGAACTTCGCCCGATTCATCACTCTCAGGGGCGAGGCCGAGGACGGCTGGCGCGGCGAGATCCGCGACGGCGACGTCGTCGTCAGCCACGAGGACGCCCTCGCCGAGGAGGAGCGGGAGGACGAGGAGCAGGAGGAGCTGCCCGACGACGAGGCGTCGGAGGACGGCGAGGCCGAGGGCGAGTACGAGGAGGACGAGGACGCCGACGAGGCCGAGCCGGACGAGTACGAGGAGGCCGAAGGGTACGTCGAAGAGGACGAGGAAGGCGACCTGGAGGACCCGGAAGAGGTACCGGAGGAGGCGTACGAGGACGTTCCCGAGGCCGAGGACGACGCCGAGGAGGACAGTGAGGAGGAACCGTACGAGGATGAGGACGAGGAGCGGGCCGCCGTGGGCGGGAGTCGACGATGACGTTCCCGAGCCGAGTCCCCGAGCCGTACGGGCAGAACGGGAGTGCCAACCTGGCCGACATCCTGGAGCGCGTCCTCGACAAGGGCCTGGTGATCGCGGGTGACATCCGCATCAACCTGCTCGACATCGAACTGCTCACCATCAAGCTGCGCCTGATCGTCGCCTCCGTCGACAAGGCCAAGGAGATGGGGATCGACTGGTGGGAGACCGACCCGGCGCTGTCGTCCAACGCCCGCCGCGACGAACTCTCCCGTGAGAACGCCGAGTTGCGCGCCCGGCTCGCGGAGCTGGACGACGGCGGGTACCGGCGGGAGCCGGAGTCGGCCATCGGACGCGGCCGCGCCAGAGAGGAGCCCTCATGACCGGACTGCGGTATGTGTACGCCGTCTGCCGCCCCTTCGACGCGGCGCTCCAGTCCCAGCTCAAAGGGGTCGCGGGCGCGCCGCCCCGGCAGCTGCGCCACCACGATCTGATCGCCGTGGTCAGCGAGGTGCCGGAGCGCGACTTCGCGGAGCAGCCGCTCCGCGCCCATCTGGAGGACCTGGACTGGCTGACGGAGACCGCCCGGGCCCACCAGAGCGTGATCGACGCCCTCACCGTGGTCACCACGCCCCTGCCGCTCCGGCTCGGCACCGTCTTCCGCGACGACAGCGGCGTACGGGTCATGCTGGAGGCCCGCGAGGAGGGCTTCCGGCGCACTCTGGACCGGCTCTCGGGCCGGGTGGAGTGGGGCGTCAAGGTCTACGCGGAGTCCGAGGAGCGGGAGGAGGCCCAGGCGCCCGCGAAGGTCTCCAGCGGGCGGGACTATCTGCGGCAGCGGCGGCGGAGCCACCGGGCCCACGAGGAGTTGTGGGAGAACGCCGACCGGTTCGCCCGCCGGCTGCACGAAACTCTCGCGCAATTCGCCGAGGACACCCGGCTGCACGCCCCGCAGAATTCCGCGCTCTCCGGAGTTCCCGGACGCAATGTGCTGAACGCGGCCTATCTGGTGCCGCGCGCGCATTCCGAGGAGTTCGTGGAACTGGTGGACCGCACGAAGGGCGAGGAACCGGGATTGCGGGTGGAACTGACCGGGCCGTGGGCCGCCTATTCCTTCAGCGGGGAGACCGGCACGGGGGAGGAGAGCACGTGACCGTGATCGAACGTCGTGAGGTCGCCCTCGTCGACCTCCTCGACCGGCTGCTGGCCGGCGGGGTCGTCATCACCGGGGACCTCACCCTGCGCATCGCGGACGTCGACCTCGTCCGCATCGATCTGAACGCGCTGATCAGCTCCGTGAACGCACAGGTCCCGTCGCCTTGGGGAGGAGCCGAGTGACCGGCCGCAACCGTCTCGAACTGGAGCCCGACACGGTCGAGAGGGACCTGGTCAAGCTGGTCCTGACCGTCGTCGAGCTGCTCCGTCAGCTCATGGAGCGGCAGGCTCTGCGGCGCTTCGACACCGGTGAGCTGTCGGAGGACCAGGAGGAGCGCATCGGGCTCACGCTGATGCTGCTGGACGAGCGTATGACCGAGCTGCGCGAGCGCTACGGGCTGCGGCCCGAGGACCTGAATCTGGACCTCGGGCCGCTCGGACCGTTGCTACCGCGGGAGTGACGTCACCACCTGTACCAGCGGCTCCTTCCTCCGGAGGCGGACGTGCCGCGCAGCAGGAAGCCGAGGAGCCACAGCACCAGGACGGCCAGGGCGATGTACCAGAGAACCTTCACCGCGAATCCGGCGCCGAAGAGCACCAGAATCAGAAGCAGTACCAACAGGATGGGAACCATTATGCGAACCTCCTGATGGTCCGGGTTACCAGAATTCCCGCTTTCAGGCCGCCTCACGGCAGAGAATTTCTCCGTGGAGTACAGCGAACCAGCCGTCCTCCTGCTCTCCCCATTCCCGCCAGGAATCCGCGATCGCCCGCAATTGCCCGGCCGCGGCATGGCCGCCCTCGGTGGCCCGGTCGGCGTAGGCGGAGGCAACCGTCCGGTCCGCCCACAGTCCGCTCCACCACGCCCGTTCCCGAGCCGTGGCGTAGGTCCAGGTGGCGGAGGTGGCCGTGATGTCGGTGAGCCCGGCGCGCAGCGCCCAGGACTTCAGCCGGCGCCCCGCGTCGGGCTCACCGCCGTTGGCGCGCGCGACCCGGCGGTACAGGTCCAGCCAGTCGTCCATGCCGGCCGACTCGGGGTACCAGGTCATCGCGGCGTAGTCCGAGTCGCGGACGGCGAGGATCCCGCCGGGCCTGGTCACCCGGCGCATCTCGCGCAGTGCCTGCACCGGATCGCCGACGTGCTGGAGTACCTGGTGGGCGTGGACCACGCAGAAGCTGTCGTCCGGGAAGTCCAGGGCGTGGACGTCCGCGACGGCGAAGTCCACGTTCTCCAGGCCGCGTTCGGCGGCCGTGGCCCGGGCCTGGTCCAGGATGCCGGGCGCGTGGTCGACACCGGTGACATGGCCGTCCTGGACCAGGGCGGCCAGGTCCGCGGTGATGGTGCCCGGACCGCAGCCGATGTCCAGGACCTTCATGTGCGGCTTCAGTGAACCGAGGAGGTAGGCCGCCGAGTTGGCGGCCGTGCGCCAGGTGTGTGAGCGCAGCACCGACTCGTGGTGCCCGTGCGTGTAGACGGCGGTCTCCTGTGCCTTCGGCATGGCCGTTCCCCTTCCGCGAGGGCCGCGACAACCGCGGGTTCGTCCTCGAACCGTACGCGGGTCCCCCGAATAGTGAGACCGCCGTCTTGAATTGTGGACACTCGGTGCGTGGGTGGCGGAGGGGGTCAGCGCATCGGTACGGGCCGGTACACCGTCAGGGCCTCCGGGATCTTCCGGAGCGTCAGATCGCCCTTCACCTCGGTGACTTCGCCGTCGTACGCGAGGAGGGCGCCCGGCGCGATGCCGTCCACCCGGAGCCGCCGTACGTGGACCGCCGCATGGGCCGGGCTCCGGGGCAGCGGGCCCGCGGCAGCCGCGGCCAGTAGTCGCAGGGCCGGGCGGCGGCCGCCGTGCACGACACGGACGTCCAGCAGCCCGTCGGCCAGGTCGAAGCGCCGGGCCGGGGCGAGGCCCAGCCGGCGGTAGGTGCCGTTGCCCGCGAAGAGCAGCCAGATCGGACGGGGCCGGCCCTCGAAGGTGGCCTGGAGCGGATGCCGGTCGGAGCGCAGGACCCGCAGGGCCGCGATGACCCCCGCCGGCCAGCCGCCGAGCGCCTTCTCCCAGCGCTCGCGCTCACGCACCAGGTCGGGGTAGACACCGAGGCTGAAGGTGTTGAGGAAGTGGCCCTCCGTGTCGCCGGTGGTGAAGTGCCCGAGGTCCACCCTGACGGCCTCGCCCTGGCGCACCGCGCGGCCCAGGTCGCGTACGTCCTCCACGCCGAGGTCGTACGCGAAGTGGTTGAGGGTGCCGCCGGGCAGGACGGCGAGGGGGATTCCATGGCGCAGGGCCACCTCGGCGGCGGAGTTCACCGTGCCGTCGCCGCCGCACACGCCGAGCACCCGGGCCCGGGTGGCGGCCTTCTCCAGCTCGGCGCGCACATCCTCCGGCTCGCACTCCACGGTCTCGGCCCCGGGCAGCACGTCCCGCAGGGCGCGCACCCGGTCCGACGTGCCGGAGGCGCGGTTGGCGACCACGACCAGACCCTCGCCGTCCGGCAGGGCGGGCGCGTCCACGTAGGGGCGGCCGGGCGGCGGCAGCCGGTCGCGGGTGGGCACCATGCCCCGCACGGCGTAGGCGGCGCCCACGCCCAGGGCGGCGCCCACCAGGACGTCGCTCGGGAAGTGCACGCCGGTGTACACGCGGGACAGCGCCACCGCGGTGGCCAGCGGGGCGACCGCGGCGCCCCAGCCGCGCGACTCCAGGGCGACACCGGCGGCGAAGGCGGCGGCGGAGGCGGAGTGGCCCGACGGGAACGACGTGGTGATCGGCTGGCGCTTCAGCTGACGGGTCAGCGGCACGTTGTGCAGGGCCGGGCGGGGGCGGCGGATCGAGCGCTTGCCGAGGGTGTTGATGGTCGCCGAGGCGAGCGCGAGCGAGGCGACGCCCCGGACGGCCGCCCTGCGGGCCCGCGGACTCCGGGTCGCCGCGATCGCCGCCGCCGTGGCGAACCACAGCACCCCGTGGTTCGCGGCCCGGCTCAGCTTCGGCAGGAGGGGATGGGCACCCGGCCAGTCGCGGGTCGCCACCGCGTCGAAGAGGCGGCTGTCCGCGGCGAGGAAACGGTCGCGGAGGATGTGGTGGCCCGGGGGGCGGACGGTGAGGTCGACGTCTGGGGTCATGGGTCCACGGGTACCCCATGGCGACGGAACCGTGTCGGGCGGGGTGGGGTTCGGTGAGGGTGGGTGGGGTTGCGTTGCCGGGTGCGGGTGAGTGGGGCTTCTCGCGCTGTTCCCCGCGCCCCTCAAGGGCCTACGGCCCTTTCGGGCCGAAAGCAAGGGGCGCGGGGAACAGCGCGTCCAGCCCCACCGGACCGGCACCCGACAAGGCACCCACGCCCGACAACGAAATGGATTTGCCCGTGTGGTGGCGCGGCTCGGACAATGCGCCCCATGGGACATCTCGAAGCCGCTCATCTGGAGTACTACCTGCCGGACGGGAGGGCGCTGCTCGGGGACGTGTCCTTCCGGGTGGGGGAGGGGGCGGTGGTCGCGCTCGTCGGGCCCAACGGGGCCGGGAAGACGACGCTGCTGCGGCTGATCTCCGGTGAGCTGAAGCCGCACGGCGGATCGGTGACCGTCACCGGTGGCCTCGGGGTGATGCGGCAGTTCGTGGGCTCCGTGCGGGACGAGACGACCGTGCGGGACCTGCTGGTGTCGGTGGCGCAGCCGAGGATCAGGGAGGCCGCGAAGGCGGTCGACGCCGCCGAGCACGCGATGATGACCGTGGACGACGAGGCGGCCCAGCTGGCGTACGCGCAGGCCCTCTCCGACTGGGCCGAGGCGCGCGGCTACGAGGCGGAGACCCTGTGGGACATCTGCACCGTGGCCGCGCTCGGCGTGCCGTACGAGAAGGCGCAGTGGCGGCAGGTGCGGACGCTCTCCGGCGGTGAGCAGAAGCGGCTCGTCCTGGAGGCACTGCTGCGCGGCACCGACCAGGTCCTCCTCCTCGACGAGCCCGACAACTACCTCGACGTCCCCGGCAAGCGCTGGCTGGAGGAGCGGCTGAAGGAGACCCGCAAGACCGTCCTGTTCGTCTCGCACGACCGGGAACTGCTCTCCCGAGCCGCCGAGAAGATCGTCAGCGTGGAGCCGGGACCGGCGGGCGCGGACGCCTGGGTGCACGGCGGCGGCTTCGACACCTACCACGCGGCCAGGCGACAGCGCTTCGAGCGCTTCGAGGAACTGCGCAGACGCTGGGACGAGAAGCACGAGCAGCTGAAGAAGCTCGTGCTGAACCTCCGCCAGGCGGCCGAGAACAGCGTCGCGCTGGCCTCCCGCTACCAGGCCGCCCAGACCCGGCTGCGCAAGTTCGAGGAGGCCGGACCGCCGCCGGAGCCGCCGCGCGAGCAGGACATCACCATGCGGATCAAGGGCGGTCGTACGGGCGTCAGGGCGGTCACCTGCAAGGCACTTGAGCTGACCGGCCTGATGAATCCCTTCGACCTGGAGGTCTTCTACGGCGAACGGGTCGCCGTCCTCGGTTCCAACGGCTCGGGAAAGTCGCACTTCCTGCGGCTGCTCGCCGGTGACGAGGTCGCCCACACGGGCGAGTGGAAGCTCGGTGCCAGGGTCCTGCCGGGGCACTTCGCGCAGACACACGCCCACCCGGAGCTGGAAGGGCGCCCGCTGCTCGACATCCTGTGGAAGGAGCACGCCCAGGACCGGGGCGCCGCCATGTCCCGGCTGCGCCGCTACGAGCTGACCAAGCAGGCCGAGCAGCCGTTCGATCGGCTCTCCGGCGGCCAGCAGGCCCGCTTCCAGATCCTGCTGCTGGAGTTGCAGGGCGTCACCGCGCTGCTCCTCGACGAGCCCACGGACAACCTCGACCTGGAGTCCGCGGAGGCATTGCAAGAGGGCCTGGAGACCTTCGAGGGCACGGTCCTCGCCGTCACCCACGACCGCTGGTTCGCTCGTTCGTTCGACCGCTTTCTGGTCTTCGGTTCGGACGGTCGCGTACGGGAGACCCCGGAGCCCGTGTGGGACGAGCGCCGCGTGGAGCGCGCCCGCTAGGCCCTGTCCTCGGCTGCCGTCCGCGCGGGGGCCCGGGGCCCCGGATCTTCGTACAGTGGAGGGAGGACCACCGAGATCGGGGTACCACCATGACCGGAGTGCACCCGGACCAGCTGGACGACCAGCAGTTGATGAAGGAACTGGAGTCGATCCACCGCACGCGGCACGACACGCTGCTGCACGGGTCGACCGAGGCGCTGCGCACCCACAACGAACGGATGGCCCAGCTGGAGGGCGAGTATCTGCGCCGCCATCCGCGCCGGCCGGTCGTCTCGGGCCGTACGCGCGACGGAGCGCGGGATCGAGGGCCGGCGACGCCATGAGACCCGGGGCGAGCGCGGGGACGCGTGCGCTGCTCGACCGGCACGCCGAGGCACAGGACCTCTTCGGCGCGAGGGTCCACGCCGTCCGGGACGACCAGTGGGGCGCCGACACGCCCTGCGCCGAGTGGTCGGTCCGCGACCTCGTCAACCACCTCGTCTCCGAGCAGCTGTGGGTGCCCTCGCTGGTACGGGACGGCTGCATGATCGAGGAGGTCGGCGACACCTTTGGGGGCGACCTGCTGGGCCCCGACCCGGCGGCCTCCTGGGACACCGCCGCCCACTCCGCGCGGGAGGCGTTCACGGCGCCCGGCGCGCTGGAACGCACGGTCCACCTCTCCTACGGCGACACCCCGGCGACCGCGTACTGCGCGCAGATGGTCGCCGATCTCGTCGTGCACGCGTGGGACCTGTCCCGGGCGATCGGAGCGGACGAGCGGCTGCCGGGGGAGCTGGTGCGGTTCGCGGCCGACGAGATCGCCCCGTATGCCGGTGATCTGGAGAAGAGCGGGCTGTTCGGGGCGCCGGTGGCTCCGCCCGTGGGGGCGGACGCGCAGACCAGGTTGTTGTGTCTGCTCGGGCGGCGGCCGTAGGGGGGCGAGGGCGTAGGGGGCCGTTCGGAGCTCGGGGCCGTCGGGTGTGCTGCGGGATGCGGGTGCGTCGTGGTTGATCGAGCAGTTCCTCGCGCCCCTGAACGGGAAGGGCCTTGGGCGCCCCTTACCGAGAGGCGCCCAAGGCCCGTGTGATCGTCGTTCGTCAGCAGTGGGTCGGCGGGCGGTCCCAGTGGCGGTGGGCCGCGATCGCCGCCACGAACTCCCTGGTGAAGTCCTCGCTCGCGGTGCCCTGGGCCGTGTCCGTCACCACGCCCCGGTCCGCCACCACATGGTGGAACTCGGAGGAGAGCCGGACACCCTCCGGCCGGAGGGCGGCGACGACCCCGACGCCGGACCCCAGGGCGCCGATCGGCTTGCCGTGCCGGTAGGCGTCGCGGACGAAGCGCATCGCGTCGAGGTCGGCGGCCTGGGACGGGGTGCCGACCGGACCACCGGGCAGGAACACCGCGTCGTACAGGACGGAGGCCACCGTCGGCAGGGCCCGGTCCACGGTGTACCCCGCGCCGTCCGCGCCGCGTACGGTGCCGTCCTGGGCCGCGATGGCCTCCACGATCGCGCCCTCGGCCGCCAGCGCCTCCCGCACACCGGTCACCTGCTCGGCGTCCACACCGTCGGAGACCAGAACCGCGATCTGCCGGGTGCGGATGGAACCGGGACCGCGCTGCGCCTCCAGACTGAGGGCCGGGGAACTGAGCTTGTACGCCCCCGGCTCGGCGTCCGACGGGACGGGCACCCCGATGCCCTTCGCCACCTCGGCCGCCAACTCCGGGTCCACCTTCACCAGTTGCTCCACCGTACGAGCGCGGACGGAGAGGGCCCCGACCTTGCCCAGTTCGAAGCGGAAGGCGGCCACGATGTGCTGCCTCTCCCAGGGCGCCATGCTGTTCCAGAACAGCGCGGGCTGGCTGTGATGGTCCTTGAAACTCTCGCTGCGGCGGCGGATCTTGGCACCGTCGACGCGCTCGGCGAGGTGCGCGTAGGCGTGCGGGTCGGCGCCCGCATGGGCCGGGCAGCCTCCGCCGAGGGAGTTCGGGAAGTAGTTCGTGCCGCGATGGATCGCCGACTGGTGGTAGCCGTCGCGGTGGTTGGTGCGCACCGGCGCCACGGGCCGGTTCACCGGCAGCTGGCTGAAGTTGGGGCCGCCCAGGCGGATCAGCTGGGTGTCCAGGTAGGAGAAGTTACGGGCCTGCAGGAGCGGGTCATTGGTGAAGTCGATGCCCGGGACGACGTTCGCCGTGTGGAAGGCGACCTGTTCCGTCTCCGCGAAGAAGTTCTCGGGGTTGCGGTCCAGCACCATCCGGCCGATCGGCCGTACCGGCACCTGCTCCTCCGGGATGAGCTTCGTGGCGTCGAGCAGATCGAAGTCGAAGGCGAACTCGTCCTCCTCCGGCACGAGTTGGACGCCCAGCTCCCACTCCGGGAACTCGCCGGCCTCGATGGCGTCCCACAGGTCCCGGCGGCTGAAGTCCGGGTCCCGGCCCTGGCACTCCTGCGCCTCGTCCCACACCAGTGCGTGCGTGCCCAGCTTCGGCTTCCAGTGGAACTTCACGAAGGTGCCCCGCCCGTCGGCGGTCACGAAGCGGAAGGTGTGCACGCCGAAGCCCTGCATCATGCGGTAGCTGCGCGGGATCGCCCGGTCGGACATCAGCCACATGATCGCGTGCAGCGTCTCCGGCTGGAGGGACACGAAGTCCCAGAGCGTGTCGTGCGCGGAGGCGCCCGTCGGGATGTCGTTGTGCGGCTCCGGCTTCACCGCGTGCACGAAGTCGGGGAACTTGATCCCGTCCTGGACGAAGAAGACCGGGAAGTTGTTCCCCACCAGGTCGTAATTGCCCTCGGACGTATAGAACTTGGTCGCGAAGCCGCGTACGTCCCGCACGGTGTCCGCCGACCCGCGCGGCCCCTGCACGGTCGAGAACCGCACGAAGACGGGGGTGCGGACCGACGGGTCCTGGAGGAACGCCGCGCGGGTGAACTCCGCGCAGGACACGTACGGTTCGAAGTACCCGTACGCCCCCGCGCCCCGGGCGTGGACCACTCGCTCCGGGATCCGCTCGTGGTCGAAGTGGGTGAGCTTCTCCCGGAAGTGGAAGTCCTCCATCAGGGTCGGCCCGCGCTCACCGACGGTCAGCGAGTCGTCGGTGTGGTCGACGGCCACGCCCTGGTCGGTGGTGAGGGGCCCCGACGCCGGGTCGACCGGGTGGGCCGCCTCGCGCTGCTCCTGCTTGCGGTCCTGGGGAGAGGTCATCAGGCGGCCTCCTGGGAGAACACGTCGAGGAACGCCTCACAGAACGCCTTGAGGTCGTCCGGTTTGCGGCTGGTCACGAGCTTGTTGGGGCCGTGGTCGCAGATCCGCACCTGCTCGTCCACCCAGGTGCCGCCCGCGTTGCGGATGTCCGTGCGCAGACTCGGCCACGACGTCAGGACCCGGCCGCGCACCACGTCCGCCTCCACCAGCGTCCACGGCGCGTGACAGATCGCCGCGACCGGACGGCCCCGCTCGAAGAACGACCGGGTGAACGACACGGCCTTGTCGTCCATACGCAGGAAGTCGGGGTTGGCCACCCCGCCGGGCAGGACCAGCGCGTCGAACGACTCGGGCGGCGCCTCGCCCACCACGGCGTCCACGGCGAACGTGTCCGCCTTGTCGAGATGGTCGAAGGCCTGAATACGACCGGGCTTCGTCGACACCAGGACGGGTTCGTGACCGGCGTTCTCCGCCGCCTGCCATGGCTCGGTCAGCTCGATCTGCTCGACACCCTCGGGGGCTGTCAGGAATGCGATACGCATGGCTGCTCGGTCTCCTCTCCTTGCCTTTCCCCGTGTTGTTCCGTGCGTTGTTCCAGGCCTTGTTGCGTGCCTTGTTCCGGGCTGTGCGCCGTGCCCGGTCCGCCGGCGGTCATCGGGCCACCACCCGCAGGGCGCGCAGCTCCGGGTCCGACGGATCGGGTACGTACATGCCGTGCTCCACGCCCGACCCGAGGTACTCCACGACCGCCCGGTTGATCCGCTCGCCCGGACAGATCACCGGCACTCCGGGCGGATAGGGGCTGGCGGGCTCCGCCGCCACCCGGCCCACGGCCTCCGCCGGCGGCACCTGGTCCACCGGCCCGAAGAAGGCGTCGCGGGGGAGCAGCACGCTCTCCAGCTCCAGCTCCTCCGGCTCGGGCAGCCGTACGTCCGGCCGCGGCGGCAGCGACTCGCGACGCTTCACGAGGTCCGTGAGGGCGTCGAGGAGCGCCGCGCAGCTCTCCTCCGTGTCGGCGTGGGTGAGTTGGGCCACGACACGTCGGTGGTCGCCGAGCCCGAGATCCACCCGGTGGTGCTCGCGCAGCCACTCGACGGCCGCGTACCCGCTCGTACCGAGGCCGGAGACGTCGATCACGACCATCAGCGGGTCGTACGCGAACGCCCGGTCGGGACCGGCGAGTTCGGCGTCGGCCAGCGGGACGAGTCCGGGCAGCGCGGCCACCTCGGTACGCAGCCGGGTCGCCAACCTCAGCGCCCGGTCCAGGAGTTCATGGCCGCGCTCCACCAACTGCCGCCGCCACCCGTCCAGCGCCGCCCACATCAGGACCGACGGACTGGTGGTGTTGAGCAGGCCGCCGCGGAGCCTGAGCACCGCCGGATCGACCAGGTCGCCCCGCAGATGGAACACCGAGCCCTGCTCCAGGCCCGCCCCCATCTGGTGCACCGACGTCACACACAGGTCGGCGCCCGCGTCCATGGCCCAGCTCGGCAGGGCCTCGTGGAACGGCAGATGGGCGCCCCACGCCTCGTCGACGGTCAGCGGGCGGCCGCGCGCGTGGCAGACCTCCGCGACGGCGGCGATGTCCGCGCAGGTGCCGTACGCCGTGGGTGTGACCAGCAGCATGCCTTTCGCGTCGGGCGCCCGCTCGAAGGCCTCGGTGACCTGCTCGGGGCCCGGCGGATGCGACAGCCGGTGCTCGGCGTCCCAGCGCGGGCGCACCCACACCGGTTCGATGCCGGCCAGGATCACGCCCGCGATCACGGACTTGTGGGCGTTGTGCGCGACCAGCAGCTTCTCGCCCGGCCCGGCGACCGCCAGCATCGACGCCTTCACCGGCAGGGAACTGCCGCAGGCCGAGAAGTAGGCCCGGTCCGCGTCGACGGCGTGCGCCATCAGCTCCTCGGCCCGCTCCAGGACCCGGCCGGACATCCGCCGGTCGTCCAGGCCGTTCAGGGCGAGCACGTCCGAGGCGATCACATCGGGACCGAGCGTCAGGGCGACCCGCGCGTCCACGCCCACGCCACCCTTGTGGCCGGGCGGTGAGAAAGGCCGGCGGTCGGCGCGCCGGTAGCGCTCCAGGGCCTCCAGGACGGGGGTACGGGAGTGGTCGGGCCGCTGATCGGTGGTCACGCTGTCGTCGTCCATGGTCTCCGTGCCGGTGGCTGTCCGATGCGGGGTGGGGGCCGGGGGCGCGCTTGGGGTCGGGGCTGGGGATGTCGGGACGGGGTCGGCGTTGGTGGTGTGCGTCGGCGGCGGTTCAGCCGGCTGGCTGGTGTCGGTGGGCGGGGCGCGCCGCCACGGTCCGTCGGAGGCGAGCCGCCCGGTCAGGCCGGGACCGGCCCCGGGCCGACGCCGGAGCCCGGGTTTGTTTCGGAACCGGATCCCGAGCCCGAGGCCGTCCGCGGGTCGGCCCCGCAGATCTGGTCCGGACCTCGGTCGGCGCCGGAGAGCCGGTCCGCCCCTGGGTCGGCGCCGGAGAGCCGGTCCGTTCCTGAGTCGGTGGCGAATAACCGGTCCGCTCCCGGGCTGGTCCCGGCGGTTCGGTCGGTCCGTGGCCATGGTTCGGGGGATGCCCGGCTGATGTGGGCGAGCGTCGAGCCCGGGTCCTGGGAGACGGCCAGGTCGCCGAGGCTGACCATGCCCACCGGGTGTCCGCCCTCCATGACGGGCAGTCGGCGTATCGCGTGGTCGCGCATCCGCGCGACGGCGGCGGACACCGCGTCGTCCGGGCCGATCACGACCGGGTTCGGGGTGCAGACGGCCTGGGCGCTCACTGTCAGCGGGTCGGCCCCGTCGGCGACGGCCCGCAGGGTGATGTCGCGGTCCTTCAGAACCCCGATCACGTGTCCGTCGGCCGCGACGAGCACGTCCCCGATGTTCTGGGCGCGCATCAGCTGCGCAGCCTCCACGAGGGAGGCGTCCGGGCGGACCGTCGCCACACCTGGCGTCATGACTTCCCTCACGAACTCGGCCATGGTCTCCGGGCCTCTCGCCGCTCCGTCTCGACCGGGGTCGCGCCCGCATCGGCGTGACCTTGCCCGCAGTACCCGCGAGGAGGGGCCCTATGTGTCCCCGTCGTGTGTGGATTCCGTGGCCTCCGCCGGGGGCCGCGCGGCCCCACCCCTCGCTTCTCCGGCCGCTCCGGCTCCCCCGGTCCCACCGCTCTCGTCCTGGACCTGGACCACCGCCTCAGCGAGTTGGTGGACCGAGTCGTAGCGGGCCTTCCGCGGCAGTCGCTCCAGGGGCGCGACCAGCCCGTCCGGGGCGTGCCGGTCCCGCAGGACCCGGATCAGCTCGGCGGGGCCCGCCGGGAACGACGTACGGCCCAGGACCCGGGCCAGGTCCAGCCGCAGCGCCTCCACCCGCGCGGGCGCCCGGCTCGGCGTCACCGGCCCGTGCGCCACCTCCGGATCGTCCTCTGCGTAGGGCTCGGGGTCGTTCCACTCCTCCGTCCGGGTGGGATGCCCAGATCGGAGCAATCCCTGCAGTTCGTGCTTCATCTCGTCGTCGCGGTGGGCGCTCATCCGGTCGCTGCCTCGCTGCATGACTCCCCTCCAGATCGGTTGGTGGCCCCCGCGTACCCGAACACCCGGCACCGACACGGGGGAGCCGGGTCACGGACCTCCGGGGCGCGGACCGGCGGCGCGCGGAACCGGTGGCGCGTGCCTCAGGACGCACCGTCGCCGTTGTCGGACGAAAGGAAAAAGTTCAGTCCTCGTGGCCCTGATCCCGGAACGCGTTCGTGGTTCCGCGGGACTGCAAATCGTTTGACAGACCCCCTGATCCTCAAGCAGAACGCGGCCGGGACGGAGAGTTGCAGGGACACGACGCAGGCGCATCTCGGTTCCCGCCGCGACACCGGAGCCGCTCCCGGTGATGGTCGATCGGCTCGGCGTCCTCTGCCGTTCGGCGGGGGTGGTGCGGAAGCTTGGCAGACGCGTCCAGGCGTCCGGACCGGCGACGTTGTGCGCATGACTCAGACAGAGTTCTCGCACGAAACGCCACCTCCATGGCACGCGATCATCGTGCCCGTGCCCGCGGTCGTTGGGCCGCCTCCGCGTACGGGGAAACGCACGCGCTTCACGATCTACAGAACGTACGCGACCGCCTCCGTGGCCGCCCTGCTGGCCACCTTCCTCACCCCGGCGGCGGCCCGGGCCGCCCCCGCCCCGAAGGAGAGCCGACCGGTCTACTCCTACGCCCATGCCGTCCGTGAGTCCGTCTGGGTGGACACCGGCCTCGACGGCGATGGCGACGGCAGGAACGACCGCGTCGCCGCCGACATCGTCCGGCCCCGCGAACCCGCCCGGCTGGGCCGCAAGGTCCCCGTCATCATGGACGCCAGCCCGTACTACTCCTGCTGCGGGCGCGGCAACGAGAGCCAGAAGAAGACGTACGACACGCGCGGTCGCGTCGGCCGGATGCCGCTGTTCTACGACAACTACTTCGTTCCCCGCGGCTACGCCTTCGTCGGCGTCGACCTCGCCGGCACCAACCGCTCCGACGGCTGCGTCGATGTCGGCGGCCGCAGCGACATCCGGTCCGCGAAGGCCGTCGTCGACTGGTTGAACGGCCGCGCCAGGGCCTACACCAGCCGGCGCGGCGGCACCGCCGTCAAGGCGACCTGGACCAACGGCCGCACGGGCATGATCGGCAAGAGCTGGGACGGCACCATAGCCAACGGCGTCGCCGCCACCGGCGTCAAGGGCCTGAAGACGATCGTTCCGATCAGCGCGATCTCCTCCTGGTACGACTACTACTTCGCCAAGGGTGCCCCGTTTTCGGAGTTCGGCCCCGACTGGCTGTCCTTCGCAGTGCAGAGCGACGACGCCTCCAGGCGCTGTGCGGCCATGGAGCGCAAGCTCGTCGACGGGGCCCCGCGCAGCGGTGACAGGACGCCCCTGTGGACTGAGCGCGACTACGTCAAGGACGCGGCGAAGGTACGCGCGAGCGTGTTTCTCGTGCACGGGATGCAAGACCTCAACGTCCGCGCCAAGCATTTCGGGCAGTGGTGGGACGCCCTCGCGAAGAACGGCGTCGAGCGCAAGATCTGGCTTTCCCAGACCGGTCACGTCGACCCCTTCGACTTCCGGCGCGCCGACTGGGTCCATGCCCTGCACCGCTGGTTCGACCACGAACTCCTCGGCTACGACAACGGCATCGACCGTGAGCCCATGGCCGACATCGAGCGGCACCCCGACCAGTGGGTCACCTCGAACGTGTGGCCGTCGCGCGACACGCACACCACCACCCTTCACCCGGCCATCGGCAGTCGGCCGGGCGTGGGGACCCTCGGCCTGAACAAGAGCACCGGCACCGAGACGTTCACCGACAACCGCGCGCGCGGCGAAACCGACTGGGCGGCGCGGATCGGCAGCACGACGCCCGAGAAGGCCGGCTTCCTGACGAAGCCGCTCACCAGCGACCTACGTCTGTCCGGCTCCTCCAAGGTCACCGTCACCGCCACCCCGACCACGTCGACGGCCCATCTGTCCGCCGTCCTCGTCGACCTCGGCCCCGACACCATCCGGGACCACGCCGACAAGGCCGAGGGCATCACCACCCTCACCAACCGCACCTGTTGGGGCAGCAGCACCAAGCGGGACAGCGCGTGCTTCAAGGCAACGCGGGCGAAGAAGAGGTCCGTCGACTACACCGTGTTCAGCCGCGGGTGGGCCGACCTCGGCAACCACGCCTCCGACCGCAAGGGGGTCCCGCTCACCCCGGGCAAGGCTTACACCATCACGCTCGACCTCGCGGCCACCGACCACGTCGTCCCCAAGGGGCACCGCCTGGCCCTGATCGTCGCGGGCACGGACAAGAACCTCATCGAACCGCCGTCCACCACCCCGACGCTCACCCTGGACCTGGCCCGTACGTCGGTTCGCGTCCCGCTCCTCGGCGGCGCCGCCGCGTTCACCCGCGCCACCTCGGGCGGCACCTCCACCGCACCCGAGGCCAGGGTCCTGGACGGCGTGCGGGCACCGCACACCGCACAGCGCGTCCCCGGCAACTGACCGAGGCGGGCGGCCGGGCATGCCCGGCCGCCCGCCTTCCGGGCGACGGCGCTCACCTGGTCCTCGTAGCTTTGTGAGGTGTGCTGTGGGGCAGTGAGGTCGACGCCGCGCAGCGCGCGGCCGAGGAAGCAGCCGTCCTCGGTGGACATACCGGCTCCGCAGGCGGCGTACGGCGAGGTCGGGTGTGCTCGGCGTCGCCCTGTGATGGTGAATCCGCCGAAGATGTGCAGCCGATGCTCCTGCTTGGGGCCCCACAGCGTGCGTCGGGCCAGTGAGTCGATGCCGTCGACGCCGACCAACACGTCGTGCTGCGCCGTGGTGCCGTCGGCGAAGTGCCCAGTGACCGGCAGGTATTCGCCGACACCAGCCGGTGGGCAGACCTGCCCGCGGCCGAACTCGTCCGCGCGGCAGTGGCCGAAACGGTCGGCATCTTTCGGTCCTGAGGGCGGCGGAAGCCCTCACGCTCCCCGACAGCGAGACCGTGGTTCGCCACTGCTTCAGCACCGTCTTCGCCGCGTCGGTCATCCGTGCAGTCATCTCCACCAGCCGCCGATTCCGCCGGTTCGGCCACCACCGGCGGCCGCACGCCGCTCCGGGGGCAATCATCACGTTCCGGGTGACCGACTCGACATCAGCCACCCGGGCCGACCGTGAGCCGGAGGCGGGGAAATTGCCGTCAGACCAGCCTGAAGTGCCGCACTTTGCCGTTCGGTGTGCGTCGCCATGCCGTCCGTCGATAATTGGGTGCCAACGCCTGCGGCACTCGCCGCGTTCTGACCGGAGTCGGCTCGCGCGTCGGCCGTCGGGGACGTCGCGGCTGACTGAGGGGGGTGGCAGGGTGATTCGGGTGCTGTTGGCCGACGACGAGGCGTTGATCCGCGCCGGGATCCGGTTCGTGCTCGACGTCGCCGATGACATCGAGATCGTGGCCGAGGCGGACAACGGTGCCGGCGCCGTCGAGCTCGCTCGCAAGCACCTCGTTGACGTCGCGCTGCTGGACATTCGCATGCCTGGCGTCGACGGGCTGGCCGCGGCCGTCGAGATAAGAACGGTGGCGCCGCGGACGAGCGTGGTCATGCTGACCACCTTCGGTGAGGAAGAGTACGTCACCCGGGCGCTGCGCTGCGGCGCTGCGGGGTTTCTGCTCAAGGACACCCCGCCCGACGACCTGATCAGGGCTGTCCGGGTGGCGGCCGCCGGTGAGCCCGTCCTGTCGCCCCGGGTCACCCAGCAGTTGATCGATCGCCACGTCAACCGCGACGTGAGCCAGGCCGACGATGCGCGGCGCCGTGTCGCGGCTCTGACCGACCGCGAGCGCGACGTGCTGTGCCTGCTGCGTGAGGGCTGCTCGAACGCTGAGATCGCCAAGGCGCTGCTGATGAGTGAAGGCACCGCCAAGTCTCACGTCAGTCGCATCCTCTCCGTCCTTGGCTGCACCAACCGGGTTCAGGCGGCGATCCTGGCGCATGATGCCGGAGTTCTTCCGCCAGGCAGCCGTTCCTGATCCGCCTCGTCGAGCCCACGCGAAGCGTCGGCTTGCCGGGTTCCGCCTACGGCGTCCGGATCTCGACCTTCTGCGCGAGCTTGGCGTCGTGGAAGCAGAACCGGCCCGCTTTGCGGGCGGTCATGCTGTCGCCGCCGGTCAGCTCGCGCACCCTGTCCTGGGTGTCGCCGATCTTGATTTGCTGGTAGGTCAGTGGCGAGACGGCAGACTCGAAGTAAGAACAGACGCTGAGCCGAGACCGCCGCAGACCGCGACGGCGACTCCGGCGAGGGCGATGAAGGCCGTCTTGGTCTTCCTTCGTGATGCGTGGTGGTGGGGCCCGTCTTCGGCCCCGGTACGGGAGGGGAGCATCTGCGCGTCGGCCAGGGCGGGTTGATCGATGGTCGGGCTCATTGCGCCCGGGCTTCAATGGCGCAGGGGGAGGGTGGCGGTGAGGGCGTGGTTGCCGGTGAGCGGGTCTGTGCCGGCGGTGAAGTCGCCGCCGGCCAGGCGGGCGCGTTCGCGCAGGCCGGCCAGTCCCAGGCCGCTGCTGGGCGGTGGGACGGCGGGCGGGCGTGCGACGTTGAGTACGTTGATGGTGAGTTTTTCGGTGTCGACGGTGACGGTCAGCCGGGTTGGCGCACCCGGGGCGTGTTTGTGCACGTTGGTGAGGGCTTCGCGCACGATGCGGTTGACCGCTCGGCGGATGCCGGTGTCGGCGTCGGTGAGGTCGCCGCCGCGCCAGGACAGGGTGAGGGGCAGGCCCGCATGCTGGGCTTCGGCGACCAGGCTGGTGACATCCTCGCGCGTGCCGACCGCCGATTCGGCGCCGTCCGGTGGTTCGGCGCCGTCGAGGCGCAGGATGCCCAGCACCGTGCGAAGCTCGTCGAGTGCGGTCCGGGAGGTGGTCCGCAGCAGGTCGGCCTGCTCGTTGATCTCGGGGGCCGCGGTGCGGGTGCGCATCTCCAGGGCACCGGCGTACAGGACGATCAGGCTGAGCCGGTGGCCGAGCAGATCGTGCATCTCGCCGGCGATGCGCGCCCTTTCCTGCATCCGGGCCTGCGACTCGCCGAGCAGGTTGGCGCGTTCCAGCAGGGCGTTGCGTTCGTGCAGGGCATCCATGGCCAGGGCTCGCTCCCCCTGCCGCATGCCGATGGCGCCCGGCAGTACCACCAGCAGCACATTGATGACGACGATGCGGCCGACATCCTCCAGGTCAACCGTCAGCCCGGCGAGCTCGACGAAGCTGGCCGCGGATTGCACGCCGGTGGCGAGCGTCAGAGCGGCCACCGCGAGGCGAGTGTCCGGGACCTGGCGGCCCACCGCATAGGCGAGCATCACGCTCACCGGCCAGACAAAAGCCAGCAGGGTCGTGCTCTGCAAGATCAACGCCACTGCCGCGAGGCCGGTCCCTGCCAGCAGCGAGGTGATCGGCCAGGTGAACCGGCAGAGCAGGGCGAGTGCGGCGGCCAGCAGGCCGATCGCTGTTGCGGGCTGCCCGGGCACGTTGATGACGGCCGTGACGATCGCCGTGGCGGGCAGGAACAACCACCACGCCAACAGCAACCTGCCCTGCCAGGTCGTCACCGCCCCGGCGGTGACGACCTCGGGGAGTTTCGCCCAACCAGCCACGGCACCTCCACGACGACGGCGGTGGCCGCCGAGCCGGGCGGTCGCCCGACCGATGAGCGCAGCCGCGTCCGGGCCACGCCGGCCGGGGTCACCAGCCGCAGCAGTGCAGCGGTGATGACCGGTAGCCCGTGATCGGCGCCGACCGTACCCGAGGACGGGGGCCGTGGTCATCGTATCCGGGCTCAGCCAGGGCCGACCTTGTTCGGGCGAAGGGCGAACGGGCCCTGACACGCCGCGTCTCACCGGACGAACTTCGCCAGTTTGGTGGTGTTGTTGAGCAGGTACTCCAGCGGTCCGCGGCGGAAGAAGCGCGACCAGACGGTGGCGAACACGATCGCCCCGGCGATGAACCCGAGCAGCGGAACAAAGGTGCCGATGGCCTCATCGGGCAGCATGGCGTAGGCGGCGACGTGGGCGACGTAGAGCGTCAGGGACATGGTGCCCACGGCGATGAGCGGGCTCGCCAGCAGGCGCAGCCACGCGAGCCGGGCCATGGTCGCGGTCGCGCAGACGAGTACGGTGATCGCCACGCCGAGGCCGCCGATGATCTCGAAGGTCGTACCGCTGTGCGGCTCGGCTCCCAGCAGCGACGAGGCTATGTTCGCGCTGTCCGTGACCTTGTTGTTGATGTAGTCGAAGGCCGGCGATCCCGGTCGCAGGGATTCGATGGAGTTCGGATCCAGGTTCGCGAAGGCTTCCTTCAGAGCGGCCTTGTCCGCCTGAATGGGCGGGTACAGCCTTGCCGTCAGCCAGGCGGTCCCGTATCCGAGCGCCATCAGCGCGGCGCCGAGCGCGGCCAGCCGACGTTGCACCACGCCGGCGGCCAGGTCGAGCCGGGCCAGTGCCATGCCGGCGATCACGAACGGCATCCAGGTGATCGCGGGGTAGTAGCCGTCGAGCAGCAGACCCAGCAGTCCGTCGCCGCCGAGCCTGCCGATCGGGTCGTAGGTGTTGATGATCTTCGCCGTCGTCTCGCCCAGCAGCCACTTCAGGCCGAACGCCGCCTGCGGCCCGACGACCGCGAGCACGGCCGCGATGATCGCGAGGGTTCTGG
The DNA here is from genome assembly GCF_032598905.1 of Streptomyces sp. 11x1. Taxonomy (NCBI): domain Bacteria; kingdom Bacillati; phylum Actinomycetota; class Actinomycetes; order Kitasatosporales; family Streptomycetaceae; genus Streptomyces; species Streptomyces sp. 11x1. The sequence continues at coordinate 1,845,714 of NZ_CP122458.1, read as the reverse complement.
CCCGCAGTCGTATCAGGGGCAGTGCCAGCAGGAAGTACACCCCGTAGAAGGCGAGAATCACCAGGATCCCGGTCCTGAGCATCGTCAGCACGGTGCCCAGCGCCAGCAGGACCACAGCCCGGATCACGATCCGGGCCTTCGCCTGCCGGCCGGCCAGGCCGGTCTTCGGCTCCCGACGGCTGGCGATCAGCATCAGCGAGAACCCGGCGAGGGTGGCGAACAGGATCGACGACCGGCCCTCGGTCAGTTCCAGCAGCCAGCCGCCGAAGCCACCCACGTCCTCGGCAGGTGGGGCGACGTGGACCGCGAACATGCCGAACACCGCCAGCGCGCGGGCCAGGTCCACCCCGACCAACCGCCCCACCGACGGCTGCTGTTCGACCACGCCCGCGGGTTCAGCGGGTGCCCCGTGCCGCGGAGGTGGCGTTTCGTGCGAGATCTCGATCTGAGTCATGCGACCAACGTCGCCGGTGGGGACGCCCTGACGCCTCTGCCAAGCTTCCGGACCACCTCCGCCGAACGGCCAAGGACGCCGAGCCGATCGGCCATCACCAGAAGCGACTTCGGTGCTGCGGTCTTGACTCGCGGTCGCTGTCGCGGCCGGTGCGGGCGGCCGACGTCGCCGACGCGGCCCCTGTGCTTGTCGATGAACGCCACGAGCAGGTGTGTGACCGGTCGAGCTCAGAGATGCCGACGCGCATCGTGTGGCTGCTGGAGAACTCCCCGCCGCTACCGGCCGGGGACAACTGACTCGGACACGTGGCGTGACGTCGGGACATTCAGCCGCACCACGATGCCAGGTACGGCACTGAACAGTTCACCGCGCTACTGAACCGACCACTGAACTCTTTCGTGCGCAACTGAACTCTTCAGTGCCGTTCAACAGCCGTCGTGCTTCTTCGACCCGGCGCCCGGCAGGAACTCCTGCATCTTCGCCTTGAAGCCCTGTTTGACCATGGACGCCCGGTCGGCGTCGCCCTTGAGGATCGAGGCGGCCGTGGACTCCATCTGCTCCCAGGTCGCGTGCGGCGGGATCGGCGGCACCGCCGGGTCGGTGAGGAACTCCACCACCGCCGGACCGTCCGCCGCGAGGGCCGCGCGCCAGCCCGCCTCGACGTCCTCCGGCTTCTCCACCCGGATCCCGGTCAGCCCGAGCGAGCGCGCGAAGGCGGCGTACTGGACGTCGGGCAGCTCCTGCGAGGGCAGGAAGGACGGCTCGCCGCCCATCGCCCGCAGCTCCCACGTCACCTGGTTGAGGTCGTGGTTGTTCCAGACGGCCACCACCAGCCGCGGATCCTCCCAGCGGTCCTGGTACTTCGCCGCGGTGATCAGCTCCGCCATGCCGTTCATCTGCATCGCCCCGTCCCCGACCAGGGCGATCGCCGGACGGTCCGGGTGCGCGAACTTCGCGCCGATCGCGTACGGCACCCCGCACCCCATCGTCGCCAGCGTGCCGGACAGCGAGCCCCGCATGCGTCCGCGCATGGTGATGTGCCGGGCGTACCAGTTCGCCGCCGAACCGGAGTCCGAGGAGATGATCGCGTCGTGCGGCAGCAGCGGATCGAGGGCGTGGGCCACCAGCTCGGGGTTGATCGGATCAGCCGACAGCTCAGCCCGGCGCGCCGTCACCTCGCGCCAGCGCGCCACCCCCGCGCACACCTCGTCGTACCAATCGCGCCCCCGCTCCGGATCGATCAGCGGGATCAGCCGCTCCAGCGTCGCCTTGGCGTCCCCGACGAGATTCACCTCGTACGGGTAGCGCATCCCGACCATGTGCGGGTCGATGTCGATCTGCACGGCCCGCGCCTTGCCGAAGTCCGGCAGGAACTGGGAGTAAGGGAAGGACGAGCCGATGGTCAGCAGCGTGTCGCAGTCACGCATCAGCTCGTACGAGGGGCGCGTGCCCAGCAGCCCGATCGAGCCGGTGACGTACGGCAGTTCGTCGCTCAGCGCGTCCTTGCCGAGGAGCGCCTTGGCGACGCCCGCGCCGAGCAGCTCGGCGATCCGGGCCACCTCGGCACGGGCACCGGCGGCGCCCTGCCCGATGAGGATCGCGACCTTGTCGCCGGCGTTCAGGATCTCGGCGGCCCGCTCCACCGACTCCGCCGACGGCACCGCCGTCCAGGAGCCGCCGCCCAGACTGGAGGGGACCATCTTGAACTCGTGGGTCGGCGCCGAGTACTCCAGTTCCTGCACGTCACCGGGGACGATGACGGCCGTCGGCGCCCGCCGGGCGTACGCGGTGCGGATCGCCCGGTCGAGGACGTTCGGCAGCTGCTCGGGCACGGTCACCGTCTCGACGAAGTCCGAGGCCACGTCCTTGAACAGGGTGTGCAGGTCGACCTCCTGCTGGTAGGAGCCGCCCATCGCGCTGCGGTGCGTCTGGCCGACGATCGCCAGCACCGGCACATGGTCCAGTTTGGCGTCGTACAGCCCGTTGAGCAGGTGGATCGCCCCCGGGCCCGACGTCGCCGCGCACACCCCGAGCCGGCCGGAGAACTTGGCGTAGCCGACCGCCTGGAAGGCGGACATCTCCTCGTGCCGGGACTGGATGAACCGCGGCCGGTCCTCGGCCCGGCCCCAGGCCGCGAGCAGCCCGTTGATGCCGTCCCCTGGGTAGCCGAATACCTGTTCGATATCCCATTCGCGCAGCCTCCGCAAGATGTGATCGGCGACGGTGGTGCTCATACTGGACCTCCCGGGGTGTGGTCTCCCGAGCGAGTCACCCGCGGGCGGAATGGAAAACCCCGAATGTGTTTGCCATGCATGATCCGGGGCAGGCGCATAGAAGTGCTTCGGACAGGAGGCACGTCCGTGGAAGTGGCGAGGTTTCCCTCACGGGTGTGCTGTCCCTCGTGCAGCTCCGCGCCCCCACGGTGACCGTCCATCCCAGAAGCGCCATCCAGGGAGTTGCGACGCACCATGCGTACCCAGGCGAAGCATCATCCGCACGACGATGCCCCCGACACCGCGGAGGCCTTCCGCCAGCTGGCCGCACTTCCGCCCGGTCAACAGCGGGACACCCTGCGTGAGCAGATCATCGAGGCATGGCTCCCCATGGCCGAACGGCTCGCGGGCCGGTTCCGCAACCGCGGTGAGAGCTACGACGACCTGCGCCAGGTCGCCTCGCTCGGCCTGGTCAAGGCCGTCGACCGCTACGACCCCGAGCTGGGGAACGCCTTCGAGAGTTATGCCGTGCCCACCGTCACCGGTGAGATCAAGCGGCACTTCCGGGACCACATGTGGACCCTGCACGTGCCGCGCCGGGTCCAGGACCTGCGCAACCGTGTGCGGTTCGCCAGTCAGGACCTGTCCCAGACCATCTCCGGGCGACGCCCCACCGTCGCGGAGATCGCCGCACACGCGAACATGAGCGAGGAGGACGTCCGGGTGGGGCTGGAGGCCCTGGAGAGCTTCACGGCGCTGTCGCTGGACGCGGAGCTGCCGGGGAGCGAGGACGGCTACTCGCTGAGCGACGCGCTGGGGGCGCCGGACCCCGCGTTGGACACGGTGGTGGACCGCGAGGCCGTGAAGCCCCGGCTGGCCGCGCTGCCGGAGCGGGAGCGGGCGATCCTGTACATGCGGTTCTTCGGCGACATGACGCAGAGCCGGATCGCCGAGCAGTTGGGGATCTCGCAGATGCACGTGTCGCGGTTGATCAGCCGGTGCTGTGATCGGCTGCGGGACCAGGTGATGAAGGACGCGGTGTAGCTCCGCTGGTTGGCCGTGGGCGCCGTGGGGGTGGGGTGCGTCGGTCGTCTGCGGGTTCGTCGTGGCTGGTCGCGCAGTTCCCCGCGCCCCTTACGGGGCCCGGGTTTCCATGGCCAGGGCTATGTGGCGGGACATCGTGTCCATCGCCTGGGCCTCGGCCATCGAGAAGGCCAGGCGGGCGCCTGAGCGGAAGAGGGTCAGGACGCCCGTGACCGGGCCTTCCGGGGGAGCCAGCGGCACGGTCAGCAGGGAGGTCACATCGGCCTTCACGAGGACCGGGGCCCCCGAGCCGTCGTGGCCGAAGGCGGCCGGGTCGGCCGGACGGATCTGGAGGGCGGGGGAACCGCCCCGGGCGGCCGTGACGACGAGGGGACAGGTGGCGGGGTCCTGGGACACCAGGAGCTTTGCCTCCTCCTCCGAGGGGGCCAGGACCGTGGAGCGCGCGAGGCCGGGAGTCGTCGTGTCGGCGACCACCCAGTCGGCGAAGCGGCCGTGCAGGACACGGGCCGCCCGGTCGAGGGCCGTACCGGCCGGCGCCGTGAGCAGGGCCGTGGTCATCGCGTCGAGGAGGTCCATCAGGGCCGCGTGGCGGGTGGTCTCGGTGAGGTTGGGCAGCGGACGCAGGGGCTCGACGGTCGGCATCCGGTGTCCGGCCGGCTGGAGGAGGACCAGGACGGTGTTGCGCGGCTCACCGCTGCCGGGGCGCAGCTTGGTGAGCGTGGCGCGGACCGGCAACGACGGGCGCTGCTGCAGGTGGACGCTGAGACTGCGGTCGCCCTCGCCGCGGGCCACGGCCGCCGCCTGCGAACGGAACGCGCCCCGGTCGGAATGGGCGAGGAAACCGCTGAGCGGACGGCCCGTCGCATAACCGGACCGTACGCCGGTGAAGGCGGTCGCGGCCTGGTTGAGGCGCCGCACCACCGTCTCGCGGTCCACCAACAGCACCGGCAGCGGCAGGCTTTGGAACATGGTCCTCAGCAACTGGTGCTCCTGCGCGGCGGACGAGGTGCCGCCGGCCGGACCCGAGGCGGTGAGTCGCTCGTACCACGGCCACAACTGGTCCGCGACGTGGTCGAGTTCGAAGAACGCCGCGTCCAGGACCGTCGGCAGATCTCCCGTCGGCACCGAACGGGCCGCCTTGAGCTCCGCGACACGGTGTACGAAATCCGCGAGTTCCTCACCGAATTCGTCCGTCTGGGTCATACGACGAACGTAGCGCCTGGACGACGCGGAGGGCACGGCCGGACCGAAGGCCGAAGATTCGTTTTCCGCGCGGGTGCGTGGGAAGGCGATCCGAGGAGGAGGCGTGCATCATGCCGGAACGCGAACAACTCGGCCGCGTGGGCCGGGAATCAGCGGAATCCGCACATCCGGGCAGAAGGCTCTCCGAACTCGTCGAACAGGCCGCCCGCTGCACCGACGACTGCTGCGGCGCCAGCGGCATGGTGTCCGACAGCGGCACCGAACGGCCCGCCGCGGTCACCCACCCCGACCTCGCGGGACTCGTCGCCGTCCAACTGCGCTCGGGCGACGGACCGCTCCCGGCCGCGCTGGAGCGCGGTGAGCCCGTCGACTCCGCCGATCTGCTGCGCGAGGAACGCTGGCCGGAGTACCGGGCGGTGGCCCTCGACGCGGGCGTACGGTCCAGCGTCACGCTCCCCTTCAGGCGCTCCGGGCTCACCGTGACCCTCAGCCTCTACAGCTTCCGCCCCCACGCCCTGAGGGACGTCCCGCACGGCCCCGCCCGTGCCCTCGGCGACCTCGCCGCGACCTGCATCGTTCGCGACCGCTCCTACCGGGCCGCCCTCAGCGAACTCGACCAGCTCGGCGCCGCACTGCGCTCCCGCCCCGTGGTCGACCAGGCCTGTGGCATGGTCATGCACGTCCTCGGCTGCGACGCCGACGCCGCGTTCACCGTCCTCCGCCGCATCTCCCAGGGCACCAACCGCAAACTCTCGGACGTCGCGTCGGCGGTGGTCCAGAAGAGGGGCCGGGGCCTGGAACGGGAACTGGTCTCCCTTTCTGATTGAGCCGACCCGAGCCGCAGCACGCCCCCATAGGGGCGCGGGGAACTGCGCGACCAGCCACAACGAACCGGCAGCCGACCACGAACCCGCTCCCGCCACGGTGCTCACCGGCGAACGCGGCGGAGCGAACCGTCACCCGGTCGGCCCTCCGCGTCCCGCGAATGGTGCCCGGTGACGCGCGCCCCGTGGGGCTCGGCGCTCTGATGGACGCGGGGCACGGCGGTCGTGCCCCCACCCCGCCGGAGTCGGCCGAAGGAGTCCCCCCGATGCCCCCGCCCACGCGCCCGCCCATGCGCCGCAGAGCCCGTGTCCTGTCCGCCGCCGCCCTGATCGGTGCCGTCCTGGGCGCCGCCGCCACACCCGCGTACGCGGACCCCGCGGCCGAGGTGGACCCCCAGTCCGTCGAGCCGGGCGGCACCCTCACTTTCTCCGTCGCCTGCGACCCGACCGGCGGCACCGCCCCCGAGACCATCGAGGCCAGCTCACAGGCGTTCGAACAGGGCACCGTCACGCTGCAACGCCTCCCCGGCGACGGTGACGCCGGCCCCTCCTACCAGGGCACGGCGAAGATCGCGCCCGCCGCGGACTTCGAGACCGGCGTCGACGCGGCGAACTCGGCCACCGAGTGGGGCGTCGACGGAGTGTGCCCCGCGGCCCCCGGAGGCGAGGGCAAGCAGTGGAGCGCGGCCTTCGACGTCTCCGTCGGAGGCGACCAGTCCTGGTCCACCCTCAAGCCGACCCACCAGCCCACGCACCAACCGACCCACCAGCCCACGCACCAACCCTCCCACCACTCCACGCACCAACCGGCACCGGTCCAGCGCGGCGTCCACGCGGGTGACGGCGGGGCCTTCACCGACTCCGTCCCGGCCATGGTCGCGGGCGGCCTGCTCGTCGCGGGCGCGCTCGGCGCGGCCGTGCACCGGCTGCGCCGCCGGGACCGGTGGACGCCCTGAGGGCTCCGCGCCCGCCACCGGCCCCTGACGGATGTGACCGGCGCAACCCGCCCCGGGGCCCATGGCGCGCGCGGGCCTGGGTACTGACAGGCCGAGGGTGCGTGCGACGCCCGCCGAGTTCGACACGGGCCGCCGACGCACCCCGACGCACGACGGAGCACCGAGCAACACCACGCGGCAGCACGAGCACCATCGACATCCCGGAGCGATCCCGAGGGGTGAGCGCCGGGCGACGCACCAGGAGCGGGCGGAGGCACACATGCGGCGGACGGATCCGGAAGGGCACGGTCCGGTCCGCTACGGCCCGCCGCTCCCCGCCCAGGGACTGCCCGTCCTGCCCGAACTGGCCGCCGCGCTCTCCGCCGCGTCGGACCGCCCCCACCCGGTCCCGCTCGGTGGCGACCCCGCCCTCCTGGACGCCGCCTGCGGCTACTGGGACCGGCGCGGACTGGACACCACCCGGGACAGGGCCCTGGCCGCCCCCGGTGCCCCCGCCCTGCTCCTCGCGCTGACCGCCGCGATCGGCGGCGACGTGCTGCTCCCACGGCCGTGCGCCGCCTGGTGGGAGCCGCAGGCACGGGCGCTGGGGCGAAGCGTCTTCCACGTGGCCACGCCCGCCGAGTGCGGGGGCGTGCCGGACCCGTACGCGCTCCTGGAGACCGTCCGCAGGATCCGGGCCGAGGGTGGCGACCCCCGGCTGCTCGTGCTGTGCGTCGCCGACGACCCGACCGCGACCGTGGCCCCGCCCGAACTGGTGCACGAGGCCATGGAGGCGGCCCTGGGGGAGGGGCTGCACCTGGTCAGCGACGAGACCTGGCGCGACACCGTGCACGACCCGCACGACACCGTGCTGCTCAGCCCCGCCGAGATGCTGCCCGACCGGGTCACCGTCGTCGCCGACCTCGCCGGCGCCTTCCTGCCCGCCGGCTGGCCGGCCGCCGTCGCCCGCTTCCCGGCGAACGGGGACGGGACGGGGCTGCGCGACCGGGTCCTGGACGTGCTCACCGCGCTGGGCGCCCGGGTCGCCACCCCGGTGGCCGCGGCCGCCGCCCACGCCCTCGGCGAGCCCGCCGCCGTCACCGAACGGCTCGCCGCCGCCGTGCGTCTGCACGCGCGCCTTGCCGAGGCCGCGTACCGCGCCGTGGTGGCCGCCGGGGCGCTCGCCCTGCCGCCGCGCGCCGGACGGCATCTCTACGCCGACCTCGCCCCGCTGCGCTCGACCCTCGCGGGGTACGGCGTCGGTGACGCCCAGGAGGCGGAGGACTTCCTCACCGAGCGGCTCGGGATGCCCGCCCCCGGTGGCCACCGGTTCGGGGACGACCTCGGGGCGCTGCGCGTCCGGCTGTCCACCGACGCGTTCCTCGGCACCACCGAGGAGGACCGCGCCCGCGCCCTCACCGCACCGGATCCCCTGGAACTCCCGCAGGTGGAAAGGGCGTTGACCCGCCTTGGAGCGGCGTTCGAGGCCCTGCGGTGAGGCTCTTCGGCAGGACCGACGGCACCAGCGGGACCGACGGCACCAGCGGCCTCGGTGACCCCGGCGGCCTCGGTGACCCGGCCTTCGGCGGACTTCAGCGATGACGATCCTTCGTGACGACGACGCTCAGTGACGGGAGCCTCCTCGATGACGCAGCAGTCCGAGTCGACCACCTCCACGACGAACGCCTCCTCGACGACCACCTCCACGACGACAGCCTCCATGCCGACAACCGCGGCGACGACCGTCTCCTCGACAACCACCCGGGGCACCGCCGACCCGGAGTCCGGGACTCCCCTCCTCCCGCCGCTCGCTCCGCCCCGCCCCCTCGGGGAGCCGCGCCGCTGGCCTCGGTCGTTCGCCGGCCGGCTCACCACGCCCCTCCCCGGGCTGAAGGCCTTCGCCCGGTTCGCCCGTGAGGGCTCGGTGCGGCCCGGGGCCGACGGACTCGCCGACGTCCCGCTGCTGCCTTACGAACCAGGCCCGTTGCCGAGGGCGGACGCCCGTACCCTGGCCGTCTCCTGGGCGGGGCACGCGAGTTGGGTGGTGCGGATCGGCGGGCTGACCGTCCTCACCGACCCCGTCTGGTCCCGCCGCATCCTGGGCACCCCGGCGCGCGTCACCCCCGTGGGCGTCGACTGGGACGCGCTGCCCCGGGTGGACGCGGTCGTCATCAGCCACAACCACTACGACCACCTGGACGCGCCCACCCTGGCTAGACTCCCGCGCGACACCCCGGTGTTCGTGCCCGCCGGACTCGGCCGCTGGTTCCGGCGGCGCCGGTTCGACCGGGTCACCGAGCTGGACTGGTGGGAGGCGGCCGAACTCCACGGCGTCCGCTTCGACTTCGTACCGGCCCACCACTGGTCCAAGCGCACCCTCACCGACACCTGCCGGTCCCTGTGGGGCGGTTGGGTCCTCACCGCCCCCGGCGGCCGGCGCCTCTACTTCGCCGGCGACACCGGCTACGGCCACTGGTTCTCCCTCATCGGCCGCCGCCACCCGGGGATCGACGTAGCCCTCCTGCCGATCGGCGCCTACGACCCCCGCTGGTGGCTGAGCGACGTGCACTGCGACCCGGAGGAAGCCGTCCGTGCCTTCCAGGACCTCGGCGCCCGGCACATGGCCCCCATGCACTGGGCCACCTTCGTGCTGTCGGCCGAACCGGTCCTGGAACCCCTGAGGAGGGTGAGGACGGCATGGCGGGCGGCCGGACTGCCGCGCGAGAACCTGTGGGACCTGCCGATCGGCGGCTCCCGAGTGCTGGACTGACCCTCACCGGACGACCCGGCGCCACACACTCGGCACCAGGCTGATCAGCAGCGTCAGCACGACCGCCGCCAGTACCCCTTCCCACGGCTCCTCGAACAAGGACCCGCCCAGGATGCCGATCAACTGGTACGTCACGGCCCACGCGAGGCACGCCGGCAGATTCCCCCGGGCGAACCGCCGCAGCGGCATCTTCGCCAGCAGACAGGCCAGCATCACCGGGAGACGCCCGGCCGGCATCAGCCGCGACAGCACCAGCACGGCCACCCCGTGGTCGTCGAGCTTCGCCTGCGCCTGGGTCAGCCGGTCCTCCGGCGCCCGGCGGCGAATCGCCTCCAACCAGCGCGAACCGTTCTTGGAGCCCATACCGCGCCGGCCCAGCCAGTACAGCGCGATGTCCCCGAGGAAGGCGGCGACCGACGCCACCGCGAACACCAGCAGCAGCGAGAGCGGCGCCGTCTGATGGAACGCCACCACGGCCGCCGAACTGACCAGCGCCCCGGTCGGCACCACCGGCACCAGCGCCCCGATCAGCACCAGCAGGAACAGCGTGGGATAGCCGATCGCCTGCTGGGTGGACGCGTACGGCACGGGAGCGCTCGCGGCCAGGGCGATCACCGAGCCTCCCCCACGACCTCTGCGACCTCCGCCGACGGGCGTCTCATCGGGCCACCCCCGGTCGCACGCTCTCCCCGTGGCCCAGCCGGTGCACGGCCACGTCGGGAGCGCGTGCGGCGGCGAGGCGTACGAACTCCTCACCAGGAGCGTGGAATTCATGGGGGCGCACGGCGTCCATGCCGATCGGCCAGTACGTGCCGTAGTGCACCGGAACCGCGCTCCGGGGCGCGAGCAGCGCAAGCGCCTCCGCCGCGCGCCCCGCGTCCAGGTGTCCCTCGCCGAGGTACGGTCCCCAGCCGCCGACCGGCAGCAGGGCCACGTCGACCGGCCCGACCTCCTTCGCCATCGTCTCGAACAGCCCGGTGTCCCCGGCGAAGTACGTCCGCGCCTCGCCCTCGACGACGAAGCCGAGCGCGGGCGAGCGATGCGGTCCCACCGGCAGCCGCCGCCCGTCGTGCCGGGCGGAGACAGCGCGTACGACCAGGTCACCGACCCTGACCTCGTCACCGGGCGCCGCCTCGGAGAGCCGGAGATGGGCCAGCCTGCGCAGCCCCGGCACCTGGCGCGGCGCGCCCTTCGGCACCACCACCCGGGTCCCCGGAGCGAGCCGGGCCAGGGAGGGGACGTGCAGATGATCGGCGTGCAGATGCGACACCAGTGCGACGTCCGCGACCGCGGCCTCCGGTGGCGGGGGCGCGCCCCGGCGCCTGCGCAGATGTGCGAGCCGGCGCGCGAACAGGGGGTCGGTCAGCACTCTCGTACCCGAGTCCTCCACTGTGCAGGTCGCGTGACCCCACCAGGTGATCTCCACCGGCACTCCGTTCGCCTCCTTCGCGCCACTCCCCCGAGCCTACGGGCTGGAGTAGGGTCTGCGGCCTGAGCTCGTCCCGCGGATCATGCCGTGGACGGGCATGCCGGTTCCGGCGTCCGCGGTTCGCTCCGCGGGACGGGTCCCGGGCCCGGGGGAGGGGGAACAGCATGGGAGACAAGGGCGATCGGAGCGGCGTCTCCGGGGTGGCGTGCCCGGACGCGGCTCGTGGCCGCGGCGCGGTGGGGCAGGTCGCGCCGGGACGCGGTGCGGTGGTGCGGGTCGCGGCCATAGCGAGCCTGACACCGCTGGAGGAGCTGGAGGCGGACCCCTTCCTGGTCGACTCCCGCAGCCAGCACGCCATGTGCGCCCGCTGGGCGGCCGAGCGCGGCTATGTGGTCACGCGCGAGCTGCTCGTACGCGGTCTGCGCCCCGATCACTGCGCCCTGTGGGCCGACGTCGACGCCGGCCTGGTCGATCTCTTCGTCGCCCCCAGCCACCGCGTCCTGGAGCGCGCCTTCGCCTCCGTCGACGACTTCACCGCCGAGTGCGCCCGGCGCGGCATCCGCGTCGAGACCGTCGGCCACGCCGAACCCGCCTACGACGCCCAGATGAAGGCCCATGTCCACCGCCGCCTGTCGATGCCGACGGCGGGCTACGACGGCCGTTGAGGGCACCACGTGCCTCTTCGAGCGCCGGGTGCACCAGCGCCCTCCAGGGGCGCGGGGAACTGCGCGACCGGCCACCGACGACCCGCGGCCCGCGACGCACGGCAAGCGCCGGCCCCTGCCCGCCCCCTTGCCGAGCCGTGCCCCCGTGCCGCCCCCTCGATGCCACCCCGGCGCCCCCACCCCCTATGACAGGCTGACCCCAGGATCGTGACGCAAAGGTGGCCGGAACGTGGGCGGTGGTCGTTGGCGGAGGGTGCTGAGCGGCGTCTGGCGGATGCTCGCCGTATGGGCGGTGTCCACCCTGACCATGCTCGTGCTGGCGGGCGCGCTCCCCGACTTCCGGCTCCAGTCCGAGAGCGACGAGAGCGCCACGCAGATCGCCGTGACCGCGGCGCTCGGCGCGGGCGCCTTCGGTCTGCTGTCCTCGCTCGTGTGGCCGCTGCTGGTGCGGGCCCTGCTGCTGGTGCCGGCACTCGTCCTCGGCCTGCTCGTCTTCTTCCTCAATGGCTCCCTGCTCCTGCTGGCCCTGCGGCTCAACCCCTCAGGCCAGGGCGCGGCCGCGCCCGAGACGGCCGTGGTCGTCGCCGCGGTGATGTCCGCCGTCGCCTCCGCCACCGGCGGCGCCCTCGCCGTACGGGACGACGACGCCTACCGGCGCCGCCTGTACCGCCTGGCCGACCGCCGCCGCGGGCACGCCGCCGGCCGCCCGGGGCCCGCCGGCCCCGGCACCCTCTTCCTCCAGCTCGACGGAGTCGGCCACGACGTGCTGGAGGCGGCGGCGGAGAAGGGGCTGATGCCCACCGTGGCCGCGTGGCTGGGCCTCGCGCCGCCGCCCGCCTCCGCCGGCATCGCCCGCCCCCGGCCCACGCACCGGCTCACCCCGTGGCGCACCGACTGGTCCAGCCAGACCGGCGCCAGCCAGCTCGGCATCCTGCACGGCACCAACCACGACGTGCCGGCCTTCCGCTGGTACGAGAAGGACACCCGGGAGGTGATGGTCTGCAACCGGCCCTCCAGCGCCGCCGAGCTCCAGCGCCGGGCCGTCGACCACACCGGCGACGGCGGTCTGCTGACCGTCGACGGCGCCAGCCGCGGCAACCTCTTCAGCGGCGGCGCCGAGCAGCTCGCGCTGGTGCTGTCGATGGCGGCCCGCCGGGGCAGGCGCAACCGGTCCCGCGCCGGCTACTTCGCCTACTTCTCCGACCCAGCCAACGCCGTCCGCACGGCCATGTCCTTCGTCGCCGACGTCCTGAGGGAGATCGGCCAGTCCACCCGGGCCCGGTTGGCCGAGCAGCGCCCGCGCGTCAAGCGCGGCGGGCTCTACCCGTTCATCCGGGCCTTCGCCACCGTCGTCGAGCGCGATGTCGTCGTCGCCGCGGTGATCGGGGACATGTTCGCCGGCCGCGCGGCGATCTACGCGGACCTGGTGGCGTACGACGAGGTCGCGCACCACTCCGGACCGCACAGCCGGGACGCCGCGAAGATCCTCGAACGCCTGGACCGCTCCCTCGCGTTGATCGCCCAGGTCGCCGAACACGCCCCGCGCGCCTACCGGATCGTCCTCCTCTCCGACCACGGCCAGAGCCCCGGGGAGACCTTCCTGGGCCGCTACGGCCTCACCCTGGGCGACCTGGTCCGCGCCGGCTGCGGCCTGGCCGTCCCGCGCCGCGCCCAGCGCACCCACAGCGGCGCCGAGGCACGCGCGGCGGTACGGGCCGCGCTGCGCATCCCCGTCGAGGAGGGCGTCGAGGAGCACCGCCCCACCCGCCGCTCCGAGCCCATCACGCTGGCCTCCGGCAACCTCGGCCTCGTCTCGTTCCCGGACGTCTCCCACCGGATGAGCCGCGAGGAGATCGACGCCCGTCACCCCGCGCTGCTCTCCACCCTGGCCAACCACCCCGGCATCGGATTCGTCCTCGTCCGCAGCGAGAAGCACGGCGGTGTGGTCCTCGGCGCGCACGGCGCGGAGATCCCGATCGACGATCTGAGCGACGAACACCCGGGCCCCCTGGCCGACTTCGGCCCCGGTGCCGCCGACGCCGTACGCCGCACGCACGGCTTCCCGCACACCGCCGACATCATGGTCAACTCCTCCTACGACCCCGCCGACGGCGAGGTCCTCGCCTTCGAGGAACAGATCGGCTCCCACGGAGGCCTGGGCGGCTGCCAGTCCCGCCCCTTCCTGATGTCCCCCCTGGCCCTCTCCGAGCCGGTGACGGAGGACGAGCCCCTGGTGGGCGCGGAACACATCCACCGCGTCCTGAGACGCTGGCTGAGGGAAGCGGACGGCCCCCAAGTACCCATGGCTCAACTGGAGCGCTCCGAAGGGGCGCGGGGAACTGCGCGACCAGCCACGAACCGACCCGCACCCGCCACCCAGCAGGGCCCGGCAGACGCTTAGGCATCCCCCAGCAGGACCCGGCAGACGCACAGGTGCCCCCGGCCACAAAAAATTCGGCTGCGCTCCCGCGAAGCGGTCACCCACACTGGCCGCAACGTCCGCGACGTCCGCAGGACCGAATCCCTGGAGCCCACGCCTTGCAGGCAGCCGTCACCGTCACGCCCTCCCGCCTCCCCGAGCTGCTGCTCGGCCTCGCCACCGTGCGCCCCGTCTTCCTCTGGGGCGCCCCCGGCATCGGCAAGTCCTCCCTCGTGCGGGACTTCGCCGAGTCGCTGGGCCTGGAGTGTGTGAGCCTCCTCGGTACGCAGCTCGCGCCGGAAGACCTGATGGGCGTCCCGCAGATCCGCGACGGTCGCTCCGTGTTCTGCCCGCCGGAGGCGATCGCCCGCGACGAGCCGTACTGCCTGTTCCTGGACGAGCTCAACGCGGCGACCCCGGATGTGCAGAAGGCCTTCTACTCGCTGATCCTGGACCGCCGTATCGGCAACTACGAGCTGCCGAAGGGCTCGATCGTCGTCGGCGCCGGCAACCGTGCCACCGACAACGCCCTGGCCCGCCCCATCGCCTCCGCCCTGGTCAACCGGCTCACCCACGTCCACCTCCAGGCGTCGGCCAAGGACTGGCTGGCCTGGGCCGAGGGCAACGGCATCCACCCCTGGATCCTGGACCACCTCACCGACCGCCCGGACCAGCTGTGGTCGAAGCCGCCGAAGAGCGAGGAGCCGTTCTCCACGCCTCGCTCCTGGCACATGCTCTCCGACGCGCTGCACTCCTTCGGGACCGACCTCGACGAGGAGACCCTGAAGGTCCTCGCGCACGGCACGCTGACGCCCGCGCACGCGGTGGCCTTCTGCGGCTACGTCAAGATCGTGCGCAGCCGGTTCGGCATCGAGGCCATCCTCAAGGGCGAGGCCGGCTGGCCCCACCGCGTGGAGGACCGCGACCTGCTGTACTACCTCGCCGACTCCTTCCGCGGCCGGCTGATCAAGGAACTGCCGGTCAGCAAGCAGCACATGTCCGCGAACGGGCGGCAGACCGCGTACCGCGCCAAGTCCCTGCTGGTGCGGCTCGCGGAGATCTCCGTCGAGGTCGCCCAGACCGTCATCGCCGACGACACCGACGGCAACCCCGTGCTGCCGGCCTGGTTCCTGGTCGAGGCGGCCCGCGACATGCCCCGGCTGGTGGAGGCGCGCCGGTGAGCACGGCCGGCGGCAAGGGCCGGGGGAAACGGAAGACACAGCGGGACCTCGCCACCGAGGCGTTCGAGGCGGGACTGGAGGCGGTGCGGCGCAACTCCGCGCTGCGGGCGGTCGGGTTCAGCGTCTGCCGCAAGGAGAAGTGCGACCTGGCGCCCCGCGAGGGCCTCGTCCGGGTCGACTCCGAGGGCGTGCTGCACGCGCACCCCGACCGGCTCGCGGCCCCCGACGTCTGGGCCTGGGCCATCGCCCACGCCGCCATCCACCTCGGCTTCGGGCACGTCCCGGCGGCGCGGGGCGAGCGCGCCCAGCCCGACCGGTTCGACCTCGCCGCCCGCTGCGTCGCCGTCAACCGGTTCCTGCTCACCTTCCCCGTCGGCCTGACCCCCGAGAACCTGCCCGACCGCTACCCGGACGGCGACGAGGAGCGCCTCGCCGCCCGCTGGCGCCGTGACGGACTCCCGGCGGCGTACGAGCACTGCGGCACGTCCGGCGGCGAGCCCGACCAGCTGCTGCTGTCCTGGCCCACGTGGCGGGGCACACCCACGGACTGGCAGCTCGCCTTCGCGCACGCCCTCACCCGCACGATGTCCGCCGCGATGGACATGGCCGGCGGCCGCCGTGAGTCCCTGGACGACGAGCCGACCCGCATGCGGCCCTGGGAGAAGGCGCTGAGCTGGTTCATCTCCTCCTACCCGCTGCTCGGCGGCATCGCGGCCGGCATCCGGATCGTCGCCGACGTCGAACTCGCCCATGCCCACGGCATCTCCGTCGCGGCCGTCGACGCGGAGGCGGGCGAGATCTACATCAACCCGCTCCGCCAGTTCGACGACGAGGAGTGGCGGTTCGTCCTCGCCCACGAGATGCTGCACGCCGCCCTGCGCCACGGCGACCGCTGCGGCACCCGCGACCCCTTCCTGTTCAACATCGCCGCCGACTACGTCATCAACGACTGGCTGCGCGAGATGCAGGTCGGCACCATGCCCGAGGGGCTGCTGTACGACCCCGGACTGACCGGGCTGTCGGCCGAGGAGGTCTACGACCGGATCGTCGGTGACCTGCGCCGGATGCGCAGGCTCGCCACCCCGCGCGGCAGGGGCGTGGGCGACATCCTCGGCGGTCCGCTCGGCTCGCCGCGCGACTACGTGGACCTCGACGAGTTCTACCGCCGGGGCCTGGCCCGGGGCTTCGACCTGCACGAGCGGCAGGAACGCGGCCTGCTGCCCGCCGGTCTGGTCGAGGAGATCCGCGCCCTCAGCCATCCGCCCCTGCCCTGGGACGCGCAACTCGCCCGCTGGTTCGACGAGTTCGTACCCAGCCCCCAGGCCGTACGCACCTACGCGCGCCCCTCGCGCCGTCAGTCCGCCACCCCCGACATCCCGCGCGCCGGACGGTACTTCCCGCCCGAGGAGGTCGCCCGCTGCACCTTCGGCGTCGTCCTCGACACCTCCGGCTCCATGGACCGGACGCTGCTCGGCAAGGCGCTGGGCGCGATCGCCTCGTACGCGGCGGCCCGGGACGTACCGGCCGCCCGGGTCGTGTTCTGCGACGCCGCCCCGCACGACGCGGGGTACCTGCCGGTCACCGAGATCGCCGGACGGGTACGGGTACGCGGGCGCGGCGGTACGGAACTGCAGCCGGGCGTCGATCTGCTGCACCGCGCCGACGACTTCCCGCCGGGCGCACCGGTCCTGGTCATCACGGACGGCTGGTGCGACGTGCTGCGGGTGCGGCGGGAGCACGCGTATCTGATTCCCCAAGGTGCTCGCCTGCCGTTCACCGCGCGGGGGCCGGTGTTCAGGGTGAGATGAGCCTCGTACCCGCCGGAGTGTGATCGGATGGGGGCACGGAACCCCGGCGGCGGAACCCCGGCGACGGGACTCCGGCATCGTGACTGACAGGAAAG
Source organism: Streptomyces sp. 11x1 (assembly GCF_032598905.1). NCBI lineage: Bacteria > Bacillati > Actinomycetota > Actinomycetes > Kitasatosporales > Streptomycetaceae > Streptomyces > Streptomyces sp. 11x1. The sequence continues at coordinate 1,828,674 of NZ_CP122458.1, read as the reverse complement.
GACTCATCGTGGCCACCACGCGCACCGCACACACCGTCTGGGAAGGCGAGCTGCTCAAGGGCACCGGCACCGTCACCTTCGACTCCTCCGGCATCGGTTCGCAGCCGGTGTCGTGGCCGTCGCGCGCGGAGCAGGCGAACGGCAAGACCAGCCCCGAGGAGCTGATCGCGGCCGCCCACTCCAGCTGCTTCTCCATGGCGCTCTCCCACGGCCTCACGGGCGCGGGCACCCCGCCCACCCGCCTGGAGACCAAGGCCGACGTGACGTTCCAGCCCGGCGAGGGCATCACCGGCATCCACCTCACCGTCCGCGGCGAGGTGCCCGGCCTCGACGCGGCCGGCTTCCAGGAGGCGGCCGAGGGCGCAAAGAAGAACTGCCCGGTCAGCCAGGCCCTGACCGGCACGACGATCACGCTGACGGCCGAGCTGGCCTGACCGTCTGCTTCGTGCGCCCCGTCTCCGCCCCATTGACAAGAGCCCACTCAAGTTTTGTGCTGGTGGTGGGAACACTTGGCGGACCTCGCGGGTCCTTGCGGACTCCGCTGGAAGGGGACGGCGATGGGGCGTGCGGTCGGGATCGATCTCGGGACGACGAACTCGGTGGTGGCCCTGCTGGAGGGCGGTGAGCCGACCGTCGTCGTCAACACGGAGGGGCAGCGGACCACACCGTCGGTGGTGGCCTTCGCCAAGAACGCCGAGGTGCTCGTCGGCGAGATCGCCAAGCGGCAGGCCGTGACGAACGTGGAGCGCACGGCGCGCTCCGTCAAACGCCACATGGGCGACGCGAGTTGGCGGTTCCCCACGGAGGGCTCCGTGGACGGCACCCGCTACCGGGCCCAGGAACTGTCCGCGCGCGTCCTGCAGAAGCTGAAGCGGGACGCCGAGTCGTACCTCGGCGAGGACGTCACCGACGCGGTCATCACCGTGCCCGCGTACTTCGACGACGCGCAGCGGCAGGCGACCAAGGAGGCGGGGGAGATCGCGGGCCTGAAGGTCCTGCGGATCATCAACGAGCCCACGGCGGCGGCCCTCGCCTACGGCCTGGACCGGGGCGAGGAGCAGACCGTCCTCGTCTTCGACCTCGGCGGCGGCACCTTCGACGTCTCCCTCCTGGAGATCGGTGACGGGGTCATCGAGGTGAAGGCCACCAACGGCGACACCCGGCTCGGGGGCGACGACTGGGACCAGCGGGTCGTCGAACACCTCGTCCAACGCTTCCGGGGGCAGCACGGCGTCGATCTCGGCCGCGACAAGATGGCGTTGCAGCGGCTGCGGGAGGGCGCGGAGCGGGCCAAGATCGAGCTGTCCAGCTCCTCCGAGACGTCGATCAACCTCCCGTACGTCACTGCTTCCGCGGAAGGGCCCCTCCACCTGGAGGAGACGCTGACGCGCGCCCAGTTCCAGGAGCTGACCGCCGACCTGCTCGATCGGTGCAGGACGCCGTTCCACCAGGCCGTCAAGGACGCGGGGGTGAAGCTCGCGGCGATCGACCACGTCATCCTCGTGGGCGGTTCGACGCGGATGCCCGCCGTGAGCGGCCTGGTCCGGGAACTCACCGGCAAGGACCCGCACAAGGGGGTGAACCCCGACGAGGTGGTGGCGGTCGGCGCCGCGCTCCAGGCGGGCGTCATCCGGGGCGACGTGAAGGACGTCCTGCTGCTCGACGTCACCCCGCTGTCCTTGGGCATCGAGACCAAGGGCGGCATCATGACCAAGCTGATCGAGCGCAACACGACGATTCCCACGCGCCGTTCGGAGATCTTCACGACGGCGGCCGACAACCAGTCCTCGGTCGGCATCCAGGTGTACCAGGGGGAGCGGGAGATCGCCGCGTACAACAAGAAGCTGGGCGTCTTCGACCTCACCGGGCTGCCGCCCGCGCCGCGCGGTGTCCCGCAGATCGAGGTGGCCTTCGACATCGACGCGAACGGCATCATGCACGTCTCGGCGAAGGACCTCGCCACCGGCCGTGAACAGAAGATGACGGTGACCGGCGGCTCCGCGCTCCCCAAGGACGACATCGACCGCATGATGCGGGAGGCCGAGCAGTACGCCGACGACGACCGCCGGCGCCGCGAGGCCGCCGAGACCCGCAACCACGCCGAGCAACTCGCCTACCAGACCGAGAAGTTCCTCCGCGAGAACGAGGCGCGCGTCCCCGTCGACAGCAGGGCCGAGGTGGAGGCCGCGGTGGCGGAGGTGAAGCGCCTCCTGGAGCACCCCGAGGACACCGCGTCCCTCCGCGCCGCCACCGACCACCTCTCCGCCGTCAGCCAGCGCATGGGCCAGGCCATGTACGCGGCGGCGGCCGCAGACCGGGCCGAGACACCGCCCCCCGGCCCGGCCGGCAACGGGAACGGGAAGGCGGCCGAGGACGACGACACGACGGTGGTCGACGCGGAGATCGTGGACGAGGAGAAGGGGCCGAAGGGAGGGGCGGGAGGGGCGGCGTAGCCGCCCGGGGGGCTCAGTACGTGTCGCGGTACCGCTTCAGGATGTCCCGTGTCGCCTCGGCGGAGGCCGCGTGCGCCGCCATGTGGTCGAGGACTTCGAGGTGGAGGGCCACCTCGGTGCGGGAGTCGAGGTAGAGGGCACCGGTGAGGTACTCGCTGTAGACCATGTCGGGCAGTTCCGGTTCGGCGAAGCGGAAGAGGGAGAAGGGGGCGTAGGTGCCCGGGTGGGGGCCGCTGGCGAACTCGCTGACCTGGAGGATCACATGGTCCTTCTCGGTGACGTCGAGAAGCCGGTCGATCTGGTCGCACATCACCTGGGAGCGGATGCTCACCGGCCGCCTGAGGACCGTCTCGTCCATGATCACCCACAGGTGCGGCGGCTTCTCCTGGGTGAGGAGCTTCTGTCTCGCCATCCGTAGCGACACATGCCGTTCGATGCTCTCGGTACCGGTCTGCCCGACCGTCCCGGCCTCCATCACGGCCCGCGCGTACTCCTCGGTCTGCAGCATCCCCGGCACGAAGTGCGGCTCGTACTGCCGGATCAGCTGCGCCGCGCCCTCCAGGCTGACGTACACGCTGAACCAGTCGGGCAGCACATCGTGGAACCGCTGCCACCACCCCGGCTTGTTCGCCTCCTCGGCCAGCGACACGAACGCGGCGACCTCGTGCTCGGCGACCCCGTACGTCGTCAGCAGCACCTGGACGTAGGGGATCTTCAGGGCGACGTCGGCGGTCTCCATGCGCCGTACCGTCGCCGGGGCGACCCGGAGGACGCGTGCCGCCTCCTCGCGCTTGAGCCCGGCGGCCTCCCGCAGTTCCTGGAGCCGTTTTCCGAGCACCACCTGGCCCACGGTGGGCGCGGCCCGCCGCTCACTCACGCCACGCCTCCCCACGCGCCGAGATACCCCAACAGTCTGTCATGCACCGGTGGCACCGCACAGGGGCGGCCGGAACGGGATGTTCCGGCGGCCTCGGGGCACGACGACCCCGCAGGGTACGGGGTGCCATGACCTCGGAGGTAATCGACCGCCGTCGGCACCGCGCGGCAAGGTGAGGTCACCGGGTCCTTCCGGCCGCCCCACGGGGCGCTCGGCCCCCGGTCCCTCCCGTTTACCGCCCACCACCTCGACGGAGCGTGATCTGCCATGTCCACGACTTTCGCGTCGACGGCCCGGCTCGCCGTACTGGCCCGGACCACCGACCCCCGCACCATGCTGCGCCGCTTCCTGGCCGCCGACGCGGCGGTGACCGGGGCGAACGGGCTCGCCTACCTCCTGGCCTCCGGCCCCCTCGGCCGCTTCCTCGGGGTCGACCCCGGGCTGCTCCTCGGGCTCGGCGCGTTCCTCACCGTGTACGCGGTGGGTGTCGCCCTGCTCGCCGCGCGTGAGCGTCCGCCGACGCTGCCCGTACGGGCCGTGATCGAGGCCAACCTCGCCTGGACGGTCCTCAGCCTCGTCTCCCTGGTGCTGTGGCTGACGCCGAGCGCGGCGGGCGCGGTGTGGACACCGCTCCAGGCGGTCACCGTGGCCGGGTTCGCGGCACTCCAGTACCTGGCCCTCCGCGCGGCAGGCCCCCGCACGGACGCCGACTGACCGTCAGGACATCAGCCCGTGCAGGTGCTTGACCGTCGCCGGGTCCGCCGGGAGGAACGTCTCGATGGCGAGCTCGGCCACGGTCACGTCCAGGGGCGTGTTGAAGGTGGAGACCGAGGAGATGAACGACAGCACCCGGCCCTCGTGCTCGATCCGCATCGGCAGCGCGAAGTACACACTCGCCCCCGCGCCGGGCCCCGCCCCCGCGTCCCCGCCGGAATCGTCCTCGGGCGTGCCCGGCGGCAGCGGATAGGCCGCCACCTCCTCGTACAGCGCCCGCAGCGGCTCCGAGCGGTGCAGCGCGACCTGGCGCTCCATCTGCTCCAGCAGGTGCCCGCGCCAGGCGCGCAGATTCCGGATGCGCGGCGCCATGCCCTCGGGGTGCAGCGTCAACCGCATCGCGTTCAGCGGCGGCACCAGCAGAGACTCGGGGATCCCGTCGAGAAGCATGGCAATGCCCCGGTTCGCGGCCAGGACGTCGTACGTCGCGTTCATCACCAGCGCCGGATACGGCTCGTAGCCCTGGATCAGCCGCTCCATGCCCTCCCGCAGCGCGCCCATCGACGGGTCGTCCAGCGGCGTCTCCGGGTAGTGCGGGGCGTAACCCGCCGCGAGCAGCAGCGCGTTCCGCTCCCGTACGGGTACCTCCAGGTGCTCGGCGAGCCGGAGCACCATCTCCTCGCTCGGGCGGGAGCGGCCCGTCTCGACGAAGCTGATGTGTCGCGCCGAGGAACCCGCGCGCAGCGCCAACTCCAGCTGGCTGACCCGCCGTCGCTCCCGCCAGGAGCGCAGCAGCGGGCCCACGCCCTGGACGGCGGGCGCGGTGGGACGGCCCGGGGCACCGGTCGGGACAGTCGTCGGGACACTGGTCATGCGGAGAACGTAACCGAGCCGGTCGAGGCGTGGCGCGCCCGGGCTCCTGGCCAGGGACCCGGCCCTCCGTCTGTGGCACGCTGGGAGGGACCGGACGTCACGGAGGGGACCTCCCGGAAGGAGTGGGTCATGCCCGTCGAACCCTTGTCGCAGAAGGAGATCGAGGACCGGCTGACGGAGCTGCCCGGCTGGTCGCTGGACGGGGACCGGATCGCCCGTTCCTACCGGCTGGGCTCGCACTTCGCGGCGACCGCGATGGTAGTGCACATCGCCCAGACCCAGGAGGAGCTCGACCACCACTCCGACCTCACCCTCGGCTACGACACGGTGTCGCTGACCATCCACACCCACAGCGTCGGCGGCGCCGTCACCGAGAAGGACTTCGAGCTGGCCCGCAGGGTGGAGGCGCTCGCCCCCGGTCACGGGGCGGGCTGAGGCGGGTGCTGGACTACGACAAGGAGGCCGGCGCCTACGACACCCTGCGGGGCGGCGAACCCCGCGCCGAGGCCGCCGCCCACGCCGTGCTCGGCCTCGTCCCCGAGGGCGCACGCCGGCTGCTCGACATCGCCTGCGGCACCGGGATCGTGACCCGTCGCCTCGCGGCTGCCCGTCCCCGGACACGGGTCACGGGGGTCGACCTCACGCATGCGATGGCGAGCCGGGCCGCCGCCCGGCTGCCCGGCTCCGTCGTGATCGGTGACGCCCGCCGACTCCCGTTCCGCGACGGGGAGTTCGACGCCGTCACCAGTGTGTGGCTGCTGCATCTGCTGGGCGGCCCCGAGGACGTGCGGGCCGTGGTCGGGGAGTGCGCGCGGGTGCTCCGCCCCGGTGGCGTCTACGTCACCACCGTCGACAAGGCCGCCTCCCACAACGTGGGCAGCGACATCGACGCGGTGCTCGCCCCACGGCCCCGGGCCCCGGCGATGGACCCCGCGGGCGTGGTCGAGAAGTACGCCGTCGCCCACGGGCTGCGTGCCGCCGGGCAGGCCCGATTCCCCGGGCGCGGCCAGGGCCGCAGCCCCCGCCGCACGGTCGCCGACCTGCGCCGGGGCTGGTTCGTCACGCTGCCGCCCGGCGATCCGCTGGCCGACGACTTCGCGCGTCGCCTCGCCGCCCTGCCCGACCAGGACCTGCCGCGCCCGGACCCGGAGTTCACCCTGCGGTCGTTCCGGAAGGCCGCCTGAACTCCATGATCCAGTTGGTCAGCCAGGTCGTGCCGCCGTCCCGGGAGAACGCCTGCTCCCAGCGGGCGAAGGTCTCGGACATCCCCGACCACACGAAACGCACGCGCACGTTCTCGTCGTCGAGGGTGTCGTCGCCGTAGAACTCCCCCCGGCCGCCCTCGAACCGGCCCGTGACCGGCGGGAACAGCGTGCCGGTACGGCTGGAGGACCAGCTCAGCGACCAGGTCCGCGCCCGTGGGTCGAACAGCCGCAGGGTCAGCCCCTTCGAGCCGAGGTGCGGCATGTCGATCTCGTCGATGTTCGCGGCCCCGTCGAAGAGGGCCCAGCAGCGGCTGGTGGAGGTGAACTCCTCCCAGTCGCTGTCCGGCGCGAGGAAGTCGGTGCGGCGGCGGTGGTGGGCCTCCCACGCGCCGTGGAAGAAGTCGAAGTCGTGCGGGCCGCTCATCGCCGACCTCCGGTGAGCGAGGGGGTTCCGGTCGTCCCGGCGGGCAGGGAGTCCGCCAAGTAGGCGTCGAGGTCCGGGAGTTCCGGTGCGAGGACGTGCCGTACCCAGGCGTCGCGTTCGTGCTGGATCGGCGGGAGTTCCCAGACGCAGCCGATCCACGGGCGGTCGGTGGCCACGAAGTGCGTGGGGTCGGTGTCCGGGCAGCCGAGCACCGGCTGGCCCGCCGCCGCTCCGGCGAAGTGCAGGACGTTGTCCCACACCCAGCTGTAGACGTTCAGGTAGGCACCGGTGTCGCCGCCCCGGTGCAGCACGACGAAGGTCGCGGGCGGTGTGGTCCCGTCCGGCTCCGGCAGCAGTGCGGGAAGGAGCGCGTACGCCGCCTCCGCGACCTCGGGAGCGATGCCGTCCGGGTCGGCCGTGACGTGGTAGCGCTTGATCCGTCGGCCGGCCGCCTCGACGGGCGGCGGCACGGTCAGCAGTTTCTCGGTGAAGGGCATGGCGGCACGTTAGGACCGCTTCACTGACATCCTGTGTCAGTGAAGTCCAGCCGACTCGTCTCCGTCCTGCTGCTGCTCCAGACCCGGGGGCGGATGACCGCCGCCGAGCTCGCCGAGGAGCTGGAGGTCTCCGTCCGCACGGTCTACCGGGACGTGGAGGCGCTGGGCGCGGCCGGGGTCCCGCTCTACGGCGACGCGGGCCACGCCGGGGGCTACCGCCTCCTGGAGGGCTACCGCACCCGCCTCACCGGGCTCACGAGGAACGAGGCCGAGGCCCTGTTCCTCGCGGGCGCCCCGGGGCCCGCCGCCGACCTGGGCCTCGGCGCGGTGCTGGCCGCCGCTCGGCTGAAGGTCCGCGCGGCCCTCCCCGTCGAGCTGCGGGCCCACGCCGACCGGGTCGCCGGCCGCTTCCACCTGGACGCCCCCGGCTGGTACGCGGAGGCCGACGACACCCCGTTCCTGTCCGCCGTCGCCGACGCGGTCTGGAACGGCCGGGTGCTGCACGTCCTCTACCGCCGCTGGGCCGAGCCGACCGATGTACGGCGTCGTCTCGAACCGTACGGCCTGGTCCTCAAGGCGGGCCGCTGGTACGTCGTCGCGGGGCCGGGACCCCGTACGTTCCGCGTGGACCAGATCCTCGACATCCTCGAACCCGACGCCGCCGACGAGGAGTTCACCCGCCCGGACGGCTTCGACCTCGCCGCGTACTGGGCGGCGTACCAGCGCGACTTCCACGCCCGGCTGCACCGTGGCGAGGCGCTGGTCCGGCTGGCGCCGGGCGTGACCCTGCCCAGGGCCGTTCCCGCCGAGGGCGGCACGGCCGAAGACGGCTGGGCCACGGTGAGGGTGCCCGTCGAGTCCGTCGAGCACGCGCACGGCGAGTTCCTGCGGCTGGGCACGGACATCGAGGTGCTGGAACCGGCCGAACTGCGCCACAGGATCGCCCGGACCGTGGCCGAACTGGCCGAAAGATACGGCAACGTGGCCGGGAACGGTGGCGACTGAAGGAGTGGAACCCGTCCGTTTCTTCTGGAGGTTCGTCACGTGCAGCACCCGCACAGGCACCACAGACGCCGAGCCCTGCGCTCGCTGGTGACAGCGGCCCTGGTCGCCGCCGGACTCACCACGTTCACCGGCACGCCCGCCGAGGCTGCCACCGCCCGCCAGGTCGAGCGCCTCGACCGGGGCGTGGTCAGCGTGCACGTCGACAGCGGCAACCTGGTCAGCTGGCGCTGGCTGGCCACCGACCCGAATGACGTGTCCTTCAACGTCTACCGAGCCGGTACGAAGGTCAACTCCACCCCGATCACCGGCTCGACGAACTACTTCCACACCGGCGCCCCGGCCCAGGCCGACTACACGGTCCGCGCGGTCGTGGGCGGCGTGGAGCAGGGCGACTCGGTGCACGCCGTCCAACTGCGCACCGGCTACAAGGACGTGCCGATCAGCGCACCCGCGGGCGGCACCACCCCGGACGGCGTCGCCTACACCTACGAGGCGAACGACGCCTCCGTGGGCGACCTCGACGGCGACGGGGCCCTGGAGTTCGTCCTGAAGTGGCAGCCCACGAACGCCAAGGACAACTCCCGGTCCGGCTACACCGGCAACACGATCATCGACGGCGTCAAGCTCGACGGCACCCGACTGTGGCGCATCGACCTGGGCCGCAACATCCGCTCGGGCGCGCACTACACCCAGTTCCAGGTGTACGACTACGACGGCGACGGCAAGGCGGAGATCGCCGCCAAGACGGCGGACGGCACGGTCGACGGGGCGGGGACGGTCATCGGCAGCTCCTCCGCCGACCACCGCAACTCCAGCGGCTACATCCTGTCCGGGCCCGAGTACCTGACCATGTTCAACGGGCAGACCGGGCGCGCGATGCAGACCGTCGACCACGTCCCGGCCCGGGGCACGGTCTCGTCCTGGGGCGACTCGTACGGCAACCGCGTGGACCGCTTCCTCGCCGGGACGGCGTATCTGGACGGTGCCCACCCTTCCCTGATCATGGCGCGCGGCTATTACACCCGTTCGGTGATCGCGGCCTGGGACTGGCGGAACGGCTCCTTCACCCGCCGCTGGACCTTCGACACCAACTCCTCCACCAACTCCGGCCGGGGCTACGACGGCCAGGGTTCGCACAGCCTCTCCGTCGGTGACGTCGACAACGACGGCCGGGACGAGATCGTGTACGGCGCGATGGCCGTGGACGACAACGGGGCCGCCCTGTGGACCACCCGGACGGGCCACGGCGACGCCCAGCACCTGGGCGACCTCGACGCGTCGACGTCCGGCCTGGAGTACTTCAAGGTCTCGGAGTCCACCTCCCAGCCCGCCGAGCTGTACATCAACCCGGCCAACGGTGTGGTCCGCTGGCAACTCGCCGCCTGCTGCGACAACGGGCGGGGAGTCGCCGGTGACATCCACGCGGGCAGCGACGGCCCCGAGATGTGGTCGGCCTCCGACTCCGCCATCCGCGACGAGGCCGACGCGGCGAAGGGCCGCGAGCCCTCCTCGGTCAACTTCCTCTCCTGGTGGGACGGCGACCCGGTCCGTGAGCTCCTCGACGGCACCCGGATCGACAAGTACGGCACATCCGCCGACACCCGGCTGCTGACCGGCTCCGGGGTCTCCTCCAACAACGGCACCAAGGCCACCCCGGCGCTCTCCGGCGACATCCTCGGCGACTGGCGTGAGGAGGTGGTCTGGCGCACGAGCGGCAACACGGCGCTGCGGATCTACTCGACGCCGATCGAGACGAGCACGAAGATCACGACCCTGCTGCACGACCCGATGTACCGCACAGGGCTGGCCTGGCAGAACACCGCGTACAACCAGCCCCCGCACACCAGCTTCTTCATCGGCGCCGGCATGCCGACGGCGCCCAGGCCGACCGTGTACACGCCGTAGGGGCCGCTCCGTGGGCGGGCCCGGCCCGCCCACGGACTCCTGCGCGCGCTGGTCAGCCCAGCGTGACGGACGCCTGCACCGGCAGATGGTCGCTGGGGAACTGGCCACCGGACGCGAACGTGTTGATGGCCGCCCGGTGCACCGTGATGCCCGGAGTGGTCAGGATCCAGTCGATGCGGTCGCCGCCCGGCGTCAGCGGGCGGTGGCCGTGGAACGTCGCGTACAGGTCGTTGCGCTCGGGTGCCGCGTCCCAGGTGTCGACGAGGCCGGCGCCCAGCATCGTGTCGTAGACCGTGTTCCGGTGGGCCGCCACGTTGAAGTCGCCGGTGACGACGAGGGGCAGCGACCGGTCGAGCCCGGCGATGCGCTGGGCGATCAGGGCCGCGGCGCGGTCGCGTGCGTACTGGCTGAGGTTGTCGAGGTGGGTGTTGAGGACGTAGAACTGTCTGTCGCCGTCCTTCAGGTCACGGAACCGGACCCAGGTGACCATCCGGATGGAACCGCCGCCCCAGGTGTTCGACCCGGGCACCTCCGGTGTGTCGGAGAGCCAGAAGTGCCGATACTCGACGGGCGCGAGCCGGCGGGTGTCGTAGAAGACGGCCATGAACTCGTCGCGGTTGCCGCCCGCGCGGCCGGTGCCGATCCAGCGGTAGTCCGTCCCCAGGTCGGCCTCGATGTCGCGCAGTTGCTGATGGAGGCCCTCCTGGGTGCCGATGACATGGGGTGCTTCCTGCCGCAGCAGGGCCCGCATCACCGGTCTGCGCACGGCCCAGCTGTTGGGCCGCACGGTGCTCGCGTAGCGCAGATTGAAGGACATGGTCGCGAGGGGCGGGCCGGCGATGGCCTCCTCCTTCTTCTCCTCCACCGCCGCGACGGCGGGTGCGCCGGACAGTCCGGTGGTACGGGACAAGGACAGCAGAGCCACCGCGGCGAGGGCGGTCTTCATGCTCAGTCGGCGCGTGACGCGGCTGTGGTTCGGCACAGGGGCTCCTTCTGTGAAGGTCTCCGGGCGAGCCGTGCGTACACACTCTGAATTGCCCTTCTGTGCCCGACATGAACATGCCTACAGGGGAGGGTGTACGCGGTTCGACCTTCCACTTGTACAGGGTACGAAGAGGGCGCGCGCCGACCCGGACGCGCGCCCTCTTCTCGTCCGGCGCGGGTGTCAGGTCACCGCGCAGGACTGGTCACCGAGCTTGAACGCGGTCGGCTTGCCGTTCGTCCCCGACCAGCTTCCGGTGAAGCCGAAACTCACCGACGCACCGGCCGCCACCGTGCCGTTCCAGCCGATGTTCCGGGCGGTGACCGCCGACCCCGTCTGGGTGTGGGCGGCGTTCCAGATCTGGGAGATGCGCTGACCGCCCGGGAAGGTCCAGCCGAGCGACCAGCCGGTCCACGCGCTCGTGCCCGTGTTGGACAGCCGCACGTCCGCCTGGAAGCCCCCGGACCACTCATTGGTGATCTTGTACGTCACCGCGCAGGGGCCCGTCGGCTCGGGCTCGGGGTCCGGATCCGTACCGCCGCCCCCGCCGCCGGTGTCGGAGGAGTCGCCGTAGATGACCCCGCGCCCGTTCGTCGCGATGTAGACCCGCCCGTACACCCTCGGGTCACCCGTGATCGCCGCGCCCGTCCACCCCCACTGGTGGGCGTCGTCGTTGATCCGGGTCCAGGTCCCGCCCTTGTCCGTCGAGCGGAAGACGCCGCGCACGCCGCCGATCTTGGCGCTGGTGTAGAGGGTCTGGTACGAGGCTCCCGTCGCCGCCTTGCCGAAGCCGATCGTGTCGGCCTGCTCGACGCCGGAGAGCTTGGTCCAGGTCGCGCCGCCGTCCGTCGAGTGCCACAGCCCGTAGGCCCCGTCGGTGGCGCCACCGGCCAGCCAGACGTCGCCCTTCACCCCGGGCAGCGCCTTGAAACGGACACTGTCGCCGCTGGGCAGCCCGGTCGCGTTCGACGCGGTGAAGGTCGCCCCGCCGTCCGTACTGACGTAGAACTTCCCGGACTTGAAGCCGTAGAAGGTCCTCGGGTCCACCCGGTCGGACTCCACGATCGCGCCGGACGGGATACCGCTCGACGCCGACCACGTGGTGCCGAACCCGGTCGTGTACCGCACGCCCGTGCCCTCGGGACTCCACACGAAACGGCCGCCGTCCGAGGCCGCCGCGACCGTACCGCCGCCGCTGACACCCGAAGGGTCCGTCCCGGCGAACCAGTTGGCGCCGTTGTCCGTGGAGAACGCGATGTGCGGACCGGAGTCCAGATTCCCCACACGCACCACCGTGTTCGGGGTCGACTCGGCGAAGTCCAGACTGGTCGTCGTCGTGAAGTTCGGCTGGGTGAACATCATCGACGGGACCTTCGTCAGATCGGTGTGCCGGAAGCCGCCGATGTCTCCGAGCGCGCTCAGCAGCGGCGCACCGGACGGGGGAGAGGCCAGGTCGTTGACGGCCGTCTCCTCCAGCCCCCGCACCATCGGTCTGATGGTGAACTGGCTGCCGCTGTCCCAGTTCCCCAGGTTCTCCGTGCCGTAGATCGTCGCGCCGGTCCCGTACATCATGCGGTTCGAGTCGAACGGGTCGATCTCCAGCGCCTCGGTCATCCAGCCGAGCTTGGGTGTCTGCTCGGGCGGCGGGGGATTCGCGCCCCAGGTCAGCCAGGGGGACGAGGAGACGTCCATGGTGTATCGGTTCGCACGGTTCGGGTACGACGTGTAGTCCCAGGCCCTGGTCCACGTGGCGCCGCTGTCCGTGGAGCGGAAGATCTGCGTGTCCGGCCACCAGGAGCTGTACGCCGTCGCCATGACCGTGCCCGGGTCCTGCCGGTCGACGGTCAACCCGCTGAAGCCGTAGGAGGTGTCGGCCTCCGCCACCGGGCTGATGTTCGTCCAGGTGCCGGTCGCCGTCGCGTACCGCCACAGCTGCCCCTTGCCGCCGTCGTACGGCCCACCCTTGTCGCTGTACGACAGGTACAGATGGCCGTTCGCGGTGTCGAGGACGCCCTTGTGGGCCAGATAGCCGGTCGGCTGCCCGGCCAGCCGCGACCAGGTCGCCCCCGCGTCCGTGGACCGGTAGACCGCGTTGTCCTTGTCGGCGACCCCGACGTACAGGGTCCGCGTGGCGTTGCCCGAGGTGCCCGTCGACTCGTCGAAGGTGACCCAGACGATGCCCTGGTTGTCGCTGGAGTAGCCGCTGGTGTCGGACGGATCGGCCACATAGTTGCCGACGTTCGGGAAGTTCGTCACCTGCGACCAGGTGACCCCCGAGTCCGTGGACCGCCACAGCCCCTTGCCGCTGGGCGCGCCCAGGTACAGCACGCTGTTGCGGTTCGGGTCCACCGCCAGCCGTTCGCCCATGCCCCGCCCCGGCATGTTCCCGCCCAGCTTGAACGGCAGATGCGCCTTCTGCCAGCTGGCCCCCCGGTCCGACGACCGCAGGATCGCCCCGTTCCCCGGATCCCAGCTGTTGGTGTACGTCCCGGCCGCCACGTACACCTTGTTCGGATCGACCGGGTCGGAGGCGAGGCTCACGACACCGGTGTGACCCCAGTCGTCCCAGCCGATGGAATCGAGCAACGGGGTCCAGGTCTTGGACGCCTCCACCCAGCGGTAGGCACCGCCGATGTCGGTGCGGGCGTACGCGAGGTTGCGTTCCTTGCGGTTGAAGACGATGCCCGGGACGAAGCCGCCGCCGTCGATCCGGGCGTTCGTCCAGGTGTAGGTGTCGGCGGCGACGGCCACCGACTCCTCGGCCCGCTCGGCGGCCACGACGGGTGGGGAGCCCGCCAGCAGCCCGGCGGCGAGGGCCAGGACGGCGGTGAGGATGCGCGTTCTTCGCACAGTGGGGGTCCTCTCCTGACAGGTGGGGGAATGATCCCCGCGCCCCCGAAGGGGCGCGGGGACCTGCGCGACCAGCCACGAACGGCCCGCGGCTGTCGGACGTCCTCCGCGGTGCTACTCCAGAAGCTCCGCGTACGAACCCATGGCCAGGGCGATGTCCGCCTGGGCCCAGAACCGGTGGTACGTGAACGAGGGCGCGGCCCCGCCGGCCAGATACGCCTCGATCCTCGACCAGGCCGGGTCGTCCTCGTAGAACGACCTGATGGAGTCGAACGTCGACGTCGAGTTGATGGTGTCGCCGTTCGGCATCCTGCCGGTCCACCCGCTCGGCACGTACACCCGGTCGTCGAACCGGTTGTAGTCCGCCCGGGTCTCGGGAACCGCGACCCCCAGCCCGTCCTGGTGGTGCTCCCACATGCCGTCGAGCAGCGCCTTGGCGACCCGGGCCGCGTCCGCGTCACCGGAGCGGTCCGCGTAGTAGGTCAGCGTCTTGGCGTACGCGGCGGCCACCCCCACGTCGTCGGTGTAGTCGGCGACGGCGACGTGCAGTCCCGCGTTGGCGCCGGGACTCGACGCGTTCCACGTGTCGGGCGCGCCGGACCACTGGAGCGTCGACGGAATCCGGTACGTCCCGTCCGGATTGATCGTCGTCTTGGACAGCGCCCAGTCGACCCACTTGTCCAGCACGGTCTTCGCGGCCGCGTTGCCCGTCTGCTGGTAGTACTCGGCGACCCGCTCCATGGACCACGCCTGGAAGCCGAACCACTGGTTGGACGGCGGGTCGTGGTACACCGGCTTCTCGTCGTAGAACATGCCGTAGAAGGTCGGCGTCCCGGCCGGGGGAGTGGCGTACCGCCCCGCCCAGCTGTTGGTTGCGCCGCCCGCGATGCCGCCCTCGTTCGACTGCAGCCAGCGGTAGAACTCGATCTGCCGGTCGAGCGACTTGGCCCAGTCCGCCTGCCCGGTCGCCGACTTGGGCTTCAGCGGGGCGTAGTTGGCGAGGGCGTGGGCGGCCAGCGGGTTCTGGTAACCGCCGTGCGTGTGGCTGGAGCCGATGCGCCAGGCCCAGCCGGCGTTGGTGTCGGTGGCACCGCCCCACGCGTAGTACCAGTTGAGCAGGTAGTGGGAGGAGTCCTTGCCGGTGCCCGCGGGGCAGGTGGTCGGCCCCACACAGTTCCCGATCTTCTTGAAGTACTTGTCGTACATCGCGTAGCGCAGGTAGTCGCCCATCTTCGCGGCCTTGGTGATGGTCGCGGAGACGTCACCGCCCTTGCCCTGCTGCTTCGCCCAGACGTCCGCCCAGTAAGCGGCCTGCACGGCTCGCGCGTCGGCGTCCGGGGCATTGGTGAACTTCCACTGCTTGGCGTACGACGCGTCACGGGTGAACAGGTCCAGGTACCCGTTCGGGCCGCCGTACTTGAACTGGTCGCAGGTGGGCTGCGGGATCGTCTCCCACACCGACTCCTGCGGCCCGCGCTGGAAGGTGTTGATGTACGACGGGCCGGTGTCGGTCGGACCCGCCTCGCACTTGCCGGGCGAGTTGCCGTAGCCGTAGACGTTGTCCACGTCCTGCAGCCAGTGCATGCCGTAGATGTCGTCCGTGCCGTGGGCGCTCTTCAGCTCGGCGGCGATGGGGTCCGGACCGACCGAGACATTGGTGTTGAGCTGCGCCGGATACTCGTTCGGGGTGTCGTGCTCCGGGGCGTACGTCGCCGGCTTGGAGGCGTTGTAGAAGGAGTTGGTGGGCTGGTCGGGCTTGGTCGGGATCATGTACTTCTCCATGATCTCCCAGGCCCCGTTGAACTTGGACCAGTCACCCGTCACCTTGCCGTACATGGCCTGGAGCCACAGGAGGTAGCTGTACGCCTCCGAGGTGGTCTCATGGCCGTGGTCCGGCGCCTCGACGATCAGCGTCTCCACCGAGTGGTACGGGATGCCCTCGGGGGAGAAGTAGCCGTTCGCCGGGTTGGTGATCTTGCCGTAGAGCTCCAGGAACCGCTCGTCGTACTCGCTCGACGCGGCCAGCTGGGTCACGGTCACCGAGGCCTTGGCGTGGCCGGTCGCCGTCGAGTCGAAGACGGCCGAGCCGGTGCCGGAGGCGTTCGCGGAGATGGTCACCTTCTGGGCCGTGCTCCAGTTCGACGGCGTGAAGGTCAGCGACCCGCCGCCCGACACCGACAGACCGGTGTTGCCGGACGCCCGCGCGGTCGTCACCGTCACGTTGCCGGACGGCTGGGTCGACAGTTTCACGTCGTACGTGCCCGACTGGCCCTGGCGGACGCCCAGTTGGGTCGGCGAGACCACCACGGCGGGACCCGAGGCGACCGTGATGCCGACCGGTGTGGAGTTCGCCGACGCGCCCAGGCTGTCGTACGCCTTGGCCACCAGCGAGTGACTGCCCACGCTCAGCCCGGAGGCGGAGTACGTGTACGGCGAGGTGGTGTCCGTGCCCAGCAGCGTGGTGTCGTCGTAGAACTCGACCTTGGTGATCGTGGCGTTGTCCGCGGCGGCGGCCGTGGCCGCCATCGGGACCGCCGTGCCCTGCGAGTACACCGCGCCCGGCGCCGGACTGGTCAGCACCGTGATCGGCGGCTGGTGCGCGCCCACGCACGCGGTGCCGTTGATCGCGAAGTTGGTCGGCGCCGCGTTCGTGCCGCTGTACGTGAACTGGGCGCCCGTGCTCACCGCGGCGCCGACGGCGATCGTGCCGTTCCATGAGGCGTTGCGCGCGGTCACGGTCTTCCCGGACTGCGACCAGGTACCGCTCCAGCCGTTGCTGAGCGTCTGGTTGCCCGTGTAGTCGTACGTCAGGGTCCAGCCGCTGATGGCCTCGGTGCCCCGGTTGCTGATCGTGAGCTCGGCGGTGAAGCCCGAGCCCCAGTCGTTGGTCTTGTAGTCGACGTTGCAGGCGACCGCGGCCGCGCTGGCGGGAGTCGACCCCGTGCCGAGCATCGTCAGGGGCAGGGCGAGGGCCGCGACCACGGCGGTCCACAGACGCCGCGTGGCACGGCGTCCCGGTCTGGGGTGCATGCTCTGGTTCCTTCCGTGCGGCTCTTGCGAAGGTGGGGGCGGAGCAGCAACAACAAGCCTTGAACCAGTGGGAGCGCTCCCATAGTGAGGAGGAGGGCCCAAGGGGTCAAGGTGTTTGAAGAGTCGAAAAGATTCGATCAGGCGGAAACAATTCGTTGAGCGCAATAACGCAACACCTCTGTTTTTTGCCGTCACTTGGCGCTACCTTCACCAGCACCAGTGGGAGCGGTTCCATCAGTCGACGCGCTCGTCCCAGGCGTGTCCGAGCTGCGAGGAACGCTCCGCGCACACCACCAGCGTTCAGGTCTTTTACTCGCCTCGGCGACAGCGCGACGACTCCTCCTCGTACACCCCACTACGGAAGAGGAACCCGCACTCATGAGCCGTACCAGAACAGCACTCCTCGCGGCGTTGGCGCTGGTCGCCGGCGCCGCCGGGACCGCCGTCGCCGCGGTGCCCGACGACGTCGGTGCTCAGGCGGTCCCCTGCACCGTCGACTACAAGGTGCAGAACCAGTGGTCCACCGGCTTCACCGCCGCCGTCACCGTCACCAACAACAGCGCCGCGAAGTCCTCGTGGGCCGTGAAGTGGTCGTACGCGGGCAACCAGCAGGTCACCAGCGGCTGGAACTCCCGGATCACCCAGAGCGGCACGTCGGTGACCGCCGCCAACGAGACGTACAACGGCACGCTGGCCACCGGCGGTTCGGTCAGCTTCGGCTTCCAGGCCTCCTACAGCGGCACCAACGCGCTTCCGGCGACCTTCACGCTCGACGGCGTGACCTGCAACGTCGACGACGGCGGTGGAGGCGGCACCGATCCGGACCCGGGCACGCCGGGCAGCAGGGTGGACAACCCGTACAGCGGCGCCAAGGTGTACGTGAACCCCGAGTGGTCCGCCAACGCCGCCGCCGAACCGGGCGGCAGTCGGATCTCCAACCAGCCGACGGGTGTCTGGCTGGACCGCATCGCCGCCATCGCGGGCGCCGGCGGCAAGATGGGCCTGCGCGCCCACCTCGACGAGGCGCTCCGGCAGAAGGGCTCGGGCGAGCTCGTCGTCCAGTTGGTGATCTACAACCTGCCCGGCCGTGACTGCTCGGCCCTCGCCTCCAACGGCGAGCTGGGCCCCACGGAGATCGACAAGTACAAGACCCAGTACATCGACCCGATCAAGGCGATCCTCGCCGACTCCAAGTACGCCGGCCTGCGGATCGTCACCACGGTCGAGATCGACTCGCTGCCCAACCTCGTCACCAACGTCGGCAGCCGCCCGACGGCCGTGCCGCAGTGCGACGTGATGAAGGCCAACGGCAACTACGTCAAGGGTGTCGGGTACGCGCTGAACAAGCTGGGCGACGTCCCCAACGTCTACAACTACGTCGACGCCGGCCACCACGGCTGGCTCGGCTGGGACGACAACTTCGCCCCCTCCGCCGCCATCATGAAGGAGGCGGCGACCGCCGAGGGCGCCACGGTGAACGACGTCCACGGCTTCATCACGAACACGGCGAACTACAGCGCGCTGAAGGAGAACAACTTCACCATCAACGACACGGTGGCCGGCAAGTCGGTCCGCGAGTCGAAGTGGCTGGACTGGAACCGCTACGTCGACGAACTGTCCTTCGCCCAGGCTTTCCGCGCCCAGGCGGTCTCGGCGGGCTTCAACTCGAACATCGGCATGCTCATCGACACCTCCCGCAACGGTTGGGGCGGTACCGCACGGCCCACCGGACCGGGCGCGACGACCAGCGTCGACACCTACATCGACGGCGGGCGCTACGACCGCCGCCTCAACACGGGCAACTGGTGCAACCAGTCCGGAGCCGGTCTCGGCGAGCGTCCGAAGGCCTCCCCGGCGACCGGGATCGACGCCTACGTGTGGATGAAGCCGCCGGGGGAGTCCGACGGGGCCAGCTCCGCCATCCCGAACGACGAGGGCAAGGGCTTCGACCGCATGTGCGACCCGACGTACACGGGCAACCCGCGGAACAACTACAACATGTCCGGCGCCCTGGCGAACGCGCCGATCTCCGGGCACTGGTTCTCCGCCCAGTTCCAGCAGCTGATGCAGAACGCGTACCCCGCGCTCTGAGTCCGCTCGCGTGAACCGGTCCGCCAGGGGTCAGTCCCTCTTCCCCCACCCCCGGCGGACCGGTGGTATGCCCGTGTGAGCCACGTCACGATGAGGGAGGCGGGTGGATGCGATGAGTTCCGGGCGGCGCGGCGGTCTGTATCGCCGTAAGCCCGTGACAGTGAGAGAGAAGAGAACCCCATGCGCATCGTGATCTGCGAGTTCGTGAGCCTGGACGGAATCGTGCAGGCGCCCGGCGGTGCCGACGAGGACACCGACGGCGGGTTCGCCCACGGCGGCTGGACCCACCCGTTCTTCGACCCGGAGGTCGTGGGCGGCGCCTGGGACACCGCGCTGGAGAAGGCCGACGCCCTGCTGTACGGCCCGCCGCACCTGGAAGGCCATGGCGGGGGCGTGGCCCGACCGCGCGGGCGACCCTCCCCCGCAAGCGGGGGGACCCCCAGCCGACCGGATGAAATCCATCCGCAAGTACGTCGTGTCCACGACGCTCACCGAGTCCGAGCTGACCTGGGACAACACCACGCTCGTCCCGGGCGCGGAGGCGGTCGCCGAGATCCGCAAACTCCGCGAGGCCGAGGGGGGCGACCTGCTGGTCATGGGCAGCCCGACGCTCGCCCGCACCCTCCTCCAGGAGGGGCTCGTCGACGAGCTCGTCCTGATCGTCATGCCGGTGCTCCTCGGCGGCGGCAAGACGATCTTCCCGGGCGACGGTGCCAAGCACGCCCTGGAACTGGTCTCCACGACCACCAGCGGCACCGGTGCGAACGTGTGTGTCTACCGGTCGGCACAGCAGAGCTGACCGGGCGGAATCGGCACGGCAGATTTGCCGATACGGCAAGAGAGGTGGCGGTCGTCGGGTGCGTCGGAGCAGGCTGACACCACCCGGAAGAGAGGCTCACCGTCATGGGGCAGCACCACCACGACCAGGACCCGCACCGGCACGGACACCAGTGCGGGCAGGGCCACGGCCACGATCACGGCCACCACACCGATCTGGACTGGGCCGAGCTGGCCGAGCACCTCGTGGAGCAGGCGGAACTGTTCGACCCGCTCAACCGGCGTGCCGCCGCCTGGGTCGCCATGCGCCAGCCCGAGCCGGGGCTGGTCGTCGACGTCGGCAGCGGCCCGGGGGTGGTGAGCTGTCTGCTCGCCGAGGAGTTCCCCGGCGCCCGGGTCGTCGCACTGGACGGCTCGGGGCCGCTGCTGGGGCGTGCGCGTACCCGTGCCGAACAGCTTGGTCTCGCGGACCGGTTCGCCACCCTGGAGGCCGAACTCCCTGACGGTCTGGGAGAGTTGGACTACCCAGCCGACCTGATGTGGGCCAGCCGCAGTCTGCACCACCTCGGCGACCAGCGCGCCGCCCTCGCCGCCTTCGCCGAACGCCTGGCGCCCGGCGGCACGTTGGCCCTCGTCGAGGGCGGGCTGCCCAGCCGGTTCCTGCCGCGTGACATCGGCATCGGACGCCCCGGGCTGCAGTCCCGGATCGACGCGGCGGAGGACCGGTGGTTCACCGAGATGCGGGGGTCGGTGCCCGGGAGCGTCCCGGAGACCGAGGACTGGCCGGGACTGCTCACCGCCGTGGGTCTGCGCGACGCCACGTCCCGCACCTTCCTGCTGGACCTGCCGGCCCCGGTCCCCGAAGCCGCCCGCGCCTACGCCGTGGGCCAGTTCCAGCGTGCCCGGGGCATGCTCGCGGAGTTCCTCGACGCCGCCGACCTCTCGACGGTCGACCGCCTCCTCGACCCCGACGACAAGGCGAGCCTGCACCACCGCACGGACCTCTTCGTCCTCGCGGCCCAGACGGTGCATGTGGCTCGGCGGTGACGGAGCGCGTCGCGGCGAAGTCCCCCTGGCCCGGAGGCGCTTGACTTCGAGAGCGCTCCAAGTGATGGACTCCGCACGCCGGCCGGAGTCCACCCGGCCGGCCGGAACCAGTAGGGGGACTTCCATGACCGACGCTCCCGTGGCGCTCATCACCGGCGGATCCAGCGGCATCGGAGCCGCTGTCGCCCGGCAGTTGCTCGACCTCGGCCACCGGGTGGCCGTCACCGGGCGCGGGCCCGACCGGTTGCGGGCCTTCGCCGCCGGACTCGGCGATCCGGACAGCCTGTTGACCCTGCCGGGGCACGCCGCGGAGTACGCGGACGTACAGGCGGCGGTGGCCGCCACGCTGAAGGAGTTCGGGCGGATCGACACCGTCCTCGCCAACGCCGGGTTCGGCACCCACGACACGGTCGCCGAGGGGGATCCGGCCGGGTGGTCGGAGATGGTGCTGACCAATGTGCTCGGCCCGGCCCTGCTCATCCGGGCCTCCATCGACGCCCTCAAGGAGAGCAGGGGGCGGATCATGCTGGTCGGCAGCGTCGCGGGTTTCATTCACGGGCCCGGGAACATCTACGGCGCGACCAAGTGGGCCGTCACCGGGCTCGCCGAGAACACACGGCGTCAGGTCACCGAGTGGGGCGTCGGCGTGACCCTCATCGCGCCCGGCCGCGTGGAGACGCCGTTCTGGGACAGCTACGGCAGCCTGCCGCCCGGCCATCTCCTCACCGCCGACCAGATCGCCGACTCCGTGGTCTGGGCGATCCGCCAGCCGGCCGGGGTGGACATCAACACCGTGGTCGTACGGCCGATCGGGCAGCCGGTCTGACGCGGGCACCACGGGTGCCGGGCACACGCGAGACCGCCCGTCGGAAGCCTTCCGACGGGCGGTCTCAGGTCTGTCTCGGGCCTTGTCTCAGGCCTGGTTGAACGTCGCCGGGTCCGGGCCGATGCGCCGGTCCTCGTTCAGTGCGCTGATCGCGGCGATGTCCTCGGTGTCCAGGGAGAAGTCGAAGACCTCGATGTTCTCCTTGATGCGGGACGGGGTCACGGACTTGGGGATGACCACGTTGCCCAGCTGGAGGTGCCAGCGGAGGACCACCTGCGCGGGGGTGCGGCCGTGCTTCTGTGCGATCGCGATGATCGCCGGGACCTCCAGGAGCCCCTTGCCCTGGCCGAGCGGCGACCAGGCCTCGGTGGCGATGCCCTGCTCCGCGTGGTACTCGCGGGCGGCGAGCTGCTGCAGGTGCGGGTGCAGCTCGATCTGGTTGACGGCCGGGATGACGTTCGTGGCCTCGATCAGGGTCTCCAGGTGCTCCGGAAGGAAGTTGGAGACACCGATGGCCTTCGCGCGTCCGTCGGCGTAGAGCTTCTCGAACGCCTTGAACGTGTCGACGAAGGTGCCCCGGTCCGGCATCGGCCAGTGGATCAGGTACAGATCCACGTACTCCAGGCCGAGCTTGTCCAGGGACTCGTCGAAGGCGCGCAGGGTGGACTCGTAGCCCTGGTCGCTGTTCCAGAGCTTGGTGGTGACGAAGAGGTCCTTGCGGGCGACGCCGGCCTTGGCGAGTGCCTTGCCCGTACCCTCCTCGTTGCCGTAGATCGCGGCGGTGTCGATGCTCCGGTAGCCGGCCTCCAGTGCGGTGGTGACCGCCTGCTCGGCCTCGTCGTCCGGCACCTGCCACACGCCGAAGCCCAGCTGGGGCATCTCGACGCCGTTGTTCAGGATGATCGGGGGGACCTTGCTGCTCACGAGCTCTCGATCCTTCAAGTCGTCGGGTGGTACTTCCCATCGTCAACGATCACGGCGCGCGATGCATTCCTGAGCGGCTCGCTCGCGCCCCGAATCGCAGATTGGCCGGAAATGGATCCGGCGGTCCCAACCTATCGGTCTGGACCATTGACCGAACGCAGTCACGCGGGGAACCTGTCCTTGCCGCGACACACGTCGGTGAATCTCACTCACGTACGTGAATGGATGGCTGATGACCCCCACACGCAGGAACATCCTCGGCGCCGCGCTCGGCAGCGCGGCGGCGGCCGCCGCCGCGCTGCCGGCCCCCGCCGCGCACGCCGCCTCCTGGCAGTTGAAGTGGTCCCCCTCGGCGAGCGCCGACGGACTGCGGGCCTTCGAGACCCTGGAGGACGACCGCGCCGACTCCCACACCGCCGCCGCGCCGCACATCCGCGCCACCGGCGACACCTGGCGGTTCGACATGCACACCGTCGACCGGGACACCTCCACCGACCGTCAGCGCCACGAGGTCACCGGCCTGCGGACGGGCAGCGGCTTCCTGCGCTGGACAGAGGGGCAGACCTGGCGGGTCACCTACCAGATGTACATCCCGACCTCGCTGAAGGCGACCACCAGCTTCACGCACATCATGCAGATGAAACAGCCCGGCGCCGGCAGCTCGCCGCTCGTCGTGCAGTCCCTGCGACGGGTGAACGGGGCGCAGACCATCGAACTGAAGCTGCCGATCGACGACATCCTGGTCGGGCGCACCGACCTGGCGCCGCTGCACAACTCCTGGGTGGACGTCGACTTCCAGGTCAAGGTGGGCAACGGCTCGGCCGGTTCGGTGCGTTGGATCCTCAAGAAGGGCTCCACCACGCTCATCGACGTCTCCCGCGCCGGCGTCGACACCTTTCTCGCGGACCGGCTCCGCCCCAAGTGGGGCATCTACCGCTCGCTGGGCGACACCTCGGGTTCCCTGCAGAACTGCCATCTGCTGCTGCGGAACATGCGGGGCTACCAGTTGGTCTGACCGGCGAGGGGGGCGGGGCTCACGCCCGGTACAGCGCCTCGACCTCGCTCGCGTACGCCTTCTCGATCGCCTTCCGCTTCAGCTTCAGCGAGGGCGTCAGCAGACCGTGCTCCTCGGTGAACTGGTGGGCGAGGATCCGGAACGTACGGATCGACTCGGCCTGCGAGACCAGGGTGTTGGCGGCGACCACCGCCCGCCGCACCTCGGTCTCCAGCTCCGGATCGCGCACCAGCTCGGCCGGCGACAGCTTCGCCTTGTGGTGCATCTGGAGCCAGTGCTCGACGGCCTCCCCGTCCAGGGTGACCAGCGCGGCGATGTACGGGCGGTCGTTGCCGACCACGATGCACTGGGCGACCAGCGGATGGTCGCGCACCCGTTCCTCCAGGATCGCGGGCGAGACGCTCTTGCCGCCCGAGGTCACCAGGATCTCCTTCTTCCGCCCGGTGATGGTGAGATAGCCGTCCTCGTCGAGGGAGCCCAGGTCACCGGTGGCGAGCCAGCCGTCGTGCAGCGTCTCGTCGGTGGCCTTCTGGTTGTTGAGGTAGCCCTGGAAGACGTTGGGGCCGCGCAGCCAGATCTCGCCGTCGTCCGCGATGTGCACGGTCATGCCCGGGATGGCCTGGCCGACGGTGCCGTACCGGGTGCGTTCCGGCGGGTTGGCGGTCGCGGCCGCCGTGCACTCCGTCAGACCGTACCCCTCGAAGATGTGGACGCCCGCGCCCGCGAAGAACAGGCCGAGCCGGCGGTCCATCGCCGAACCGCCCGACATCGCGTACTTGATCCGGCCGCCCATGGCCTCGCGGATCTTGCCGTAGACGACCTTGTCGAAGAACTGGTGCTGCATCCGCAGCCCGGCCGACGGGCCGGGCCCGGTGCCCCAGGCACGTGCCTCCATCGCGTCCGCGTACTTCACGGCGACCTCGACGGCCTTCTCGAACGGCCCGTCCCTGCCCTCGCGTTCGGCCTTGCGCCGGCTCGCGTTGAAGACCTTCTCGAAGATGTACGGCACCGCGAGGAAGAACGTCGGCTTGAAGGCGGCCAGGTCGGGCAGCAGGACCGCCGCATTGAGCTGCGGCTGATGGCCGAACTTGACCTTCCCCCGGATGCCCGCGACCTGCACCATCCGCCCGAAGACGTGCGCGAGCGGCAGGAACAGCAGCGTCGCCGCCTCGTCACCCCTGCGGGACTTGAACAGCGGCGCCCAGCGCTCGATGACCGTGTCCGCCTCGACCATGAAGTTGGCGTGCGAGATGACACAGCCCTTGGGGCGGCCCGTCGTGCCGGAGGTGTAGATGATCGTCGCGATCGACTCCGGCGTCACCGCGCGCCGGTGCCGGTGCACCACCTCGTCGTCGAGGTGCGCCCCCGACTCGTACAGCTCCTGCACCGCGCCCACGTCCAGCTGCCAGAGCCTGCGCAGCTGCGGGAGCCGGTCGATGACCGTGGCGATGGTCATCGCGTGGTCCTCGTGCTCGACCATGGCGGCCGTGCACTGGGAGTCGTACAGCATCCAGAAGACCTGCTCGGCCGAGGAGGTCGGGTAGACGGGGACGACCTGGGCGCCGACGGTCCACAGCGCGTAGTCGAAGAGGGTCCACTCGTAGCGCGTACGGCACATGATGGCGACCCGGTCGCCGAACCGGATGCCCTGCGCCAGCAGGCCCTTCGCCAGTGCGAGGACCTCGTCGCGGAACTCGGCGGAGGTCACGTCGCGCCACTCGCCCCGCTCGTCCTTGCGGCCGAGCGCGATGTGCGCCGGGTCCTCCTGGGCGTACTCGAAGACGACGTCGGCCAGGCCGCCCACCGGCGGCGCCGACGCCAACGGGGGGTTGGTGAACTCGCGCAAACCCGCTCCTCGTGGCGCTCCGCACAGCGCGTGAAAGCTACCTCACCGGGAGAACGGACGGGAGGGTCGTGGAGGGGGCGCATTCGAGGGGACGGCAGGGCGTGACGCCGGAAAACACACGCAGATGGGGAGGTCTCAGGCGCAATTCCTGGCGCATCAGTAAGTTTCGGGACCGCAATCTCCACCGAACCCGCACGGTCCGGTTACGGTGCGCGTCCTCGCGAACACGATCCGACCTGGGGAAACGCGAGCATCGTTCAGGTCCGGTCCGGGGCCGTCACACCCCCCGTGCACGGCCGTGGAGCCGGTCGCCGCCGGCGAGGATGGCCGCCGCGAGGGCGTCCGCCGCGCTCGTCGCCGCACCCGGGCGGCGGCCGTGGACGAGGACGAAGTCGACCTCGCCGAGCTCCGGCAGCCCGGCCCGCTCCGGGACGCGGACCAGGCCGGGGGGCACCAGACGGCGGGAATGCGCCATCACGCCGAGGCCCGCCCGGGCGGCGGCGACGAGGCCGTTGAGGCTGCCGCTGGTGCAGGCGATCCGCCAGGCGCGGCCCTCGCGCTCCAGCGCCTCCAGGGCCAGGGTGCGGGTGATGCCCGGCGGTGGATAGATGATCAGCGGGACCGGCCGGTCGGCGTCGAGGCGGAGCCGCTCCGCGCCGATCCACACCAGCCGGTCCGTCCAGACGGGCTCGCCGCGGGGATCCTCCGGACGGCGCTTGGCCAGCACCAGATCGAGCTTGCCCGCCGCGAGCCGCTCGTGCAGCGTGCCCGACAGCTCGACGGTCAGCTCCAGCTCCACCTCGGGATGGTCGTGCCGGAAGGCCTCCAGGATCTCCGGGAGCCGGGTCAGCACGAAGTCCTCCGAGGC
The DNA here is from genome assembly GCF_032598905.1 of Streptomyces sp. 11x1. Taxonomy (NCBI): domain Bacteria; kingdom Bacillati; phylum Actinomycetota; class Actinomycetes; order Kitasatosporales; family Streptomycetaceae; genus Streptomyces; species Streptomyces sp. 11x1. The sequence continues at coordinate 1,802,465 of NZ_CP122458.1, read as the reverse complement.
GCCGAACCGCAGCCGTCCGCGCAGCCGGGTCCCGGTGAAGAACGCCGTCGCCTGCTCGTGCACCTCAAGGAGCCGCCGGGCGAAGCCGAGCATCGCCTCGCCGTCCTCCGTCAGCTCCACGGAGTGCGTGTCCCGGGAGAACAGCTGCCGCCCGGCCGCGTCCTCCAGCCGCCGCACGTGCTGGCTGACCGTGGACTGCCGCAGCCCCAGCCGCCGGGCGGCCTGGGTGAAGCTCAGGGTCTGGGCCACGGCGAGGAAGGTGCGCAGCTGGGAGGGGTCGTACACGAGCGCCAGCCTACCCGCTTATCGTGGAACGCGATAACAGTCAGAGCGGTATGAAGGATTCCCGATCAAGGGGCGGGAGAGGACGATGGAGAGGGGCCTTCCGGCCCCTGACGCACCCTCATCGAAAGTACGTGGAGCACCGTGAAACGCCTGAAGTGGCCGAGTTGGATGCCGATCGACCCGTACATCCTGCTGTTGCTCGGGACGGTGGGCGTCGCGGCGCTCCTCCCGGCGCGGGGCGCGGCCGCCGAGGTCGCCTCGGGGGCGTCCACGGCCGCGATCGCCTTCCTCTTCTTTCTCTACGGCGCCCGGCTCTCCACCCGCGAGGCCCTCGACGGCCTCAAGCACTGGCGGCTCCATCTCACCGTTCTGGCCTGCACGTTCGTCATCTTCCCGCTGCTGGGTCTGGCGGCCCGCGGCCTCGAACCGGTATTCCTCACCCCCTCCCTCTACGCCGGTCTGCTCTTCCTCACCCTCGTCCCGTCGACGATCCAGTCCTCGATCGCCTTCACCTCGATGGCCCGGGGCAACGTCCCCGCCGCGATCTGCGCGGGCTCCTTCTCCTCCCTCGCGGGCATCGTGGTCACCCCGCTGCTCGCCGCGAGCCTGCTGGGCGCCAGCGTCGGCGGCTTCTCCGCCGACTCGCTGCTGAAGATCGTGCTCCAGCTGCTGGTGCCGTTCGTCGCCGGACAGCTGGCCCGCCGCTGGATCGGCGGCTTCGTCACCCGGCACAAGCGGATCCTCGGCCTCGTCGACCGCGGCTCCATCCTCCTCGTCGTCTACGTCGCCTTCAGCGAGGGTATGGTGCGCGGGATCTGGAGCCAGGTCAGCCCGCTGCGGCTCGCCGGACTCCTCGTCGTCGAGGCGGTCCTGCTCGCGGTGATGCTGCTGCTCACCTGGTACGGCGCCAAGGCCCTGCGCTTCGACCGGGCGGACCGCGTCGCGATCCAGTTCGCGGGCTCCAAGAAGTCCCTCGCCTCCGGACTGCCCATGGCGAGCGTCCTGTTCGGCACCGAGGCGTCCCTCGCCGTCTTGCCGCTGATGCTCTTCCACCAGATGCAGCTCATGGTCTGCGCGGTCATCGCCAAGCGCCGCGCCAAGGACCCGGTGGAGGGCTCCGCGGACGAGCCGGCGGTCACGGAGCAGCCAGACGAAGCGATACGAACCGCGGCCGGTACAGGGAAACGTTCCGGGTGATGTTCAGCTGCGCCGCTGCCGCGTCGGCGTCCAGCCAGTTGACGTCGTAGCTGAGCACCAGCCGCCCGTCGCCGACCGCCCGGTGCGCCTGCGGGTTGTACGCCGCGACGCCGCTGTTCGGCAGCGGGGGACTGAACCCCTCGGTGGGCCCGTGCCAGGGGCCGGTGGGGGAGCAGGCCCAGTACGCGGTGACGGTCGTCAGCCCCGCCGTCCCGGCGGCCATGGTGAACAGCACATAGGTGCGCCCGTCCCGGACGACGCTGAAGGCACTGCCCACCCCCTTGTCCCCACCGTCGCCGAGCACCGCCTTCGGCCGCCCCCGCACCGCCCACCGGCTTCCGTCCCAGTACTCCCACGCCCCCGGCTCCCCGAGCCGGCCGCGCGGCACCCGGGCCACATACGCGTGTGAGGTCGGCCGGGAGGCGGCCTGGGCGTCGGTGCCGCCGAAGACGTACGTCCACTCGCCCGCGTCCACGGCCGTCGTCCCGAACAGCACCCGCCGGGCCGGATCAGCGACCGCCTCCTGGTCCAGCACCGTGGTGATCCCCTCCAACCGCAGCTCCGGCAGCGACAGGGTGGCGACCTCGGTCGCGGTGGGCACCCCGTAGATCCACGGCGACGGCCCTGCCGTACGCGTCCACAGCAGCACCCGTACGACCTTCTCGTCCGAGCCGGGGGAGCGGGGCTCGACCCGGGCGGCCACCGGCCAGCGCCATCGCTGCGGGGCCGGGTCCGGGAAGACGGGCGCCGGGAGCGTGGCCTCCAGACGACCCGAAGGGGACATCACCACGGCCGAGTTGCGTACCAGGGGCGTGGCGACGTCCCGCCAGGCGACGGACTCGCCGGCCGGGTTGGGCGGTGGGTGCACCTGGCCCAGATAGGTGTCCGAGAACAGCCACAGGACCCGCCCGTCCGGGAGCCGCACGGAGTGGGTGCCGTCGCCGCCGGTCCAGTCGTCGGTGCGGGTCGCGTCGTCGCCGTACCGGGTGAACTCGCCGGTCAGCGACGTGTCCGGGTTCCAGTCCCGGACCGTACTGGCCGTGCAGGACACGCCGCCCTCCCGGTCGTCGTCCGGGAGGACGGTGAGCAGCACGGCGGCGAGGGCCAGGACCAGGGCCAGGATCAGGACCGGTCCGGCCCCTGTCCGCTGTCGCGCTCCGGCGTCGTCGGGCACGCAAGGGACGTTAGTTGCCCGCGTTCACCCGGTCCATGGGCAGTCGCAGGATCTCGCCGCGCGTCGCGGAGTCGGCCGACGAGAGCCCGGCCACTTCCGCGTCGCTCAACGCCCGGTCGTACAGCCGTACTTCGTCGATCGAGCCGGTGAAGTGGGCGCGGCTGTCCACCCGTTGCCCGATGTGCACGCCGAACGGCGAGTTCCGGCTGACCGATCCGGGGACGTCGGCGGCGGTGAACGCGGTGCCGTCGACGAAGAGGGTGAGCTGCCCTCCCCCACGCTCGGCTGCGCTCGCGCGGGAGGTACCCCCATCGCGCCGTAGCACGAGCCGGTGCCACGCCCCGTCGTTGTACGCGCCCGTGGAGCGCACGGAGGCGGTGCGGGGCGGCGAGGCCCCGTCCCGCACGGTGATCAGCCCCGTCAGCCGCCCGGACGCCGGCTCCCCGCGCAGCCACACCTGCGGCTGTGTGGTGCCGACCCCGCCCATCCACAGCATCGGCTGTTCCCCGGCGGTCGCCGAGTACCGGAACCAGAGCGAGGCGGTGAACTCCTCGGTGCCGAGCGGCAGTCGGGACCGGTACGGCAGCCGTACGGCGTCGTCGGCGCCGTCGAACCCGAGCGCGCCGCCGACCACGCCGTCCGTGGGCCGGGCGCCCCCGAGGACGGCCGCCGGTCTGCCGCCGGGCGCGAGGTCCGGCGTCGTCGGGTCCGGACCCCTGCGGGGCTTCAGCCAGTCCTCGGTGAACCGGGCGAAGCGGATCTCGTCCCGGGCGTCGACCGCGCCGCCCTCGTACAGCAGCCCGACGACCTCGTTGCCTGCCTCGCCGCCGCCGATCCGGACCAGATCCGAGTAGCCGGACCAGTCCGTGGTGACGACCGTGCCCCGGTCCACGCTCTCCCAGGTGCGCCCGCCGTCGTACGAGGAGCGGATCGCCATGGTGCGGCGGCGGTCGAGGTCGGCCGGGGCCGCCAGCAGCATCCGGTTCCCGAGGCGCAGCACGGAGCCCTGCACCTGGGGCGTGTACAGGTCCGGGAGCGCCCGGAAGGGCCCGGTGAAGGTGGTGCCCCCGTCCCTGCTGACCGTCTGGCTGCGGTGGCCCAGGTCGGTGCCGTCCTGCTCGCGCCCGCTGACCAGCACCGAGCCGTCCGCGCGCTCGGCGAGTGTCAGCTCCGACGGCTTCTGGCGGAACGTTCCGTCGTCCGCGACCGGCCAGGTGTCCGTGGCGCCGATCCTCCAGTTCTCCCCGCCGTCGTCGCTGGTCACGAGCGCCGCGTGGTTGGCGGTGACCCGGCCGCCCGCCCAGGTCTCGGCGTTGACGCCGAGCACGAGGCGTCCGGCGCGCGGGCCCCGGGTGAGCTGGATGCCGTGCACCGGGCCGGTGGCGTACCAGGAGTTCCAGTCGGCCGGGCGGATCTGGTCGCTCAGGCTGCGCGGCTCGGACCAGGTCAGCCCGTCGTCGTCGCTGCGCTGGAGGTGCGGGGCGCGGTCGCAGGGGACGTCACAGCTCGCGCTGTCGAGGCGGCCCGTGTTGTACGTCTCCGCCAGCACGATGCGGCCGGTCCGGCGGTCGACCACGGGGGCGGGGTTGCCGTGGGTGTCGCCGCCGCCCTCGTTGACCACCTGCAAGGGGCCCCAGGTGCGGCCGCCGTCCGTGGACCGCTTCACCACGAGGTCTATGTCGGCCGCGTCCCCGCAGTTCAGGACGCGGCCCTCGGCGAAGGCGAGCAGGGTGCCGGTGTTGCTTCGCACGATCGCCGGGATGCGGAAGCAGGCGTAGCCGGGGTCCTGGGAGGCCTTGAAGAGGACCTGCTGCTCGAACTCGGCCGTGATGGGGGTGGGTTGGGGCGCGGCCCCGGCGTGGTGGGAGGGGCTGAGGGCGAGGAGGGCGGTGGTGGTGAGCACCGCGGTGAGGGGGGATCTGAGGCGTGCGCGAAGAATCGACGGCACGGTGGCCAGCCCTTCATCCGTCTGGGTGATGGGACATCGGACGTCCCACGTCCGATGTGCGGCCATGACGGTACTTGGGGGGTCTGGGGCTCACAAGAACCGTGCGGGTGGGTGGGCGTGTTTCGCGTCAGAGGGTGGGGGGTGCGTGTTTCGTCGGCGGGTGCGGGTGGGTGGGGGCTTCTCGCGCAGTTCCCCGCGCCCCTGAAGAGCAGGGGCTGCGCCCCGCGCTTTTCACCCCTCAGCCCCGTCGCCATTCAGGCCCGCAGGGCCTGGTCTTTCAGGGGCGCGGGGAACTGCGCGACCAGCCCTCACCCACCCGCACCCGCCGACGAAACCAGTGGGCCCATGGCGTTGCCCGGCGAGGCAAACGGCGGGGCCCCCAGGGCGCAGGGGGCGCTCCCCGCCGTCGGGGGCCCCGCCGCCGTGTCGCGGGGAGCCGCTCACCCTTTCGCGGCCGCGGCCCGCAGAGCGATCCGGTGCTCGCCCGCGTACACGTTCATGGAGGCACCCCGCAGGAAGCCCACCAGCGTCAGCCCGGTCTCCGCCGCCAGGTCCACCGCGAGGGACGACGGTGCCGACACCGCGGCCAGCACCGGGATCCCCGCCATCACCGCCTTCTGCGCCAGCTCGAACGAGGCTCGCCCCGACACCAGCAGCACGGCCCTCGACAGCGGCAGCGACCCGCTCTGCAGCGCCCGCCCCACCAGCTTGTCCACGGCGTTGTGCCGCCCGACGTCCTCCCGTACGTCGAGCAGCTCGCCGTCCTCGCTGAACAGGGCCGCCGCGTGCAGACCCCCGGTCCGGTCGAAGACCCGCTGGGCCGCGCGGAGCCGGTCGGGGAGGCCCGCGAGGAGTTCGGGGTCGAGCCGGACCGGGGGAGCGTCACCGCCGTGCGTGTCGTCGACGGCCCACCGGGCGGTCGTCCGTACGGCGTCCAGCGACGCCTTCCCGCACAGCCCGCAGGACGAGGTCGTGTAGACGTTGCGTTCGAGGGTGATGTCCGGGACGGTGACCCCGGGCGCGGTCTTCACGTCCACCACGTTGTAGGTGTTCGAGCCGTCCGCCGTGGCTCCCGCGCAGTAGACGATGTTCTGCAGGTCCGACCGCTGGGCGAGCACCCCTTCGCTGACCAGGAACCCCGCCGCCAGGGCGAAGTCGTCGCCCGGGGTGCGCATGGTGATCGCGAGCGGCTTGCCGTTCAGCCGGATCTCCATCGGTTCCTCGGCGACGAGCGTGTCCGGGCGGGTGGAGACCGCGCCGTCCCGGATGCGGATCACCTTGCGTCGTTCCGTGACTCGTCCCATGTCGTGTCTCAGTCCCGGTTCTGTACGTGCTGGTAGCCGAAACGGCCCTTGATGCAGAGGTTGCCGTGGGTCACCGGGTTGTCGTGCGGCGAGGTGACCTTCACGATCTCATTGTCCTGCACATGGAGTGTGAGGTTGCAGCCCACACCGCAGTACGCGCACACCGTGGTGGTCTCCGTCTGCGCCGACTCGTCCCAGGTGCCCGCCGCCCGCATGTCGAACTCCGACTTGAAGGACAGCGCGCCCGTCGGGCAGACCTCGATGCAGTTGCCGCAGTACACGCAGGCCGAGTCGGTGAGCGGGGCGTCGTGCTCCACGGCGATCCGGGCGTCGAAGCCCCGGCCCGCGACGGAGATCGCGAACGTGTTCTGCCACTGGTCCCCACAGGCGTCCACGCACTTGTAACACAGGATGCATTTGTCGTAGTCCCGGACGTACAGCTCGTTGTCGACCTTGGGCTCCTCGTTCAGTCGGGCCGCGTCCGGGCCGAAGCGGTCCGGTTTCGCCTCGTACTCCTTGAGCCATCCCGCGACCTTCGGGGTCGTCGAGAGATCGACCGACGACGCGAGGAGTTCCAGCACGATCTTGCGGCTGTGCCGGGCGCGCTCGGTGTCCGTCCGCACCTCCATGCCTGGCTCGGCCTTGCGGGAGCAGGCCGGGACCAGGGTCCGGGCGCCCTCGACCTCGACGACACAGACCCGGCAGGCGTTCTTCGGGGTGAGGGTGTCGCCCTCGCAGAGGGTCGGCACGTCCTTGCCGGCGGCCCGGCAGGCGTCCAGGATCGTGGAGCCCTCGGGGGCACGCACCGGCTCCCCGTCGAGGGTGAACTCCAGGAGGCGACGCGGCACTCCCAGCGGGATCACGGTCATTCGTACGCCCCCAGACGGTCGATGGCGGATTCCACGGCGTTCCACGCGGTCTGTCCGAGACCGCAGATGGAGGCGTCCCGCATGGCGCGGCCGACCTCCCTGAGCAGGGCGATGTCACCGGCCGCGGCCGCCCCGGTCCGCTCGGCGATCCGGTGCAGCGCCTCCTCCTGCCGTACGGTCCCCACCCGGCACGGCACGCACTGCCCGCAGGACTCGTCCCGGAAGAACTCGGCGATCCGCAGCAGCAGCCGGGGCAGCGGGACCGTGTCGTCGAAGGCCATCACCACCCCCGAGCCGAGCGTCGTGCCCGCCTCCCGTGTCCCCTCGAAGGTGAGCGGGATGTCCAGCTCGTCGGGGCGGACGAAACCACCGGCCGCGCCGCCGAGGAGGACGGCGCGCAGGCCGTCGCGTACGCCGGAGAGTGCGAGCAGCTCTCCCAGCGTGGCCCCGAAGGGCAGCTCGTAGATGCCGGGCCGCTCGACACTGCCCGAGACACAGAACAGCTTCGGCCCGGTGGAGCGGTCGGTGCCGATCGCCGCGTACGCCGGGGCGCCCATGGTGAGGACCGGCAGGACGTTGACGAGCGTCTCGACGTTGTTCTCCACCGTCGGCTTGCCGAACAGGCCCTTCTCCACCGGGAACGGCGGCTTGGAACGAGGCTCGCCCCGGTACCCCTCGATGCTGTTGAACAGGGCCGTCTCCTCGCCGCAGATGTAGGCCCCGGCGCCCCGGCGGATCTCGATGTCGAAGGCGTATCCCTGCCCGAGGACGTCGTCGCCCAGCAGGCCCCGGGCCCGGCACTGTGCGAGGGCGTTCTCCAGCAGGCGCAGCGCCCGCGGGTACTCGCCGCGCAGATACAGGTGGCCCCGGTGCGCGCCGGTCGCGTACCCCGCGATCGTCATCGCCTCGACCAGGGAGAACGGGTCGCCTTCGATGAGCACGCGGTCCTTGAAGGTGCCCGGCTCGGATTCGTCCGCGTTGCAGACGAGGTGGTGCGGACGGTCGGGCTGCGCCGCCGTGGCCTGCCACTTGCGGCCGGTGGGGAAGGCGGCGCCGCCCCGCCCGACCAGGCCCGAGTCGGTGACCTCGCGGATGACTCCGGCGGGCCCGAGTTCGAAGGCCCGCCGCAGGGCCGTGTAACCGCCGTGCGCCCGGTAGTCGTCGAGCGAGGACGGATCGACGACCCCGACGCGGCCCAGCAGCGTCAGCGACGGGTCCCCGGCCTGGGGGACCGCCATGGCCGCCGGCGGTTCCTCCTCGGCCGAGTCGGGCGCGCTCGCCGCGAGGACGGCCCGCTCGACGGTCGCGGGCGCCGACACCGCCGTACGCACCGGGTCCCCGGCCTTGATCGCGAGCGCGGCGGGTGCCCGCTCGCACAGTCCCAGGCACGGGCTGCGCCGCACGCTCACCCCGCTGCCGAGGCCCAGGCGGGCCTCGACCCCGGCGCACAGGTCGGCGGCCCCGGCCGCCGCGCACGCCAGGTCCGTGCACAGGTGCAGCACGGTCGCGGGTCGCGGCTCGACCGAGAACATGGCGTAGAAGGTGGCCACGCCGTACGCCTCCGCCGGCGGCACGGTCAGCCGTCGGCAGAGGTAGTCCAGCGCGCCCTCGCTGATCCAGCCGATCCGGTCGTTGATCGCGTGCAGCCCCGGCAACAGCAGGTCACGGCGTTCCCGGGCTTCCCGGCCGCCCCGTGCCCACCGCAGATCGGCGGCCGTCATCTCGTCGCGGGCCGCGCCCTCCCAGGAGGACTCCGGCGGCCCGAGCAGCGCGTCGACCGCCGCCTTCTCCTCGTCCGTCGGTTTGCTGTCACCGAAGTGCAGGTCCACTTGACGTCACCTCACGATGGTCGCGACGGGCAGCTTCTCGATCCGGATCGCCGACGCCTTGAACTCCGCCGTCCCCGCGATCGGGCAGTTGGCCTCGATCGTCAGCTGGTTGGTGTCCACCTCGTCGGGAAAGTGCATGGTCATGAAGGCCAGGCCCGGCCGCAGCCCGAGGTCGATCCACACCGGTGCCGTCACCGACCCGCGCCGCGAGGAGACCTGGACCTCCTCGCCGACCGTGACCCCGTAGCGCTCGGCGTCCTCCGGGCACAGCTCGATGTACTCCCCGCGCCGCAGCGGTGAGGCGTAACCGCCGCTCTGTACACCGGTGTTGTAGGAGTCGAGGCGCCGGCCGGTGGTCAGCCGGATGGGGAACTGCTCGTCCGTCAGATCCACCGGGGGGTCGTGCCGGACGATCCCGAAGGGCGCGAGCCTGCCCCGTCGCTCCGGGTCCGGATCCCACAACCGGCCGTGCAGATAGGTGGGTTCGAGCCGGTCGGTGTCCGGGCAGGGCCACTGGATGCCCTGGTGCTCCGCCAGCCGCTCGTACGTCATGCCGTAGTGGGCCGGCGACACCGACCGCAACTCGTTCCAGACGGCCTCGGCGTCGGCGTACTTCCAGTCGTGCCCGAGCCGGGAGGCGAGGTCGCAGATGATGTCGATGTCCTCGCGGGCCTCCCCGGGCGGGGTGACCGCCCGGCGCACCCGCTGGACCCGCCGTTCGCTGTTGGTGGTCGTGCCGTCCGTCTCCGCCCACCCTGCGGTCGCGGGCAGCACGACATCGGCCAGCTCGGCTGTCTTCGTGAGAAAGATGTCCTGGACGACGAGGAAGTCCAGCTCCCGCATGCGCCGCACGGCCTGCTCGCTGTCGGCCTCGGACTGCGCCGGGTTCTCCCCGATGCAGTACACGGCCTTCAGCGACCCCTCCTCCATGGCCTCGAACATCTCCGTCAGGTTCAGCCCGTAGTGCGGCTGGATGACGGTGTCCCACGCCGACTCGAACTTCAGCCGGGACTCGGGGTCGTGGATGTCCTGGAAGCCGGGCAGCCGGTTGGGAATGGCGCCCATGTCGCCGCCGCCCTGCACGTTGTTCTGGCCGCGCAGGGGCTGCAACCCGGAGGCGTAGCGGCCCACGTGACCGGTCAGCAGTGAGAGGTTGATCAGCGCGCGGACGTTGTCCGTGCCGTTGTGGTGCTCGGTGATGCCGAGGGTCCAGCACAGCTGGGCGCGCTCGGCGCGGGCGTATGCGTGCGCCAACTCCCGGATGGCGGCGGCCGGTACGCCCGTGACCTTCTCCGCGAGCGAGAGCGTCCAGGGCTCGACGAGCGCCCGGTACTCCTCGAAGCCGGTGGTCGCCCGCTCGACGAACGCCTCGTTGACGAGGCCCGCGTGGATGATCTCGCGGCCGATCGCGTGCGCCATCGGGATGTCGGTGCCCACGTTCAGCCCCAGCCAGCTCTCCGCCCATTCGGCGGTGGACGTCCGGCGGGGGTCGACCGCGTACATCCGGGCGCCGTTGCGTATCCCCTTCAGCACGTGCTGGAAGAAGATCGGGTGCGCGAAGCGGGCGTTGGACCCCCACATCACGATGACGTCGGTGTGCTCGATCTCCTCGTAGGACGAGGTGCCGCCGCCGGAGCCGAAGGCGGCGGACAGGCCGGCCACGCTCGGTGCGTGACAGGTGCGGTTGCAGGAGTCGACGTTGTTGGTGCCCATGACCACGCGGGCGAACTTCTGCGCCACGTAGTTCATCTCGTTGGTGGCGCGGGCGCAGGAGAACATGCCGAACGCGCCGCGGTTGCGCTCGATGCCACGGGCGGCCCGGTCCAGCGCCTCCTCCCAACTCGCCTGCCGGAAGGGCTCGTCGCGGGAGTCGCGGACGAGGGGACGGGTGAGCCTGGTGTAGCTCTTCGGTTGCCGGTTCTGCCATTTCTGCTGTTTCTGCCGGTTCTTCACGCGGCGCTCCTCAGCGCGAGCAGGTCCGAGATGGCGTGGACGGTGCGGAGTGTGGGCACCTCGACGCCGGTGATGTCCGCCAGTTCGACGACGGCGGCCAGCAGGGCGTCGAGTTCCAGCGGTTTGCCGCGCTCCAGGTCCTGGAGCGTGGAGGTGCGGTGGTCGCCGACGCGTTCCGCGCCGGCCATCCGCCGTTCGATGGAGACCCCGACCTCGCAGCCCAGGGCCTCGGCGACGGCCAGCGTCTCGGCCATCATCGTCTCGATGACCTTGCGGGTGCCGCCGTGCAGACACATCTGCCGCATGGTCGCGCGGGCCAGGGCACTGATCGGGTTGAACGAGATGTTGCCGAGCAGCTTGATCCAGATGTCGCCCCGGATGTCGGGCTCCACCGGACACTTCAGACCGCCCGCCACCATGGCCTCGCTGAACGCCCGACAGCGCGCCGAGACCGTACGGTCGGGCTCCCCGATGGAGAACCGGGTGCCTTCCAGGTGCCGTACGATGCCCGGCCCTTCGAGCTCGGTGGCCGCGTAGACGACACAGCCGACGGCCCGTTCGGGCGCGAGCACCGCACTGACCGCGCCGCCCGGGTCCACGCTCTCGACGCGGTGGCCGTCGTGCTGGCCGCCGTACCGGTGGAAGTACCACCAGGGGATGCCGTTCTGGGCGGCGACGACCGCCGTGGTGCTGTGCAGCAGAGGCTCGATCAGCGGCCCGCACGCCGCGTACGAGTTGGCCTTGAGGCCCAGGAACACGAAGTCGACCGGGCCGATCTCGGCCGGGTCGTCGGTGGCGTGGGCGCGGGCGGTGAAGTCCCCGCGCGAGCTGAGCACACGCACCCCGTCCCGCCTCATGGCCGCCAGATGCGGTCCACGGGCCACGAGATGCGTGTCCGCGCCGGCGCGGTGGAGAGCGGCGCCGACATAGGCGCCGATCGCACCGGCGCCGAGAACTGCGACTTTCATGGTGAGGGAGCTCCGTTCGGTCGAGGGATACCGCGGAGACGGCGCACTGTTTCGAACTGTGTCGACGAAATATTGTCTACAGTATGGAAGTTGGGCCGACAAGACTTCGCGCAACGACCGGGCAAGACTTCGCGCGACGACCGGGCAAGGCATGACCCGGTCATGAAGGTGGCCGGTACGCGAAGGCGGGTCCGGCCGGGGAACGACCGTTCGGCGCGCGGTGGATACCGTTCATCGCATACGGTCGACGCGCCGCCTTCTCAACTCCCGCGCCACTCCCTACCGTCCGGGATCATGAGTCCCCCCGTCGCGCCTCCGGGCTGGAGCCGCTGGCTCGTCCCCCCGGCCGCGCTCTCCGTACATCTCTCCATCGGACAGGCCTACGCCTGGAGCGTCTTCAAGCCGCCGCTCGAAGCCGCGCTCGGCCTCAGCGGCACCCAGAGCGCCCTGCCCTTCCAGCTGGGCATCGTCATGCTGGGCCTGTCCGCCGCGTTCGGCGGCACCCTCGTCGAGCGCAACGGGCCGCGCTGGGCGATGACCGTCGCGCTCATCTGCTTCTCCTCCGGCTTCCTGCTCGCCTCCCTCGGCGCGGCCACCGAGCAGTACTGGCTGATCGTCTTCGGCTACGGCTTCGTCGGCGGCATCGGTCTCGGCATCGGCTACATCTCGCCCGTCTCGACCCTGATCAAATGGTTCCCGGACCGGCCCGGCATGGCCACCGGCATCGCGATCATGGGCTTCGGCGGCGGCGCGCTGATCGCCTCGCCCTGGTCCGCCCAGATGCTGGAGTCCTTCGGCTCCGACTCCTCCGGCATCGCCCTCGCCTTCCTGGTGCACGGACTGTCGTACGCCGTGTTCATGCTGCTCGGCGTCCTGCTGGTTCGGGTGCCGCGCACCGAGAAACCGGTCGACAGCGGACCGAGCGTCCTCGCGGGCCCGCAGGTCTCGGCCCACAACGCCATCCGCACCCCGCAGTTCTGGTGCCTGTGGGTCATCCTGTGCATGAAAGTGTCCGCGGGCATCGGCATCCTGGAGAAGGCCGCCCCGATGATCACGGACTTCTTCGCGGACTCCTCCACCCCGGTCACCGTCACCGCGGCCGCCGGTTTCGTCGCGCTGCTCTCCGCGGCCAACATGACGGGCCGTATCGTCTGGTCCTCGACGTCCGACCTCATCGGGCGCAAGAACATCTACCGCGTCTACCTGGGCGTCGGCGCGATGATGTACCTGCTGATCGCGCAGTTCGGCGACTCCTCCAAGCCGCTGTTCATCGTCTGCGCCCTGGTCATCCTGTCCTTCTACGGCGGAGGCTTCGCCACGATCCCCGCCTATCTGAAGGACCTCTTCGGCACCTACCAGGTCGGCGCCATCCACGGCCGGCTGCTCACCGCCTGGTCCACGGCCGGTGTCCTCGGACCGCTGATCGTCAACTGGATCGCCGACCGGCAGGAGGAGGCGGGCAAGTCCGGCTCCGACCTCTACGGCACGTCCTTCTTCATCATGATCGGGCTGCTCGTCGTCGGCTTCGTCGCCAACGAGCTGGTCCGGCCCGTCCACCCCCGCTTCCACATCCCCGCCCCGAGGGAGGCCGCCGATGTCGTCCAGCGACAGCAGTCCGAACCCGCCTGACCGGCGCCCCCTGATCGTCTTCGCGTGGATCTGGGTGGGCGTTCCGCTCGCCTACGGGCTGTACGAACTCGTACGGAAGGCCACGCAACTCTTCACCGGGTGAGCGCCACGACCGTGCCGTTGCCGTTGCCGATGCCGGTGAATCCGGCATCGGCACACTCACGTCGCGGACCGGTCCTCGGCGGCTGTCGGCTGATGTGCCGTCACGGCGGTGGGGAGGGTGACGGCGGCGCTGTCGTGCCGGACGCCGGAGCCCGCCGTGGGCCGGTCGGGGGCGCCGCGGTCCAGCCAGAGCAGCAGCACACCGAGCGCGCAGGCGAGCGCAGGCCAGTAGACGTAGCGGTAGTTCGTCGCCGGGACGATGGGCAGATAGCCGAGCACGTACGCCAGCGAGCTGATGCCCAGCGCCCGGATCGGCAGGGAGAACCTCCCCCTGCCCGGACGGACGGCGAGCACGAGCGCGACGGCGAGCCAGAACCATCCCCGGAACAGCGGCCGCAGATCGGTGGCCACGCCGTTGACGTACGAGGCGAGGGTGGCCTCCAGCCGGGGGCGGGCCACCTCGATGCCGAGGTCGTTGGCGAAGACCCCCGGCTGGTACACGTAGCCCGTCTCGAAGAGCAGGGCGGTGAAGACCCGCAGGCGGTACTGGAGATAGCCGGAGAGATGTCCGCGCATCTCGCGCAGCCACAGGGAGGTGAGCTCGTCCGCGTCGCCGGCCATGCCGTCCGGCGAGCGTTCGTAGCAGGCCCAGTAGGCGTCCGACAGGGCGTCGACACGGTCGCACTCCTCGGCCGCGGCCACCAGGCGGTCCCGCAGCTCCGGCCGGACGTCGGCCGACCGCAGTTCCTCCACGGTCAGCACGTGGACGAGGTCGTCGAGCACGATCTGCGCGCCCTGATCCGTCTGCACGGGCCGCGCGATCAAGGAGATCGCCGCGGCGGGCAGGACGACCGCGGCCACCAGCGCCGCCGTGCACGCGGCCCACGTACGGCGCCCGGGGGAGGGCCACAGTGCGAGGACGAGCAGGACGAACATCGGGATCGCGGCGAGGAAGGCGTTCTTGCGCACGAGCACGGCGTAGGCGAGGAAGAGCACGCCCAGCCAGAGCAGACCCCAGCGCATCCGGGGGGACAGTCCGCGGTCCCGCAGCCGCAGCCCGACGAACGCCACCGCGCAGGCCGCCAGCAGTGCGCAGGCCGCGTGCACGTCCTTCCAGACGACGCCGACGAAGGTCAGTACGGGGGGAGTCAGCCCGAGACCGAGGACGGCGAGCGAACCGCCACGGCTCGCGGTCATCTCCCAGACGCACCGGGCGAGCACCCACAGCGCGCCCCAGAGGACGACGGACTGGAGGACGGCCATGGACGCGGGCGTCCCGGTGACGGCGATCAGTGCGCGCCACACCAGGCTCAGCACGGGCGGATGCCAGTCGGTCAGCGGCGTCCTGCCCATGGCCTGCCGGAGCTGGTCGATGCTGTCGGGACTCATGAACCCGGGGGTGAAGACGACGGACGTGGCCAGGCAACACGCGACGGCGGTCCCGGTCAGCCACCAGCTCCAGCGCTTTTCGCCCGGAATATGCACTTTTTGTCCCATGCGGCGGATGCTAACAGCGCCGACGGGACCGAACGGGGCGGGGCGCGACGCGGGGCGGGGCGAGGTGGGGTTCGGGCCGCGGTGGGGATCGGGGCGAGGCGGGGATCGGGTCGCGCCGGCGGTCACGGTGCGACGAAGACGTAGCGCCGGTAGGTGACGAAGCGGAACAAGGTCGCGAGGACCCAGCCGAAGACGCGGGCGGCGTTGTCGCTCGCCATCGATTCCAGTCCGAGCACATGCCGTGAGGCGAAGACCGTGCCCGCGGTGATGGCGACACCGACCGCGTTCACGAACAGGAACAGGGCCAGTTCCTGCGTCATGTTCTCGCGATGCCGGTGGCGGTAGGTCCAGTAGCGGTTCCCCGCCCAGCTGAAGAGCGCCGCGGCGGACGTCGCGACGACGGAGGCCGGCACGGGGTCGGCTCGCATCACCCCGCCCTCCGCGCCGCCGGGAAAGCCGAACACCAGCAGGTTGTAGCCGCCGTTGTCCACCACGAAGGCCAGCGCCCCGACGGCCCCGAACTTGGCGGCCTCGCGCCAGACGCCCCGGACGGCGTCACGCACACGCAGCGCCATGGATACGAGGACCAGCACACGGCGAGAGTAACGACCCGGCGCGTCCTGACCGTCCGGACGCGCCCATAACGCATTATTTCCTATCGTCATTCGAAATTCCGTCGTCATCCGTAGTTCTGTCGTCGTCCGACGGCGGGTCAGGTAAGGAGCGGCCGTGCAACCGACGATCGCGTGTGTCGTGCCGTGTCACAACGAGGAGGCCGCCGTCGACAAGGTGGTGCGCGACCTGAGGATGGCGCTCCCCGAGGCGGACATCTATGTGTACGACAACGCCTCCACCGACCGCACGGTGGAGGTCGCCCGGGCAGCGGGCGCGATCGTCCGTCAGGAACCGCGCAAGGGAAAGGGCAACGTCATCCGACGGGCCTTCGCCGATGTCGACGCCGACGCCCTGCTGCTCATCGACGGCGACGACACCTACGACGCGTCCCGGGCACGCGACCTGGTCGACCTGCTCTTCGAGGGGCCGTACGACCAGGTGGTCGGCGCCCGCCGGGAGACCGTCAGCGAGGCCTACCGGGTGGGGCACGCGACCGGCAACAGGCTGCTCACCGGCGCGGTGCGGTCCCTGTTCGGCAACGACGTGACCGACATGCTGAGCGGCTACCGCGTCTTCTCACGCCGCTTCGTCAAGTCCTTCCCGGCGCTGGCCCGCCAGTTCGAGACCGAGACCGAGATGACCATCCACGCGCTCCACCTCCGGCTGCCCACGGCCGAGGTGGAGGTGGACTACCGGGTCAGACCCGCCGGGAGCGAGAGCAAACTGCGCACCTTCCGGGACGGCTGGCGCATCCTGCGGGTCATCCTCGATCTCGCCCGGCGCGAGCGGCCCTCGCTCGTCCACACCGTGGTCGCGGGAATCCTGGCCTTCGTCTCGGTCGTCCTCGGCATCCCCGTCATCGCCGAGTTCATCCGCACGGGCACCGTGCCGCGCATCCCCACGGCGATCCTCGCCGCCGCGATCATGACGATCGCCGTGCTCGTCCTGCTCGTCGGCTACATCCTGGAGTCCTTGATGCACATGCGTCAGGAACACTCCCGTCTCGTGCACCTGGCCTACGCGGCGCCGGGCCGCCGACCGCGCTACACGGGGCACCGGCCCGGCACCGGCCCTGTGCCCGCCAGGAACGCCTCGGGCAGCCGTTGACCCGGTTCGTCCCGACGCCGACGCCGACACCGCCGTAGCGCCGGCCGCCGAACCGACGCCGACACCGCCTCAGCGCCGGCCGCCGAACTCCCAGTCGTGGACCTCGACGGTGGCGTACCGGTCCGCGGTCAGGACGGCGCGTGCCGCATCCGGGTCCGGGGCTCTGAGCAGCACCGCGGTCCCCAGCCACGCGGTGCCGTCGTCGGACAGCAGCGGCCCGTACGCGATCAGATCGTCCTGGTCGGACGGTACGTCGACGTCGGCGGCCGGCCCCGAGCCGAGGCCGAACACCAGGTACCGGTTGCCGCCGCCGGCGCCACCCGGAAACTCCCACATGGTGCGCCCCAGCAGGTTCCGCCACCGGCGCAGCAGCACGTCCCGGTACGCGCCCGCCTGGTAGTTGGGCTCGTCGAAGGCGAACGCGCGGGCGGCGGCGGGATCGGGCAGGTCGACGATGTGCACGCTGCCGGTGGGAGTCTCGCCGTCACCGGCGAACGTCGGGCCGCGCGCGATCAGCTCCTTCTCGTACCCGTCCATGTAGGACCAGTGCTGCTCCAGCAGCTCCTCGCGCAACGGGAGGGAGCCGGGCCGGTCGCGGTGGTAACAGAAGTACTCCATGACCAGACCCTCCCCGACATCCGGCGGCGGCTCAACGGACTTTCGCGACCGGGCCCTTCGCGACGTACGGCCCGACGTGGCCGCGACCGTATCCCAGGCACCCATCTAACCGCAGGTCAGGTGGGGTGGGATGGTTCCAGGGTGCTCGATGGGCCGTCGGCTGTTGCGCCTGGCTGTGGTGACCGCTGATGCTCTTGGTGTCGCACCGAGCGGGGTCCGGCCGACCACCGGTCTCTTCGGGGCGTTCATGACCACGCACCACTCATCCCAGGGGGAACACCCATGTCCATGCGTATGCGTACGAGCGTTCTCGCCGCTCTCGCCGTCGCCGCCCTCTCGGCGGGCGCGGTGTCGACGGCGTCGGCCGCCGGGGCCGCCACGAAGGCCGCCGCGCCCAAGTTCCTGTCGGCGTCCCAGCTGCCCCCGCACCCGACGTCGTCCTGGACCGCCGGGCCGGTCACCGAGGGGTTCCCGGAGGCCCTCGGCGTCTGCGTGAGCACGGAGGGCGTGCTCGATTGGGACTACCGGCACCGGGAGTTCCGCACCGACGTGGACACCAGCGCCGTGCAACTGACCGTCGTGACGGGCTCGGCCTCCCAGGCCAAGGCCCTGGCGAAGCACTACGACGACCTGATCCGCACCTGCGCCGACCGCCTGGAGGCGAACTCGCCCGACGTCGACGCCGAGGGCCGGGACTTCGGCCCGCTGCCGGTGGAGGAGGGCGCCCATGTCCGCGGCGTGAACATCGAGACGGCGGGCGGGTCCACCGATGTCTCCCTGCTGTCGGTGGGACGGGACGGCAAGACCGTCACCGTCGTGCAGTGGCAGCAGCTGGGCGACTTCACCGGTGCGCCCGTGGCCGCCTTCAGGAAGACCACGACCACGGCCGTCAACAAGCTGTACTGACCGGACGTCCACCGCACAGTGCCAGGGGCCGTCCTCCCGCCAGGGGGACGGAAGGACAGCCCCGTAGCACTGCCGGCACACGGGGCCGGGGCGGAGAGCGAACGGAACGCGTTCCTGTGGCGTCCGAGGCACATGCGGGCATCGCGACCTCGGTCGGCGGTGTCCGTCAGGGCGGACGGGACGGGGCGGCAAGGATCGGGGGGCGTTGTGATGAGCGGAGTGACGATTCATCTTCCGCGGGACGGACAGAGGAACGGAGGTGGTTGCGGCCACGGGGTGGAGAACGGGGGCCACGTCGAGGCCCGGGGACAAGGTGCGGCGCCGGTGACCCTGCGTCTGGGACCGGGGGACGTCGCCCGGTTCGGGCGCGGTTCGGCCGACACCCCGGTGGAGGTGCGGCTCGGCGATCCGGCGGTCTCCCGGCTGGCGGGCGAGATACGGGTGACCGAGGACCACTGGCAGTTGAGCAACTTCAGCCCCACCCAGAGCTACTTGGTGGAGAACCCGGAGGGGGCCGGGGAGTACTTACGCGTCCCACCGCGCCGGGCCGGGGCGCCCATCCCCTTCGAGTTCGCCCGGGTCGTCCTGCCGACCCGGGGGTCGACGGTGAGCTTCCAGGTGTTCGCGCCGGATCACGTGTACCTCGACGCCGACCGCGCGCAGCTCGCGGGCGGCCGGTGGGGGACACAGACCCTCGTCGCCTACTCCCTGGACGAGACCGCCACCTACTTCCTGATCCTGGTGGCGCTCTGCGAGCCCCGGCTGCGCGACGAGTCGGTGATCGCCGTGCCGACCACGCCCCAGATCGTCGAACGTCTCAGGAACTGCCCGGGGTACCGCGGGCTCACCGCCCGCGCTGTCAGCTCCCACATCGACTACCTCGCCGAGGAGAAGCTCCGGCTGGTCGCCGTCTCCGCGACGGACCCGGGGCCCAGCGCCCGCCGCAACGGCAAGCGCGAGGCGATCGTCGGGCTCGCACTCCGCTTCGGACTGGTCCGCGAGGAGCACCTGGGTCTGCTGCCTCCGCGCGTGGCGGAAGGCGTACGGGCGAGAGCGTGCGTCGGATGAGCGCGCCCCTGGCCCACTTACCGGCCGGCTACCGGGTGGGCGACTGGGAGGTCGGGGAACGGATCGCGAGCGGGGGCTGGGGAGCCGTCCACGAGGGCCGGCCCGCGAGCCCGAGGGGCGACGAACCGCGAGGCCGGTCCGAGGGCGGGCGGGAGCGAGCCGTCGCGCTCAAGTTCCTGCCCACCGCCGGACCGTCCCCACGTCAGGCGCGCGCTCTCGTGGAGACCGCCCGACGCGAGACCGAGTTCGGGCGCCGGACCCGCCATCCACGACTGATCCGGATGCTCGACTCGGTGGTGCTCAGCGAACCCGGCGACCCCGCTCTGGACGGAGCCGTCGTCCTGATCATGGAGCGGGCGGAGCACAGCCTGCGACAGCTCCTCGAACAGGACGGCCCGGCGCCGACGGAGCCCGCGGCGTCGCGCATCCTCACCGGGATCTGCGAAGGTCTGGCCCATCTGCACGGCATCAACTGGGTGCACGGCGATCTCAAGCCCGACAACGTACTGATCATGGCCGACGGTTCCGTCCGACTCTCGGACTTCGGTCTCGCCGCCGAGTTGGACAGCCCCGACGGCACCCACGGCCATATGCCGCCGCTGGGCACCCCCGACTATCTGCCCCCGGAACGCTGGAGGGCCCCGCTGGACGAGCGCGGCGTGCAGGTGTGGCCCAGCCACGACATCTGGGCTCTCGGCATCGTGATCCACGAGATGTTCGCCGGCGGGACCTCACCGTTCCCCGGGGCCACACCGGTGGCACGCGGGGCGGCGGTGCAGGAGTACGCCCATGGGCGCGCCCCGCTGCGTCTGGACGACGCCGTACCGCCCGTCTGGCGCGAACTGGCCGCCGACTGCCTGGCGCCGACGCACGCCCAGCGCGCCGTCCACACCGCGGAGAGCCTGCTCACCCGGATGCGGAGGGCGCCGGTGCCGCCCGCCGGTCCCTGAGACGTCACCTGGGAGCTGAGACGTCACCTGGGAGCTGAGACGTCACCTGGGAACTTCGTGGGGCTCGCAGTTGCGGATCTCGACGCCGTCGTTGTCCTTCGCCTCGTCGTTCCCCCACCGTTGGAGGTAGTACGCCGACACAAAGGCACGGGCCTTCCCACCGGGCACCACCTCGTCGAGGTCGGTCAGCAGCCAGTAGTGGTTGTAGGAGGTCCCCACCTCCACCTTGTCCCCCTGCAGTTTGCACAGGACGTAGTTGGTGCCCTTGTAGAGCTTGCCCTGAGGCGCGCACGTGGGCCTGCTGTCGCCGACGCAGTCGACGGCGGCGTAACCGGTCGCGTCGGCGAAGGTGTCCACCCAGTACCGCACCGGCTGGCCGCCGCCACCTCCACCGCCACCGCCGCCACCGCAGGCGTTGGTGCTGGTCACCTGGGGGAAGGTGTCGTCCGGTGACAGCCGGTACTCGGCCCCCTGGATCACCGGGTGGACGATCTCGTCGTTCTCGCCGTTGTTGTCCCCGTTGGTGTCGTACAACTGCTCGTAGTGCAGGTGTGCGGAGGTGGTGCCGACCAGGCCCAGTCGCCCGAGCGTGGCTCCGGAGGCGACCTGCTGCCCGCGGCGTACGTCGATGCGGTCCATGTGCAGATAGACCGTGAACCAGCCGTTGCCGTGATTGATCTCCAGGCCACCCGGCTCGAAGAGCTCGGTGACCGTGCCGGCCGCGGACGCGGCCACCAGGGCGCCGAGGGTGTTCCCGCCGACCCGGTACATGTCGAGCTTCTTGTCGTCCGGCGCGTGCCCTCGGTACGTCTGCAGCTGCCACTTCTGCCCGCAGGCGAAGGGCAGTCTGAAGTCGGGTCTGGCGGCCGGCGCCGCTGCCGCCGAGCGCGCGGCTCCCGGCGCGGCCGATGTGGCCGGTGCCGTGGCCGCCAGCGTCGTCAGGAGCGCCACGAACACCACCAGAGCCATGGCCCCTGAGCCAGGACCTCTCCCTCGTCGGAACCGCATGTAGCCCCACCCCTCCCTGTCACCGATCCCCATGGCTGTCGCGTCGCCACGGTGTCCGATGCGGCAGGGAAAGGTACCCCCGCACGTTCCGGATGCCCTGTCCCGCAGTTCCACGGCTAGCTTGCGAACCGTCGGTGCACAGCTGCATCGGTCGCGACTACGGAGGAGATCACGTGAGGTTGAGAAGGATCAGCGAGCGGGCGGCTGCGATGGCCGCGACGATGATCGCCGCGGTGGCCCTTCCGCTGGCGGCGCAGGCACCGGCACAGGCAGCACCGACCGGTGCGACCGGAGCGGCCGCATGGACGCCGGAGATCTACCCGCTGTTCTCGGGCGAGGCGGTGGAGCGGGATGTGTCGAGTTTCACTCGGGACGCGAGGCTGTCCCTGTGCGCCGCGCGCAATGGCATCGCCTGCGTCTCGGTCGGCCAGGGCGACGGCAAGCACAGCCTCTTCCACCTGTACAAGTGCGATACGCGGTCGCTCTCGAACTTCATCGACGCGCTCGCTGTCGTCAACCACCAGACCGGCGGAGCCGAAGTCCACTTCTGGGGGCCCAAGTACCACCGGTACATCCCGGCGGACAACTCGAGGCACGAGGTCCCGAACCACGAGACGTACGACTTCGACCGCCTCGATCTCTGCTGAGGGCACATCGATCCGGGCACGCCGATCATGCCGGAGCTCGCCGCGGGTCTGACAGAAGCCCACAACTCGGGCCACGCTTTACTGTCGCCTCACCCGCCCTCGTACCCGTGAGTCACTGATCAGACTGGTGGATCCCGCTGACCACAGGCAACGAGGGGAACCACCCATGAACGGCTCGCGAATCGCCGCCGTCGGCCACTACCAGCCCGCCAAGGTCCTCACCAACGAGGACCTGGCGGGCCTGGTCGACACCAGTGACGAGTGGATCACGAGCCGAGTGGGCATCCGCACCCGGCACATCGCGGGCCCCGACGAGCCGGTGGACGAGCTGGCCGGGCACGCGGCCGCCAAAGCGCTCGCCGCAGCCGGACTCGGTCCCGAGGCCATCGACCTGGTCGTGGTCGCCACCTCCACCGCCGTCGACCGTTCCCCGAACATGGCGGCCCGGGTCGCGCACCGGCTCTCCATCCCGAACCCGGCCGCCATGGACGTCAACGTCGTGTGCGCCGGGTTCACCCACGCCCTGGCCACCGCCGACCACGCCGTCCGCGCGGGCGCCGCCACCCGGGCCCTCGTCATCGGCGCCGACAAGATGTCCGAGGTCACCGACTGGACCGACCGCACCACCTGTGTCCTCGTCGGGGACGGCGCGGGCGCGGCCGTCGTCGAGGCCGCCGAGGAGCCCGGCATCGGGCCGGTGCTGTGGGGATCGGTGCCCGAGATGGGCAACGCCGTACGCATCGAGGGCACCCCCGCCCGGTTCGCGCAGGAGGGGCAGAGCGTCTACCGCTGGGCCACCACCAAGCTGCCGCCCATCGCCCGCGCCGCCTGCGAGAAGGCCGGGCTCACCCCCGCCGACCTCGCCGTGGTCGTACTGCACCAGGCCAACCTGCGCATCATCGAGCCCCTCGCCGAGAAGATCGGCGCGGTGAACGCCGTCGTCGCCAAGGACGTCGTCCACTCCGGCAACACCTCGGCCGCCAGCATCCCCCTCGCCTTCTCCAAGCTCGTCGAACGCGGCGAGATCTCCTCCGGCGACCCCGTGCTGCTGTTCGGCTTCGGCGGCAACCTGTCCTACGCCGGACAGGTGGTCCGCTGCCCCTGATCAGGGCGTTCGTGGCGCGATGACGGCGATGTGACGAGTCCGACCCTCCATCGGGCTGGCCATTGTGGCCCGTAGACTGTAGACGAAAGCCAATCCATACTGGCTGTTGACTTGGATTTTCCCGTTCTTCCGAGTTCTTTCCAGTACGGGCCGTTGACTTTCCGTGTGCGTGACATCCAGTGGTGCTCTGGAGGGGGACCCCAATGTTGTCGACAGGACTTCCACAAGGGGCCGTGCCCAAGCTCGAACGCCCCGGTCCGCTGCGCGACCGCGTCTACGAGGCCCTGCTCGAACTCATCACCACCCGTGCGCTGCGCCCCGGCCAGCACCTCGTCGAGAGCGAACTCGCCGGGCACCTCGGGGTCTCCCGGCAGCCCGTCCGCGAGGCCCTGCAGCGGCTCAACACCGAGGGGTGGGTCGACCTCCGGCCCGCCCAGGGCGCGTTCGTGCACGAGCCGACGGAGGCGGAGGCCGACCAACTCCTCACCGTCCGCACCCTGCTGGAGGCCGAGGCCGCCCGTCTCGCCGCGGCGAACGCCGGTACGGCGGGCATCACGGCCCTGGAGGAGCTCTGCGCGGAGGGCGAGCGGGCCGTCGAGGCCGACGACGTCGACGCGGCCGTCGCCCTCAACGCCCGCTTCCACGCCAAGGTCATGGAGCTGGCCGGCAACACGGTCCTCGCCGAACTCGCCGCCCAGGTCGACCGCCGTGTGCGCTGGTACTACACCCCGGTCGCCCGGCAACGCGGCCACCAGTCCTGGATCGAGCACCGCGAACTCATCGCGGCGATCTCGGGCCGCGACGAACAGCGGGCCACGGAGGTCATGCGGGCCCACACGGAACACACCCGCAAGACGTACCACGAGCGGGAGAAGTGACGGAGATTCACGAGCAGGGCGGCCGCTGTCTCTGAGACGGCCGCCCTCTTCGCGCGCCGCCGACGCGGGGCGCCAGACCGTCGTGGGCCTCGGCCGTCGCGGACCCGGCCGTCCTGAACCTCGTGGGCCTTGGCCCTCGTGGACCTCGGCGCCGACAGCCGCTCGTGGCGCGTCGTCGCTGGTGGGCGGGCGGCGGTGAGTTGGTGGCAGCTGGGCGCCGTTGCTCGCCCGGTAGACCGCCTCCGGCCCCGCTCCTCGTCGGTCGCACCTTCCGGGGCGTGCGCGTCCCCGCCGCCGCCGTGACACCCTTTGTCCTCTCAGTGGAGAAAGTTGACGGCAATTCCTGCGCAACTTCTTCCCAGCCCCCGCAGCCGCTGCTACGTTCCCCTGCGAAAGGTCGGTCGCGGCGAAGTGGCCGGAACCCGACGGACGTTGCGGCCGGTTGAGGCGGGGAGGGGCTTGTGAGACGTATGACGGCTCGACCCGCGAACGCGCATCAGGCACGGCTGCTGCGGCTGTTGCGGGACGGAGGGCCCAACTCGCGGGCCCAGCTGGGCGATCGGGTGGACCTCTCGCGGTCGAAACTGGCCGTGGAGGTGGACCGGCTCCTGGAGACGGGACTGGTCGTGGCCGACGGACTCGCCGCCTCGCGCGGTGGCCGCCGCTCGCACAACATCCGCCTCGCTCCCCAACTGCGTTTCCTGGGCGTGGACATCGGTGCCACCTCGATCGATGTGGCCGTCACCAACGCCGAGTTGGAGATCCTCGGGCACATCAACCAGCCGATGGACGTCCGGGAGGGCCCGGTCGCCGTCTTCGAGCAGGTGCTGTCCATGGCGGCCAAGCTCAAGGCCTCCGGGCTCGCGGAAGGGTTCGATGGCGCCGGCATCGGCGTTCCCGGACCGGTCCGCTTCCCGGAGGGAGTCCCGGTCGCCCCTCCGATCATGCCGGGCTGGGACGGGTTCCCGGTCCGCGAGGCGCTCAGCCAGGAACTCGGCTGCCCCGTCATGGTCGACAACGACGTGAACCTGATGGCGATGGGGGAGATGCACGCGGGCGTGGCCCGTTCCGTGGGCGACTTCCTCTGCGTCAAGATCGGCACCGGAATCGGCTGCGGCATCGTCGTCGGCGGTGAGGTCCACCGCGGTACGACGGGCAGCGCCGGCGACATCGGGCACATCCTCGCCGTACCGGACGGCCGCCCCTGCGCCTGTGGCAACCGGGGCTGTCTGGAGGCCCACTTCAGCGGCGCCGCCCTCGCCCGCGACGCCAGGGAAGCCGCCCAGCAGGGACTCTCGGCGGAACTCGCCTCGCGTCTGGAGACCAACGGCACCCTCACGGCCGTCGACGTGGCCGCCGCGGCCGCCGCCGGCGACGCCACCGCGCTCGACCTGATACGCGAGGGTGGCAACCGCACCGGCCAGGTCATCGCCGGACTCGTCAGCTTCTTCAACCCCGGCCTGGTGGTGATCGGCGGCGGAGTGACCGGCCTCGGCCACACCCTGCTCGCCGCCATCCGCACCCAGGTCTACCGTCAGTCACTGCCTCTCGCGACCAACAATCTGCCCATCGTGCTGGGGGAGTTGGGGCCCACCGCCGGAGTCATCGGCGCGGCCCGTCTCATCAGCGACCACCTGTTCTCACCCGCGTGAGCCCTCTTCCGTTCGCACCCGCCTAGGCCCTCGACCGCCCGGGCCCACCGGCACAGCGCTCTGCCTCGCCCTGCCCGAAACGCCTGCCCAGCAGACGGCTTCGCCCTGAAACCGGCCCGCACGCCCGCCAAGGGGAACTCATGGCACCAGAATTACCGCTGCTCACCATGTCCGGCATCACCAAGTCGTTCCCCGGAGTCCGGGCCCTGGACGGCGTCGACCTCGACGTCCAGGCCGGAGAGGTCCACTGCCTGCTCGGCCAGAACGGCGCCGGCAAGTCCACCCTGATCAAGGTCCTGGCCGGCGCCCACCAGCCCGACGACGGCACCATCACCTGGCGGGGCGAACCCGTCACCCTCAAGTCCCCGATCGCCGCCATGCGCCTCGGCATCGCCACCATCTATCAGGAACTCGACCTGGTCGAGGGGCTGTCGGTGGCCGAGAACGTCCACCTCGGACACGAGCCCACCGCGGCCGGCTTCGTCGTACGGGGGAAAGCGGCGCGGGCGTCGACTGCCGCGCTGCTCAAGCGACTCGGTCATCCGGAGGTCGATCCGGCGCGGCTGGTCGGTGAGTTGTCGGCAGCCCAGCAGCAGATCGTGTCCATGGCGCGGGCGCTCTCCCACGACGTACGGCTGATCGTGATGGACGAACCGTCGGCCGCCCTCGACCCGGACGAGGTCGACAACCTGTTCAGGATCGTCGGCGACCTGACCGCCGACGGTGTGGCCGTCGTCTACATCTCGCACCGCCTGGAGGAGATCCGCCGGATCGGCGACCGGGTGACCGTACTGAAGGACGGTCGGGCCGTGGCGGGCGGGCTGCCCGCGAAGTCCACGCCGACGCGCGAGGTCGTGGCCCTGATGACCGGGCGCAACGTCGAGTACGTCTTCCCCGACCGCCCGCCCGCGCCCCCGGCCGCCGTCGAGCCCGTCCTCCAGGTGCGGGGACTGGCGCGCGCTGGGGAGTTCGAGCCGTTCGACCTGGACGTGCGGCCCGGCGAGATCGTGGGGCTCGCCGGACTCGTCGGCTCCGGACGCTCGGAGATCCTGGAGACGATCTACGGCGCCCGCAAGCCCACGGCCGGTCACGTCATCGTGGAGGGCCGGCAGTTGAGGCTCGGCAGCGTGCGGGCCGCCGTACGGGCCGGGCTCGGGCTCGCTCCCGAGGAGCGCAAGGCGCAGGCGCTGCTGATGCTGGAGTCCGTCACCAGAAACGTTTCCGTGTCGTCGATGTCCCGCTTCGCGCGCGTCGGCTGGATCGACCGGGCGGCGGAGCTGAAAGGAGCGCGCGCGGCGACCCGCGAGCTGTCCCTGCGCCCCGACAACCCTGCCGTCCCCGTCCGCACCCTCTCCGGAGGCAACCAACAGAAGGCGGTCCTCGCCCGTTGGCTGCTGCGCGGCTGCCGGGTCCTGCTGCTCGACGAGCCGACCCGGGGCGTCGACGTCGGAGCCCGCGCCGAGTTGTACGCAGTGGTGCGCCGGCTCGCCGACGAAGGGCTCGCCGTACTGCTGGTCTCCAGCGAGGTGCCCGAAGTCCTCGGCCTCGCCGACCGGGTGCTCGTCCTGCGCGAGGGACGGGTCGTGCACACCGCGCCCGCCCGTGAACTCGACGAACACCGTGTCCTCGACCTCGTGATGGAAGGAAACCCGGTGGCCAGTGTGGCAAGTCCGGTGGCCGGTGCGGGGAGCCCCGCGACCGGTGAAGGGAGCCCGGCGTCATGACCCAGCCCGTGTCCCCGCCCCGGGACAGCGCCGACAAGGCGCCCCCCGTCAGTGAACCGCCGGCCTGGCGCACCCTCGTGTTCCGCGCCGACGTGCGCACCCTCTCGCTCCTCGGTGTCCTGGCGGCGCTGATCGTCATCGGCGGCGCCACCCGGCCCGACGAGTTCCTCGACACCCGCAACCTCCAACTCGTCCTCACCCAGGCCTCCGTCATCGGTGTGGTCACCGTCGGCATGACCTTCGTCATCACCTCCGGCGGTATCGACCTGTCCGTGGGGGCGATCGTCGCCCTGGCGTCGGTGTGGGCGACGACCGTGGCCACACAGGAGTACGGCTTCGCCGGCATCCTCTTCACGGCGGTGATCGTCGGCGTCGGCTGCGGCCTGGTGAACGGACTGCTCATCGCCTACGGCGGGATGGTCCCCTTCATCGCCACCCTCGCCATGCTCGCCTCGGCCCGTGGACTCGCCCTCCAGATCACCGACGGCAGCACTCAGGTCGTCACCGTCGACGCCATCCTCGACCTCGGCGAACGCGACGCGTACGTCCTCGGCATCCCGCCGCTCGTCCTGGTCTTCGCACTCGTGACGATCATCGGCTGGCTCGTGCTGAACCGCACGACTTTCGGCCGGCGCACGGTCGCCGTCGGCGGCAACGCGGAGGCGGCCCGCCTCGCGGGCATCGACGTCCGGCGCCAGCGGCTCTATCTGTACCTGCTCTCCGGACTGTGCTGCGGCATCGCCGCCTTCCTGCTGATCGTGCTCTCCGGCTCGGGCCAGAACACCAACGGCAACCTCTACGAACTCGACGCCATCGCCGCCGCGATCATCGGCGGCACCCTGCTCAGCGGCGGCCGGGGCACCATCACCGGCTCCGTCCTCGGTGTCCTGATCTTCACCACGATCACCAACATCTTCGCGCTCAACAACCTGCAGAGCGACGTCCAGCAGATCGCCAAGGGCGCGATCATCGTCGCCGCGGTCCTGGTCCAGCGACGCACGGCCAGCACGACGACCTGACCCACCGAAGAGCCGACACGCGAAAGGTCCACCGCCATGCCAGAGTTCACCAGCCGCAGAGGACTGCTCTTCGGGACCGCCGCCGTCTCGGCCGGCGCCCTCCTCGTAGGTTGCACCAGCAACGAGACCAAGGACGACCCGGCCGCGAACGACCAGCCCGCCGCCGACGACAAGCCCGGCAAGGCGGTCACCGTCGGCTTCGCCGGACCGCAGGCCGACCACGGCTGGCTCAACGCGATCAACCAGAACGCCAAGAGCCGCGCCGAGCGGTACGAGGACGTCACCCTGGAGATCACCGAGGGATCGAACGACACCGCCCAGCAGATCGGGCAGATCGAGACCCTCATCAACAAGAAGGTCGACGTCCTGGTCGTGCTGCCGGCCGACGGCAAGGCGCTCACCCAGGTCGGCCTCAAGGCGATGCGGGCCGGCATACCCGTGGTCAACCTCGACCGGATCTTCAACTCCCCGCAGGCGTACCGCTGCTGGATCGGCGGCGACAACTACGGCATGGGCCTCAACGCCGGCCACTACATCGGCGAGAAGCTCAAGGACAAGAGCGACGCCCGGGTCATCGAGCTCGCCGGGCTGGACAACCTGGAGCTGACCAAGCAGCGCACCCAGGGCTTCGACGACGCCCTGAAGAACTACCCGAACATCAAGAAGGTCGCCCGGCAGGCCGCCGAGTTCACCGTCGAGTCCGGGCAGGCCAAGATGGCCCAACTCCTGCAGGCCCAGTCGAACTTCGACGCCCTGTGGAACCACGACGACGACCAGGGCGTCGGCGCCCTGCGCGCCATCGAGCAGGCCGGGCGCGACGACTTCCTGATGGTCGGCGGCGCGGGCGCGCTCTCCGCGTTCCAGGCGATCAAGAAGGACGACGGGGTCCTCAAGGCGACCGTCCTCTACCCGCCGACCATGGCCGCCTCCGCGATCGACCTCGCCCGCGCCCTCGGCCAGGGCAAGGGGGTCGGTGGCCTCGCCGAGTTCGAGATCCCGTCCTCGCTGACGCTGTACTCGGCCGTCGTCGACAAGGACAACGTCGACCAGTACATGGCCACCGGCTTCAAGTGACGGGTCCCGCCCGACGGACCCGACCGGGACCACGGACCCGACCGGGACCACGGGCCCGACCGCGACCGGGGGCCGGGACGACGCGGGACCCGGCCCCGGACCGCCGACCCGGGCCCCACCCCCCACCGCGCCACCACGAGGAGGACACACGCATGGGACAGCCGCAGCAGCCCGACCAGGCCGAGGCGGAGGAGTCAGGAGCGCCGGGGCCCGACGCGGGGCCCGGGGCCGGTCCCCCGGCCGGTGCCGGTCCTCGTGCCGGGGAGTGGCCCGCCGGGCTCGCCGGAGGGGCGTACAAGCCGCAGTTGCGGGTCGGGATGGTCGGGTACGCCTTCATGGGGGCCGCGCACTCGCAGGGGTGGCGCACGGCGGGGCGCGTGTTCGACCTGCCGCTCACTCCCGTGCTCGCCGCCGTCTGCGGGCGGGACGCGGACGCGGTGCGGGCCATGGCGGACCGGCACGGGTGGGCGGGGACGGAGACCGACTGGCGGCGGCTGATCGCCCGCGACGACATCGACCTCGTGGACATCTGCACCCCCGGTGACAGCCACGCCGAGATTGCGCTCGCCGCGCTGGCCGCCGGCAAGCACGTGCTCTGCGAGAAGCCGCTCGCCAACACCGTCGCGGAGGCGGAGCGGATGGCGACGGCGGCCGAAGAGGCCCACGCGCAGGGCAGGTTGGCGATGGTGGGCTTCAACTACCGTCGGTTGCCCGCCACCGCGCTCGCTCGCCGCATGGTCGCCGAGGGCCGACTGGGCGCCCTGCGGCACGTACGGGTGACATACCTTCAGGACTGGCTCGTGGACCCGGAGTTCCCGCTGACCTGGCGGCTGCGCAAGGAGTCCGCAGGTTCCGGGGCGCTCGGCGACCTGGGCGCCCACATCGTCGACCTCGCGCAGTACCTGGCGGGCGAGCCGGTGGTCGGGGTGTCCGCGCTGATGGAGACCTTCGTCCGCGAACGGCCCCTGCCGGCCGGGGCGACCAGTGGTCTCGCGTCCTCTGTCGGCACCGCGGGCCGGGGTGCGGTCACCGTCGACGACACGGCCCTGTTCACCGGTCGCTTCGCCTCCGGAGCCGTCGCCTCCTTCGAGGCCACCCGCTTCGCCACCGGCCGCAAGAACGCCCTGTGCATCGAACTCAACGGTGAACGCGGCTCGTTGGCCTTCGACCTCGAACGGCTCAACGAACTCTCCTACCACGACCACACCGAGCCCGCCGCCCACGCCGGCTTCCGCCGCATCCTCGTCACCGAACCCGACCACCCCTACCTCGACGCCTGGTGGCCGCCGGGGCACGGCCTCGGCTACGAGCACACCTTCGTCCACCAGGCCCGCGACCTGGTCCACGCCGTGGCGGCCGGCCGACGGCCCGAGCCCTCGTTCGCGGACGGGCTGCAGGTGCAGCGGGTGCTCGCGGCGGTCGAGGAGAGCGCCGAGAAGAACTCCGTCTACACCCCGACCCACTTCGCGTCCCCCGCACCGTCCCACACCCCCACAACGGTCTGAGGAGGCCCGCACATGCCGCGCGACTTCACGCTCTTCACCGGCCAGTGGGCCGACCTCCCCCTCGAAGAGGTCTGCCGCCTCGCCCGCGACTTCGGCTACGACGGCCTCGAACTCGCCTGCTGGGGCGACCACTTCGAGGTCGACAAGGCCCTCGCCGACCCGTCGTACGTCGACTCCCGCCACCAACTCCTGGAGAAGTACGGCCTGAAGTGCTGGGCCGTCTCCAACCACCTGGTCGGGCAGGCGGTGTGCGACGCCATCATCGACGAACGCCACCGGGCCATCCTGCCCGCCCGCATCTGGGGCGACGGCGAGCCCGAGGGCGTACGGCAGCGGGCCGCCACCGAGATGGCCGACACCGCGCGGGCCGCCGCCGCCTTCGGCGTGGACACCGTCATCGGCTTCACCGGCTCGGCCATCTGGCATCTGGTCGCCATGTTCCCGCCCGCCCCCGAGTCGATGATCGAGCGCGGCTACGACGACTTCGCCATGCGCTGGAACCCGATCCTCGACGTCTTCGACGCCCAGGGCGTGCGGTTCGCGCACGAGGTCCACCCGAGCGAGATCGCCTATGACTACTGGACAACTCAGCGCGCACTGGATGCAGTTGACCGTCGCCCGGCGTTCGGGCTGAACTTCGACCCCTCGCACTTCGTGTGGCAGGACCTCGACCCGGTCGGGTTCCTGTGGGACTTCCGCGACCGGATCTACCACGTCGACTGCAAGGAGGCCCGCAAGCGGCTCGACGGACGCAACGGCCGCCTCGGCTCACACCTGCCCTGGGGCGACCCGCGCCGGGGCTGGGACTTCGTCTCGGCCGGCCACGGCGACGTCCCCTGGGAGGACGTCTTCCGGATGCTCCGCTCGATCGACTACCGGGGCCCGATCTCCGTGGAGTGGGAGGACGCCGGCATGGACCGGCTCCAGGGCGCCCCCGAAGCCCTCGCGCGCCTCAAGGCGTTCGACTTCGAACCGCCGACGGCCTCGTTCGACGCGGCGTTCGGCGGCAACGAGTAACGGTCCCCTGTCTTCCGGGGTGACGGCGCACCCCGGCGTACCGCACACACCCGCACACCCCCGTACGACCAGCCCCTTACTGGAGGCATTTCGTGCACCCGTACGACGACAACAGACACCCCACCAGCGCCACCAGCACCTTCAGACGCCGCGGACTGCGCGGACCGATCGCCCTGCTGACCGGTCTGCTGCTCGCCGGCGCCTCGCTCTCCCTCACCGCGCCCCCGGCGGGCGCGGCCGACACCGAGCCGAAGGCGGCGGCCGCCGAGGACTTCCAGCAGGTCACCCTCGCCAAGGGCGAGCCGGAGGTCGGCGAGCCCATGTCGCTCGCCGTCCTCCCCGACCGCTCGGTCCTGCACACCTCGCGCGACGGCGAACTGCGGCTGACCGACGCGGCGGGCAACACCAGGCTCGCCGGCAAGCTCGACGTGTACAGCCACGACGAGGAGGGCCTCCAGGGCATAGGCGTCGACCCGGGCTTCGCCGACAACCGCTTCATCTACCTGTACTACGCGCCCCCGTTGAACACGCCGGCCGGTGACGCCCCCGAGACCGGCACGGCCGCGGACTTCGCGCCCTTCGACGGCGTCAATCGGCTCTCCCGCTTCGTCCTGAAGACCGACGGCACCCTCGACAAGGCCAGTGAGAAGAAGGTCCTCGACGTCCCCGCCTCCCGGGGCATCTGCTGCCACGTCGGCGGTGACATCGACTTCGACGCCGCCGGGAACCTGTACCTCTCGACGGGCGACGACAGCAACCCGTTCCAGTCGGACGGCTTCACCCCCATCGACGAGCGGTCCAACCGCAACCCGGCCTTCGACGCCCAGCGCACCTCCGGCAACACCAACGACCTGCGCGGCAAGATCCTGCGCATCAAGGTCGGCGCCGACGGCTCCTACACCGTCCCCGACGGCAACCTCTTCGCGCCCGGCACGGACAAGACGCGCCCCGAGATCTACGCGATGGGCTTCCGCAACCCGTTCCGCTTCAGCGTCGACAAGAAGACCGGCATCCTCTACGTCGGCGAGTACGGCCCCGACGCCGGCGCCGCCAGCGCCTCGCGCGGACCCGCCGGTCAGGTCGAGTTCGCCCGGGTGACCAAGCCCGGCAACTTCGGCTGGCCGTACTGCACCGGCAAGAACGACGCCTACGTGGACTACGACTTCGCCACCGGCACCTCGGGCGCGGCCTTCGACTGCGCGGCCCCGAAGAACACCTCGCCGAACAACACCGGCCTCACCGACCTGCCGCCCGCCGAGCCCGCCTGGATCCCCTACAACGGCAACTCCCTCCCGGAGTTCGGCGACGGCTCCGAGTCCCCGATGGGCGGCCCGGTCTACCACTACGACGCCTCGCTCGACTCTCCGGTGAAGTTCCCCGAGGCGTACGACGGCGACTTCTTCGCCGGTGAGTTCGGCCGCCGCTGGATCAAGCGGATCACCAGTGACGCCGACGGCACCGTGCAGTCGATCAACAACGTGCCGTGGACCGGCACCCAGGTCATGGACATGGCCTTCGGCCCGGACGGTGCGCTGTACGTCCTCGACTACGGCATCTCCTGGTTCGGCGGCGACGAGCACTCCGCCCTGTACCGCATCGAGAACGCCACCGACGGCCACTCCCCGGTCGCCCAGGCCGCCGCCGACCGTACCTCCGGTCAGGCGCGGCTGAAGGTGCGCTTCTCCTCCGCCGGCACCAGCGACCAGGACGGCGACGCCCTCACCTACAGCTGGGACTTCGGCGACGGCTCCACCTCCACGGCCGCGAACCCCACGCACACCTACAAGAAGAACGGCACCTACACGGCGACCGTGACCGCGAAGGACCCCTCGGGCCGCACCGGCAGCGCCAGCGTACGGATCGTGGTCGGCAACACCGCGCCCAAGGTGACGCTGGAACTCCCGCAGGACGGGCAGCTGTTCGCCTTCGGGGACGCCGTGCCGTTCAAGGTGAAGGTCAGCGACCCGGAGGACGGCCGCCCGATCGACTGCGCCAAGGTCAAGGTCACCTTCATCCTCGGCCACGACAGCCACGGCCACCCGGTGACCTCCGCCAACGGCTGCACCGGCACCATCCAGACCAGCGCCGACGGCGGCCACGACGAGAACGCCAACATCTTCGGGGTGTTCGACGCCGAGTACACCGACGGCGGAGGCGGCGGCCAGGAGCCGCTGACCACCCACGACCAGAACGTCGTCCAGCCCACCCACCGCCAGGCCGAGCACTACGGCGACTCCTCCGGCGTCGCGGTCCAGACGAAGCCCACGGCCCACGGCGGCAAGACGGTCGGGGACATCTCCAACGGCGACTGGATCTCCTTCGAGCCCTACGTCCTGTCCAACGCCACGAAGATCACCGCGCGTATCTCCTCCGGGGGCGCCGGCGGCAAGCTTGAGGTCCGTGCGGGCTCGCCGACCGGGCGTCTCCTCGGCAGAGCGACCGTGCCGGTGACCGGCGGCTGGGACACCTTCCAGGACGTCACCGCCAACCTGTCCCGCGCCCCGCGCGGCACCACCGCGTTGTACCTGGTGTTCAAGGGGAGCGGCTCGGGCGGCCTGTTCGACGTGGACGACTTCACCTTCACGAAGCGGTGAGGGGGCGTCATGCCGGGATACGGACGCGGACGAGGACGCCTGTGGGCGGCGCTGGGTGGTGCCGCCCTGCTGATCGGCTGTGTGTCGGGGCCCGCCGTGTCGGATGACGCGGGCGCCTCCGGAGGCCCTGGCGGTCCCGGCGGCGCGGGTCACGGGGACGAGCGCCGGGTGCTGGTCTTCTCCAAGACCGCCGGGTTCCGCCACGACTCGATCCCCGAGGGCGTCACGGCCGTACGGGAACTGGGCGCCGCCCACGGCTTCACGGTCGACGCCACCGAGGACGCCGGCGCGTTCACCTCGCGGAACCTGGGCCGCTACGACGCGGTGGTCTTCCTCTCCACGACCGGTGACGTGCTGAACACGGCCCAACAGGGCGCGTTCGAGCGGTACATCAGACGCGGGGGCGCCTATGTGGGCGTCCACGCGGCCGCCGACACCGAGTACGACTGGGCCTTCTACGGCGGGCTCGCGGGGGCGTACTTCCAGTCGCACCCCGCGATCCAGCCCGCGACGGTCGACGTCGAGGACCACGCCCACCCGGCCACCGCCGGTCTGGGCGTCACCTGGAACCGCACGGACGAGTGGTACAACTACCGCTCCAACCCCCGTGAGCGGGCCCATGTCCTCGCCTCGCTCGACGAGTCGTCGTACAGGGGCGGCACCATGAACGGTGACCATCCGATCGCCTGGTGCCAGGAGTACCAGGGCGGCCGCGCCTTCTACACCGGCGGCGGCCACACCAAGGAGTCCTTCGTCGAACCCGCCTTCCGGCAGCACCTGCTGGGCGGCATCCGGTGGGCGATCGGCGAGGCCCAGGCCGACTGCCGTCCGGAGAACGGCTACCGGCCGCTGTTCGACGGCACCGCCGGCTCGCTCGCGGCATGGCGGCAGGCGGGTCCGGGTTCCTTCACCCTGTCCGACGACGGCACGATCACGTCGTCCGGCGGGATGGGCATGCTCTGGTACGCCGACCGGAGCTTCGGGTCCTACTCCCTGAAGCTCGACTGGAGGATGTCCGGCCCCTCGGGCGACGACAACTCCGGTGTCTTCGTGGGCTTCCCGCCCTCCGACGACCCCTGGTCGGCCGTGAACAACGGCTACGAGGTCCAGATCGACGCCACGGACGTACCCGAGCGGACGACCGGGTCCGTCTACGGCTTCCGCTCCGCCGACATCAGGAAGCGCGACCGCGCCCTGAACCCGCCGGGGGAGTGGAACACGTACGAGATCCGCGTGGAGGGCGAGCGCCTCCGCGTCTGGCTCAACGGCGTGAAGATCAACGATTTCACCAACACGGATCCGGTACGGAGCCTGCGCGACGGTCACGTGGGCATCCAGAACCACGGATCCGCCGACCAGGTGTCCTTCCGCGACATCCGCGTCAAGGAACTGCCCGCGCGGGCCGCCGACTGGGCGGACCCGCCGCCGGGCGACTGAGCGACGGCGGGCGGGGGACGCCGGACCCCCGCTCGCCGTCTCGCCCCTTTCACCCTCACCGGCTCGATTCACCGGCTCGACTCACCGGCTCGATTACCGGCTCGACTCACTGGCCCGACGAGGAGGCTGCCCATGTCCGCGTCCGTGTCCGTTCCCCCATCGAGCGTCGGCGTCTGGCTGATCGGAGCACGAGGTTCCGTCGCCACCACCGTCGTCGCGGGCTGCGCGGCCGTCACGGCGGGCCTGCACACCCCGACGGGCATGGTCACCGAGTCCCCGCTCTTCGCCGACGCGGGTCTCCCGCCCCTCTCCTCGCTGGTCTTCGGCGGCCACGACACGGTCGACTGCCCCCTGCCCAAACGGGCCGAGACCCTGGCCTCCGGCGGCGTCCTGCCCCACGACCTCCCGGTGGCCGTCGCCGCCGAACTGGCTGCCGCCGACGGGGAGATCAGGCCGGGCGGCCCCCTCCCGGGCGACACCCGCACGCCCGACGAGCTGATCTCCTCCCACGCCGCCGACATCCAGGACTTCGTACGACGCCGGGGGCTGACCCGGGCCGTCGTGGTGAACGTGGCGTCGACGGAGCCCGCGCCCACCGGCGAGGCCCTGCCGCCCAGCTCCCTCTACGCGGCGGCCGCCCTGCGCGCCGGCTGCCCCTACGTCAACTTCACCCCCTCGACCGGCCTGCACCACCCGTCCCTGGCCTCCTTCGCCTCCTCCTCCGGCCTCCCGTACGCCGGCCGTGACGGCAAGACCGGGCAGACCCTGCTCCGCTCGGTCCTGGGCCCGATGTTCGCGCAGCGGGCGCTGACCGTCCGGGCGTGGTCCGGCACCAACCTGCTCGGCGGGGGCGACGGCGCCGCCCTCGCCGACCCGGCCGCCGCCGCTGCCAAGAACGCCGGCAAGGAGCGCGTCCTGACCGACAGCCTCGGGGCGACCCCCGAGGGCGAGACGCACATCGACGACGTCCCCGCCCTCGGTGACTGGAAGACCGCCTGGGACCACATCGCCTTCGACGGCTTCCTCGGCACCCGGATGGTCCTCCAGACCACCTGGCAGGGCTGCGACTCCGCCCTCGCCGCCCCGCTGGTGCTTGATCTCGCCCGCCTCCTGGCCCGCGCCCACGAAGCGGGCCTCTCCGGCCCCTTGGCCGAGCTGGGCTTCTATTTCAAGGACCCGGTGGGGGAGAGCCCGGCGGCACTGGGGGAGCAGTACGCGGCGCTCGCGAGCTTCGCGGAGCGGCTGCGGCGGCATGACACGGACGGGCCGGGGCCACGCGAGGAGACCCGATGAACCACCCACCTACCCCCCTCTCCTTCGGCTACGGCACCAACGGGCTCGCCGATCTGCGGCTCGACGACGCGCTCGCCCTCCTCGCCGACCTCGGGTACGACGGGGTCGGTCTCACCCTCGACCACATGCACCTCGACCCGCTCGCCCCCGACCTCGCCGCCCGCACCCGGCGGCTCGCGCGGCGGCTGGGCGAGCTCGGGCTGTCCGTCACCGTGGAGACCGGGGCCCGCTACGTCCTGGACCCGCGCCGCAAGCACGGCCCCACCCTGCTGGATCCCGCCCCGGACGACCGCGCCCGCCGCGCCGACCTGCTCGTCCGTGCCGTGCGGGTCGCCGCCGACCTGGGCGCCCACGCCGTGCACTGCTTCAGCGGGGTCACCCCGCCCGGCACGGACGAGCACACCGCCTGGAAACGCCTCCCCGACGCGCTCGCCCCCGTCCTCGACGCCGCCACCGCCGCCGGCATCCCCCTCGCGATCGAACCCGAACCCGGTCACCTCCTCGCCACGCTCGCCGACTTCCACCGCCTCCGCGAGGCCCTCGACAGCCCCGCCGTGCTCGGCCTCACCCTGGACATCGGCCACTGCCAGTGCCTCGAACCCGTCTCTCCGGCCGACTGCGTCCGCGCCGCCGCGCCCTGGCTGCGGCACGTCCAGATCGAGGACATGCGGCGGGGCGCCCACGAGCATCTGCCGTTCGGCGAGGGCGAGATCGACTTCCCGCCCGTGCTGGAGGCCCTGGCCGCCGTCGGTTACGGCGCCCTGACCGTCGTCGAACTGCCCCGCCACTCCCACGCCGGCCCCCATTTCGCCGAACAGTCCCTCTCCTTCCTGCACCGATCGCTCCCGCACCGATCACTTCCGCACCGATCGACCGGCCGTACCACCCCTCCCGGGAGCAGCTCGTGATCCCTGACCGAACCCCGCCCGCGCCGACGGCCGACCCCGCCCACCCGGCACACCATCCGGCCTGCACCGCCCCCGCAGACCTGCGCCGCCACCTGGACGCCCACCTCACGGGCCCCGCCCACGCCTGGCTGGGCAGGGCGCTGGACGAGGCTGGCGAACACCCGGGCACCCATGGGGCCATCTCCCCCTGGGAGCTGCGCCTCGCCGAGGCGGGCCGGCGCTGCGGCACCGAACACGCCGACGCCGTCCGCGTCCTGATCCTGCACGCGGCCCGCGCCGACACCGACGCGCTCACCCGGGTCTACCGCCAGGGCACCGCCGACGAACGCCGCGCGGTCCTGCACGCGCTGCCCCACCTCGTGCCGGGCCCCGAAGCGCTGCACCTCGTGGAGGACGCCCTGCGCACCAACGACACCCGCCTGGTCGCCGCCGCGCTCGGCCCGTACTCCGCCCGCCGGCTGGCCCCGCACCACTGGCGGCACGCCGTCCTCAAGTGCCTGTTCACCGGGGTGCGCGTCGACGAGGTCGCCGACCTGCCCCGCCGCGCCGCGGGCGACACCGAACTCGCCCGCATGCTCAGCGCCTTCGCCGAGGAACGCACCGCCGCGGGCCGTCCCGTACCCGAGGACCTGTACCGCGTCCTGGCCCTGACCGCGCCCCCACCGGCCGCCGAGCCCGGCCTCGACGGCGAGGAGTCCTGATGCGCATCTTCGACCCCCACATCCACATGACGTCACGCACCACGGACGACTACGAGGCGATGCGCGAGGCGGGCGTCCGCGCGGTCGTGGAGCCGGCCTTCTGGCTGGGCCAGCCCCGCACATCGCCCGAGTCCTTCGTCGACTACTTCGACTCCCTGCTCGGCTGGGAACCCTTCCGCGCCGCCCAGTACGGCATCGCCCACCACTGCGCGCTCGCCCTCAACCCCAAGGAGGCGAACGACCCGCGCTGCACCCCGGTCCTGGACCAGCTGCCCCGCTACCTGCTGAAGGACGGGGTCGTGGCGGTCGGCGAGATCGGCTACGACTCCATGACCCCGGCCGAGGACCACGCGCTCGAACACCAACTCCAGCTGGCCGCCGACCACGGGCTTCCCGCCCTCGTCCACACCCCGCACCGGGACAAGCTCGCCGGCCTGCGCCGCACCCTCGACGTCGTACGGGCCTCCGCCCTGCCCGTCGAACGGGTGCTGCTCGACCACCTCAACGAGACCACCGTCGAGGAGGCCAGGGACAGCGGCGCCTGGCTCGGGTTCTCCGTCTATCCCGACACCAAGATGGACGAGGAGCGCATGGTCGCCGTCCTCAAGACGTTCGGCCCGGAGAAGGTGCTGGTCGACTCCGCCGCCGACTGGGGCAGGAGCGACCCCCTGAAGACCCGCAAGGTGGCCGACGCCCTGCTCGCGGCCGGGTTCGACGAGGACGACGTCGACCTGGTGCTGTGGCGCAACCCGGTGGCGTTCTACGGACTCAGCGGCCGGCTCGACCTGGACGTCGTCACGACGGACGCCACGCACGAGGGAAACAGCATCCTGCGCGGCGGTGAGTGACCCATGCGCTTCCGCCACCCCGACGGCTCCACCGTCCACCTCGCCTACTGCACCAATGTGCACCCGGCCGAGACCCTCGACGGTGTCCTCGCCCAGCTCCGCGACCACTGCGAGCCCGTCCGCCGCCGCCTCGGCCGCGACCGCCTCGGCATCGGCCTGTGGCTGGCCAGGGACGCCGCAGCGGCCCTGGTGACCGACCCGGCCGCACTGCGCGGGCTGCGCACCGAACTCGACCGGCGCGGCCTGGAGGTGGTCACCCTCAACGGCTTCCCGTATCAGGGCTTCGGCGCCGAGGAGGTCAAGTACCGCGTCTACCGGCCGGACTGGGCCGACCCCGAGCGGCTCGACCACACCACCTCCCTCGCCCGGGTGCTCGCCCAGCTCCTCCCGGACGACGTCACCGAGGGCACCGTCTCCACCCTGCCGCTGGCCTGGCGCACCGCCTACGACGACACCCGCGCCGCCCGCTCCCGCACCGCCCTGCGCACCCTCGCCGAACGCCTCGACGTCGTGGCCGAGTTGACCGGCCGCTCCATCCGCATCGGCCTGGAACCCGAACCGGGCTGCACCGTCGAGACCACGGCCGACGCGATCGGACCCCTGACCGACATCGGCCACGAACGCATCGGCATCTGTGTCGACACCTGCCACCTCGCCACCTCCTTCGAAGACCCGCACACCGCCCTGGACGCCCTCACCCGCGCCCGTGTCCCCATCGTCAAATCCCAGCTCTCGGCCGCCCTGCACGCCGAACACCCCCACCTCCCCGAGGTCCGCGAAGCCCTCGCCGCCTTCGACGAGCCCCGCTTCCTGCACCAGACCCGCACCTCCACGGCCGCCGGCCCGCGCGGCACCGACGACCTCGGCGAGGCCCTCACGGGCGACACACTGCCCGACGCCTCCCCCTGGCGCGCCCACTTCCACGTCCCCCTGCACGCGGCCCCCGCCGCGCCCCTCACCTCCACCCTCCCGGTCCTCAGGGCCGCCCTGGCCCACCTGGTCGGCGCCGCCCACCCGCTCACCCGCCATCTGGAGGTCGAGACCTACACCTGGCAGGCCCTGCCCCCCGAGCTGCGCCCCAGCACACGCGCCCAGCTGGCCGACGGCATCGCCGCCGAACTCGCTCTGGCCCGCGACCTGTTGACGGACCTCGGCCTCAAGGAGCTGCCATGAAGCCCGAGGCCGCCCCACCCTCGCGACCAGACGCCGGGCCCACCCCTCTCCTCGTCCTGGACGTCGTCGGCCTCACGCCCCGTCTCCTCGACCACATGCCCCACCTCAAGGCCCTCGGACAGTCAGGTTCCCGCGCCCCGCTCGGCACCGTCCTGCCGGCCGTCACCTGTGCCGCCCAGTCCACCTTCCTGACCGGCACGCTCCCCGCCGAACACGGCATCGTCGGCAACGGCTGGTACTTCCGCGAACTCGGCGACGTCCTGCTCTGGCGCCAGCACAACGGCCTCGTCGCCGGCGACAAACTCTGGGACGCCGCCCGCCGCGCACACCCCGGCTACACAGTCGCCAACATCTGCTGGTGGTACGCCATGGGCGCCGACACCGACATCACCGTCACCCCCCGTCCGATCTACTACTCCGACGGCCGCAAAGAACCCGACTGCTACACCCGCCCCCCAGCCCTGCACGACGAACTCACCGCGAATCTCGGCACGTTCCCCCTGTTCCACTTCTGGGGACCGGGCGCCGACATGGTCTCCAGCCGCTGGATCATCGACGCCACCCGCCACGTCGTCCGCACCCGCCGCCCCGACCTGGCGCTCTGCTACCTCCCCCACCTCGACTACGACCTGCAGCGCTTCGGCCCCGACGACCCGCGCTCCCTGAAGGCGGCCGCCGACCTGGACCGGGCCCTGGTACCCCTGCTCGACGACGCCCGCGCGGAAGGCCGTACCGTCGTCGCGCTCTCCGAGTACGGCATCACCCGCGTGAACCGGCCCGTCGACATCAACCGGGCCCTGCGCCGCGCCGGCCTCCTCGACGTGCACACGCAGGACGGCATGGAGTACCTCGACCCGATGGCCTCACGCGCCTTCGCGGTCGCCGACCACCAGATCGCCCATGTGTACGTACGCCGCGCCGAGGACCTGGACGCCACCCGGGAAGCCCTCGCGGATCTCCCCGGGATCGATCAACTCCTCGACGACGAGGGCAAGAAGGCCCATCACCTCGACCACCCGCGCTCCGGCGAGTTCGTCGCCGTCGCGGAGCCGGACGCCTGGTTCACGTACTACTACTGGCTCGACGACGATCGCGCGCCCGACTTCGCACGCCTCGTCGAGATCCATCGCAAACCCGGCTACGACCCGGTCGAGCTGTTCATGGACCCGCTCGACCCGCTGGTGAAGCTCAAGGCGGCCACGGCACTGGCCCGCAAGAAACTCGGTCTGCGCTACCGCATGGCGGTCGTGCCGCTGGACCCCTCGCCTATTCGCGGCAGCCACGGCCGCCTTCCCGCGAGCGACGACGACGGTCCGCTCATCATCTGCTCCATCCCCCGAGCCGTCGGTGACCGTGTGGAGGCCACCGATGTGAAAGCACTCCTGCTCCGACTTGCCGGTCTGTCCTGACCGGTGTCCAGGACCCACAGGTCCTGACTGGTCACAAGTGAAGCACCCAGCACTGACAACGCCCGCCCACCCAGAGGAGTTCCAGCATGAGCCGCATGCACCAGACCGATCCCGAGCTCACCCACCGCCTCAGCAGACGAGGCATGCTCGGTGTCGCCGCCGGCGCCACCGTGGCCGCTCTGCTGGGCGCGGCCGCCCCGGCGCAGGCTGCCGCGGGCACCGACTCCGCGGCCGCAGGCAAGGGCCGGGGCCGACCCGTCCTCCCGCCCGGCCGCCTCGGCATCCAGCTCTACAGCCTGCGCGACAAGGTCTCCACCCTCGGCTTCGCGCCCGTCTTCGCCGAGTTGGAGAAGTACGGCTACGACGAGGTCGAGTTCGCCGGCTACACCCAGGGTTCGGCGGGCCCCATCACCCTCGCACAGCTCAAGCGCCTGGCCCGCAACCACGGCCTGACCCCGATCGGCAGCCACGTCGGCTACTACTCCAGCGACCCGAACGCGTACACCTTCGCCCAGAACCTGACCAAGGTCCTCGACGACGCCCAGGCCCTGGGCCTCAAGCACATCGGCACCGCCGCCGGCCCCTTCCGCTACGGCATGACCGTCGACGCGATGAAGCGGGCCGCCCACGAGTTCAACACCTACGGCGCGGCGGCCCGGGCACGGGGCATGAAGTTCTACCAGCACAACCACTCCGAGGAGTTCTCCTTCGCCACCGACAACCCCAAGGTGCGCCTCTACGACGTACTGCTCCGCGAGACCGACCCCGACCTGGTTTTCCTGGAGATGGACATCTTCTGGGCCTACGTGGCCCAGTTCCGGTTCTCGAAGCGGCCCGACGGCACGGCCGCGCCTTTCGAGCCCCTCGACTACGTCCTGCGGCGCCCGAACCGCTACCCGCTCTTTCACGTCAAGGACGGCGAGAGCGACCCGTCGAACCCCTTCGGCTACCGCATGGTGGACGTCGGCGACGGCGACATCGACTACCAGAAGTTCATCTCGGCCGTCACCCGGCTGAAGGGCCACCGTCTCGCCCACCACTGGCAGGCCGAGCACGACAACCCCTCCGAGTCCTTCACCTTCGCCCGCCGCTCCAGCGAGCACCTGCACTCGCTGCGGGAGAAGTGCTGAACGGCAGCGGACGACAACGGCAGCAGGCGGCCGCCCCGTGGTGCGGGACCACGGGGCGGCCGCCTGCTGCCGTACGCGAAAGGCGTCAGGCCACTTCGTCACCGAGGGGACGGGGGTTGGGAGCGATGTGCTTGCTGCGGGGCCGCCCCGGCGGATGCAGGAAGACCGCCACGCAACCGGCGAAGAGCGAGATGGAACCGGCGAGCACGAAGGCGCCCGCGTAGTCCCAGGCGCCCACGACCACGGCGCCCATACCGGAACCGAGAAGCCCGGACACCAGCTTGGAACTGTAGACCAGGCCGTAGTTGGAGGCGTTGTTGTTCTCGCCGAAGTAGTCCGCGGTCATCGCCGCGAACATCGGGAAGATGGCGCCGCCGCCGAAGCCGGAGATGCTGGAGAACACCAGGAACAGCGGCAGGTTGCCGATGTTGCCGGACCACAGGATGCCGTACTGGGACAGACCCAGCACGATGCAGACGAAGATCAGGCACTGCTTGCGGCCGTAGCGGTCGGAGAGCCAGCCGATGACGCCGCGCCCGGTGCCGTTGACGATCGCCTTGAGGGACATGGCCGTGGCCACGATCCCGCCCGCGAAGCCTGCCTCGTTGCCGAACGGCACCTGGAAGGCGATGCCGAAGATGTTCACACCCGAGGTGCACAGCAGACAGAACCACATCAGCGCGACCCGGCCCGTCCGCCATGCCTCGCTCGGCGTGTACTGCTTCACGGCCGGCGGGTTCTTCTCCAGCGCGCGCCGCGCGCGAGGGTCGTCCGGCTTGCGCAGCGGGTCGACCTCGGCCGGCCACCAGTTCTTCGGCGGGTCCTGGAAGAAGTAGCCCGCCACGGCGACGACCGCCGCGAGGAACACACCGACACAGACGAGCACCCAGCGGAAGTTCGTCAGGTCCATGTACCCGGTGAAGATGAACACGAAGGGCACCGAACCGTAGGCGAAGCCGCCGTTGACGAAGCCGGTCTTGCCGCCCTTGCGCTCGGGGTACCACTTGCCGACCATGTTCACGCAGGTCGCGTACACCATGCCGGCGCCCATGCCGCTGAACATGCCGAAGCCGATGTACGCGACGACGACGTGCGGTGCGAACGCGAGGGACACGTACCCCAGCAGGGTGCCGACGGCGCCCAGCATCATCGCCCAGCGGGCGGGGAGTTTGCCGCTCTCCCGGAGTTTCCCCGCCGGGAAGGCCACCGCGGCCTGGAAGAACACCCAGACACCCAGCATCCAGAAGATGTGCTGGTTGCTCCAGCTGTGCGCCGTGTGCAGAGTCTCCTCGGCGGATGCGAACGCGTACTCCGCCGAGCTGATGCCCATCATGCCCACCCACGGCAGGATGACCATCCACTTGCGTTTGCGCCCCATGATGTCCAGGTCGGACTCGCCGATCCGGTACATCCGGCCGCCTGCGTCCGTCACCTCCCGGTAGGGG
The DNA here is from genome assembly GCF_032598905.1 of Streptomyces sp. 11x1. Classification (NCBI taxonomy): domain Bacteria; kingdom Bacillati; phylum Actinomycetota; class Actinomycetes; order Kitasatosporales; family Streptomycetaceae; genus Streptomyces; species Streptomyces sp. 11x1. The sequence goes on along the minus strand of NZ_CP122458.1, from coordinate 1,757,879 downwards.
ACGGGTGTGGAGATGTCAGTTGTTGCCATGTCGATCGAACCCTCCGCGTGGAAGAAGTCTGGCCAGCGCCCCCTGTCCGTGCTTCTCTGCGCCGGGGCCCGCGGTGAGCGGTCGCCGCAGGCCCCGTGGTTCGAGCCGTCGCTCAGCTCATCGACCGCCTCCCAACAGCCCTGCGGCCCGCGCCCAGCGGGCTGTGTCACGCCCGGGGGACGCCCCCCGGACCCCCGGCCGTACCGCAGCTGGCGCGCCCGTCACAGCAACCCCGCCGCCCGCGCCCACCGGTACTTCGCGCCCAGCACCGCCACCGGCTTCTCGGTCGTGTACGGGTACGCCACGACCCCCCGCTCGAAGAGGTACTGGCAGGCCTCCTCCACCTCGACGTCACCCGCGAGCGACGCGACCACGGGCTTCTCGATGCCCCGTTCGCGGAACTCGGCCACCACGCGCGCGGTGAGCTCCGCGAAGACCATCGGGGGAGTGACGATGGTGTGCCAGTAGCCGAGGACGAGCGCGTGGATGCGCGGGTCCGTAAGGCCCAGCCGGATCGTCGCCTCGTACGTCGACGGCGGCTCGCCCCCGGTGATGTCGACCGGGTTGCCGGCCGCCCCGAACGGCGGGATGAACGTCCTGAACGACGCGTCCAGGTCCGGCGGGATCTCCATCAGGGTCAGCCCGTTGTCCGTCACCGCGTCCGACAGCAGCACACCACTGCCTCCGGCCCCCGTGATGATCACGACGTTGTCGCCCTGGGGCGCCGGCAGCACCGGCAACGCGCGCGCGTACTCCAGCATGTCGTTCAGGCCCGGCGCCCTGATGACACCGGCCTGCTTGAGGATGTCCTCGTACACGGCGTCGTCGCCCGCCAGCGCTCCCGTGTGCGAGCCCGCCGCCTTCGCCCCGGCGGCCGTACGGCCCGCCTTCAGGACCACGACCGGCTTCTTCGGGACGGTCGCCCGCGCGGCCTCCACGAAGGCCCGCCCGTCCTTCAGGTCCTCCAGGTGCATGGCGATGCACTCGGTGTGCGGGTCCTCGCCGAACCAGGTCAGCAGGTCGTCCTCGTCCAGGTCCGACTTGTTGCCGAGGCCGACGATCGCCGACACCCCCGTCCTCGTGGTGCGCGCGAAGCCCAGGATGGCCATCCCGATACCGCCGGACTGCGAGGTCAGCGCCACCCCGCCCTTGACGTCGTAGGGCGTGCAGAACGTGGCGCAGAGGTCCTGCCAGGTCGAGTAGTAGCCGTAGATGTTCGGTCCGAGCAGCCGGATGCCGTGCCGCTCGGCGATCGCCACGATCTCCTCCTGGAGCTCGTGCTCGCCGGTCTCGGCGAAACCCGACGGGATCAGAACGGCGTTGGGGACGCCTTTGCGACCCACCTCCTCCAGCGCCGCGGCCACGAACTTGGCGGGGATCGCGAAGACCGCCACATCCACCTCACCGGGAACGTCCGTGACACTCTTGTACGCCTTGCGCCCCAGAATGTCATCGGCCTTGGGGTTCACCGGATGGATCTCGCCGGCGAAGCCTCCGTCGACGAGGTTGCGCATCACCGAGTTGCCGATCTTGCCCTGTTCGTTGGAGGCTCCGATCACCGCCACCGACGAGGGCTGCATCAGCCGGCGCATCGACGTCAGGATCTCGTCCCGCGTGTAGGTGCGCCTCGGCTTCGGCACCGACTCCGTGAGGATCACCCGGATGTCCGCCGCGACCGCGCCCTCCGGGGTCGCGATCACCGGGTTGAGGTCCACCTCGGCGATCTCCGGGAAGTCCGCGACGAGTTCGGAGACCCGGCGGATCTGCTCGGCGATCGCCCACCGGTCCACGGCGGGCGCCCCGCGCACCCCCCGCAGGATCTCGGCCGCGCGGATCGAGTCCAGCATCGACAGCGCCTCGTCCGCGTCGACCGGAGCGAGCCGGAACGTCACGTCCTTGAGGACCTCGACCAGCACCCCGCCGAGCCCGAACGCGACCACCTTGCCGAACGTCGGGTCCGTCACCGCGCCGACGATGACCTCCTGCCCCTTCGGCAGCAGTTCCTGCACCTGGACGCCCTCGATACGGGCGTCCGGCGCGTACGCGCGCGCGTTGTCGACGATGGTGTGGAACGCGGCCCGTACGTCGGCCGCGCCCTCCACCCCGACGATCACCCCGCCCGCGTCGGTCTTGTGCAGGATGTCCGGCGACACGATCTTCATCACCACCGGTCCGCCGAAGCGCGCCGCGAACGACACCGCCTCCTCCACGTCCCGCGCCAACTCCTCGCCGGGTACGGCGATCCCGTACGCATCGGCGATCACCTTGCCCTCGGGAGCGGTCAGCGCGCTCCGTCCCTCGGCCCGTACGGCGTCGAGGAGCTCACGCACCCGCGCGCCCCGGTCTTCGGCCATCAATCAGATCACTCCGTTCGACTTGAGCAGGCGCAACTCCTCGTCGCCGAGCCCCAGCTCGCCGACGTAGACCTCTTCGTTGTGTTCGCCGAGCAGGGGTGAACTGGTCACGTCCACGGGGGAGTCGGACAGCTTCAGTGGGCTGCCGACGGTCACGAACTCGCCGCGCTCGGGGTGCGGCACGGTGACGACCATCTCGTTGGAGACCAGCGACTCGTCCTCGATGATCTCCTTGGTGGACAGAATCGGCCCGCACGGGATGTTGTGCGCGTTCAGCCGCTCCAGCACCTCCCACTTGGGCAGGGTGGACGACCACTCCTCGATCAGCTGGAACATCTTGTTGAGCTTGGGCAGCCGGGCCTCCGGCGTCGCCCACTCGGGGTCGTCCGCGAGCTCCGGCCGGCCGATGAGTTCGCTCAACGGCTGCCAGCCGACGGGCTGCACGATGACGTAGACGTAGTCGTTCGGGCCGCCCGGCGCGCACTTGACGGCCCAGCCGGGCTGGCCGCCGCCGGACGCGTTCCCGGACCTGGGAACCTCGTCGCCGAAGTCGTCGTTGGGATATTCACGGAGCGGGCCATGTGCCAGCCGCTGCTGGTCCCTCAGCTTCACCCGACAGAGGTTGAGGACGGCGTGCTGCATGGCCACGTTGACCCGCTGGCCGCGCCCGGTGCTCTCCCGTTGGTACAGCGCCGCGAGGATTGCCGCCACGGCATGGATGCCCGTGCCCGAGTCTCCGATCTGGGCCCCCGTCGCCAGCGGCGGCCCGTCCTCGAAGCCGGTGGTCGCCATGGACCCGCCCATGGCCTGCGCGACGACCTCGTACGCCTTGAAGTCGGTGTACGGACCGTCCCCGAACCCCTTGATGGAGGCATAGACGATACGCGGATTGATCTCCTGGATACGGTCCCAGGTGAAGCCCATGCGGTCCACCGCGCCCGGTCCGAAGTTCTCGACCATGACGTCGGAGCGCCGGATCAGTTCGGTGAGGATCTCCTTGCCGCGCTCGGTCTTGGTGTTGAGGGTGATGCTCCGCTTGTTGCAGTTGAGCATCGTGAAGTAGAGGGAGTCGACGTCGGGGAGGTCGCGCAGCTGCTTGCGCGTGATGTCGCCGGTCGGCGCCTCCAGCTTCACCACGTCCGCGCCGAGCCAGGCGAGGAGTTGGGTGGCGGACGGGCCGGACTGGACGTGCGTCATGTCGAGGACGCGGACGCCTTCGAGAGCCTTGGTCGACGTTCCTGCGGTGGGGGTCATCGAGGGCACCTCACTTGTACATCGTCTGGTTCATGGTTCCGGGGGCGTACGCGTCCGGGTCGACCCAGACGTTGACGAGCGACGGCTTGCCGGACTCACGGGCGCGCCGGAGCGCGGGGCCGATGTCGGCGGGGTCGCGGACCTCCTCGCCGTAACCGCCCAGCATCTGGGCGAACCTGTCGTAGTGGACATCGCCGAGGGTGTTGCCGACGCGCTCGCGCTCCGGGCCGTACTTCTGGGCCTGGCCGTAGCGGATCTGGTTCATGGACGAGTTGTTGCCGACGATGCCGACGAAGGGGAGGTCGTAGCGGACGAGGGTCTCGAAGTCCCAGCCGGTGAGGGAGAAGGCGCCGTCACCGAAGAGGGCCACCACCTCCTTGTCGGGCCGCGCCTTCTTGGCGGCCAGCACGAAGGGGACGCCGACGCCGAGCGTGCCGAGGGGCCCCGGGTCCATCCAGTGCCCGGGTGACTTGGGCTGCACGACCTGACCGGAGAAGGTGACGATGTCGCCGCCGTCGCCGATGTAGATCGAGTCCTCGGTGAGGAAGTCGTTGATCTCGCTGACCAGCCGGTAGGGGTGGATGGGCGAGGCGTCGGACCTCAGGCTGGGCAGCCGCTTCTCGATGGCCGTCTGCTCGGCGGCGCGCAGCTCGTCGAGCCACTCCTTGCGCTTCGACGCGCCCCCGTTGATGCGTCCGGAGGCCGCCTCGGTCACCGACTTGAGCACGAGGCCCGCGTCGCCGACGATCCCGAGGTCGATGTCGCGGTTCTTGCCGACGGTCCGGTAGTCGAGATCGATCTGGACGACGTTCGCGTCCGGCGACAGCCGCTTGCCGTAGCCCATGCGGAAGTCGAAGGGCGTGCCGACGATGACGATGACGTCGGCGTTCGAGAAGGCGTACCGGCGGGAGAGCTGGAAGTGGTGGGGGTCGCCGGGCGGGAGGGTGCCGCGTCCCGCGCCGTTCATGTAGGCCGGGATGTTCAGCGTGCGCACCAGGTCGATGGCGGACTCGGTGCCGCGGGTCGTCCACACCTGGCTGCCCAGCAGGATCGCGGGCTTCTCGGCGTGCACCAGCAGGTCGGCGAGCTTCTCGATCGCCTCGGGGTCGCCGGCCGAGCGGGTCGAGGCCCGGTAGGCGCCGGCCTTCGGGACGCGTGCCTTCTCCACCGGCACCTTGGCGTCGAGGACATCGCGCGGGATCTCCAGGAAGGAGGGGCCGGGGGCGCCGTGGTAGCACTCACGGAACGCCATCGACACCATGTCGGCGGCGCGGGCCGTGTCCGGCACGGTCGCCGCGAACTTGGTGATGGGCGTCATCATGTCGACGTGCGGCAGGTCCTGGAGGGACCCCATCTTGTGCTGGGTGTGCGCGCCCTGGCCGCCGATCAGCAGCATCGGGGACTCCGCGCGGAAGGCGTTGGCGACACCGGTCACGGCGTCGGTGGTACCGGGGCCGGCGGTGACGACCGCGCAGCCGGGCTTGCCCGTGATGCGGGCGTAGCCGTCGGCGGCGTGTGCGGCGACCTGTTCGTGACGGACGTCGACGACCTCGATGCCCTCGTCGACGCAGCCGTCGTAGATGTCGATGATGTGGCCGCCGCACAGGGTGTAGATGACCTCCACACCCTCCGCTTTGAGTGCCTTCGCGACGAGGTGACCACCGGAAATGAGGTCCTGGCTGTTGCCGTCGGGCATGGCGAAGTCCTGTCCCTTCGTAGGGTTTTGAGGGCTTTTCGAAGGCTTTTCGAGGGGGCTTCGGTGCGGTTGGAGTGCTCTCGCGGTTCATTGCATACAGTCGACGAATACTGTATGAAGCTTGTTATCCCGCATCCGGTGGGTGGTGTCCAGGGGGCGTGCGGCACTTTTGAGTCAGGAGCCGGAATGGACCTGTACGAGCACCAGGCAAGGGAACTCTTCGAGGAACACGGCATAGCGGTGCCGAGGGCGGAGGTCACCGACTCGCCCAAGGGAGCCCGCGGGATCGCCCGCCGACTCGGCGGACGCGTCGTCGTCAAGGCCCAGGTGAAGACCGGCGGACGCGGCAAGGCGGGCGGGGTGAAGCGCGCCGCCGACCCCGCAGCCGCTGAACTGACCGCACGGCAGATCCTCGGCATGGACATCAAGGGCCACACCGTCCGCACGGTGATGGTCGCCGAACCCGTCGCGATCGAGAGCGAGTTCTACGTCTCGTACGTCCTCGACCGCGCCGCCGGCCGCTTCCTCGCGATCGCCTCGGCCGAGGGCGGCATGGAGATCGAGGAGGTGGCGGCGACCAGGCCCGAGGCGGTGGCCCGGATCCCGATCGACCCCGTCGAGGGCGTCACCTCCGCGAAGGCGTCCGAGATCGCCGAGGCGGCGGGCCTGCCCCCGCAGACCGTCGACGTCCTGATGCGGCTCTGGCAGGTGCTGACCCGCGAGGACGCCCTCCTCGTCGAGGTCAACCCGCTCGTCCGCACCGAACAGGGCCGCATCCTCGCCCTCGACGGCAAGGTCACCCTCGACGACAACGCGAGTTTCCGCCAGACCCGTCTGGGCGACGAGGGCTTCGCGCACGAGGACCCGCTGGAGGCGGCGGCAGCCGCCAGGGGCCTCACCTACGTGAAACTGGACGGCGAGGTCGGCGTCATCGGCAACGGTGCCGGACTCGTCATGTCCACCCTCGACGTGGTCGCGGGCTGCGGCGCCCGCCCCGCCGACTTCCTCGACATCGGCGGCGGCGCCTCCGCCCAGATCATGGCCGACGGCCTCTCCGTGATCCTCTCCGACCCCGACGTGAAGTCCGTCCTCGTCAACGTCTTCGGCGGGATCACCGCCTGCGACGCGGTCGCCGACGGGATCGTGCGGGCCCTGGACAGCGTGCAGTTGACGAAACCCCTGGTCGTCCGCCTCGACGGCAACAACGCCGCACGCGGCCGGGCGATCCTCGACGACCGCGACCACCCCCTCGTCCACCAGGCCACCACCATGGACGGCGCCGCGCGCCGCGCCGCCGACCTCGCCCACGCGAACTGAGGAGCCGGACATGGCCATCTACCTCACCAAGGAGAGCAAGGTCCTCGTCCAGGGCATGACCGGCGGCGAGGGCATGAAGCACACCCGCCGCATGCTCGCGGCCGGCACGAACGTCGTCGGCGGCGTCAACCCCCGCAAGGCGGGCCGCACCGTCGACTTCGACGAGCGGGCCGTCCCCGTCTTCGGCTCCGTCGCCGAGGGCATCGAGGCCACCGGCGCCGACGTCACCGTCGTCTTCGTCCCACCCGCCTTCGCCAAGGCAGCCGTCGTCGAGGCTGCCGACGCCGGCATCGGCCTCGCCGTCGTCATCACCGAGGGCATCCCCGTGCACGACTCCGTCGCCTTCACGGCCTACGCGCAGGACAAAGGCACCCGGATCATCGGCCCCAACTGCCCCGGACTGATCACCCCCGGCCAGTCCAACGCGGGCATCATCCCCGCCGACATCACCAAGCCCGGACGCATCGGCCTCGTCTCCAAGTCCGGCACCCTCACCTACCAGCTCATGTACGAACTCCGCGACATCGGCTTCTCCACCTGCGTCGGCATCGGCGGCGACCCCGTCGTCGGCACCACCCACATCGACTGCCTCGCCGCCTTCCAGGACGACCCCGACACCGAACTGATCGTCCTCATCGGCGAGATCGGCGGCGATGCCGAGGAACGGGCCGCCGCGTACGTCCGCGACCACGTCACCAAGCCCGTCGTCGGCTACATCGCCGGCTTCACGGCGCCCGAGGGCAGGACCATGGGCCACGCCGGCGCGATCGTCTCGGGCTCCTCCGGTACGGCGCGGGCGAAGAAGGCGGCGCTGGAGGCGGCCGGGGTACGGGTCGGGAACACCCCCACCGAGACCGCCCGGCTGGTGCTGGCCGCACTGGAAGGCAGTGCGTGACATGGCCCCCACTCTCACCCTCAAGTCCGGCGCCGCCTGGACCGACGCGTGGCGACGCTGTCTCGCCGTCGCCCCCGAGGCCTTCCGGGACGACCGGGTCCTCAACCTCTGGAACGGCTCCTGGCAGGCCGACGGCCGGGCTCTGCCCGCCACCAGCCCCGTCGACGGCACCCCCGTCGCGGGCCCGCCCCGACTGGACGGCGCCACCGCGTACCACGCCGTCCGGGCCTGTCTCGACCAGCACCGGGCCTGGCGCCACGTTCCCCTCGCCGAACGCCGCGCCCGGGTCGCCGCCACCCTCGACGCCCTCACTGAGCACCGTGAACTGCTCGCCCTGCTCCTCGTCTGGGAGATCGGCAAGCCCTGGCGGCCGGCCCAGGCCGACGTCGACCGGGCCATCGACGGCGTCCGCTGGTACGTCGACGGCATCGAACCCATGGTCGAGGGGCGTGTCCCCCTCGACGGCCCGGTCTCCAACATCGCCAGCTGGAACTACCCGATGAGCGTGCTCGTCCACGCGATGCTGGTCCAGGCTCTCGCCGGGAACGCCGTCATCGCCAAGACGCCCACCGACGGCGGCGTCGCCTGTCTCACCCTCGCCAGTGCGCTCGCCGCCCGCGAGGGCGTCCCCGTCACCCTCGTCAGCGGCAGCGGACGCGAACTGTCCGAGGCGCTGGTCCGCGCCCCCGAGATCGGCTGCGTCTCCTTCGTCGGCGGCCGCGATACCGGCGCCGCCGTGGCCACCGCCGTCGCCGACCTCGGCAAACGCCACGTCCTGGAACAGGAGGGCCTGAACGCCTGGGGCATCTGGAACCACACCGACTGGGAGACCCTGACCGCCGTCGTCCCCAAACTCTTCGACTACGGCAAGCAGCGCTGCACGGCCTATCCGCGCTTCGTCGTCCAGCGCGAGCTGTTCGACGAGTTCCTCGCGGCCTACCTGCCCGCGGTCCGCACCCTCAAGGTGGGCCACCCGCTGGCCGTGGAGCACCCCGACGACCCGTACCCGACCCTGGACTTCGGCCCCCTCATCAACGCCGCCAAGGCCAAGGAACTGACCGACCAGGTCGCCGAGGCCGTCGACCGGGGCGCCGTGCCGCTGCACCGGGGGCGACTCGCCGACGCGCGCTTCCTGCCCGGCCAGGACACCGGCGCGTACGTCCTGCCCGTCACCCTCCTCGACCCGCCCCCGTCCTCCCCGCTGCACCACGCGGAACCCTTCGGTCCGGTCGACACGATCGTCCTGGTCGACACCGAGGCCGAGCTGCTCGCCGCCATGAACGCCTCGAACGGCGCACTCGTCGCCACCCTGTCCACCGACGACCGGGCGACGTACGAGCGGCTGGCACCCCAGATCCGCGCCTTCAAGGTCGGCCACGGCAAGCCGCGCTCCCGCGGCGACCGCGACGAGCTCTTCGGCGGCTTCGGCGCGTCCTGGCGGGGCGCCTTCGTCGGCGGCGACCTGCTCGTCAAGGCGGTCACGCGCGGCCCGGCGGGGGAGCGGCTGCCGGGGAACTTCCCCGACCACCACCTCATGCCGTCCGTGGCCTGACCTGGCCGGCAGTGGCCTGTTCGTGACCGTCCGGTCACCCGTCGTGAGGCCGTGCGGACCCGCCCGTCGAGGCCCGCACGGCCCCGCCCGAAGCCCCGATATATGCAGGTGAAAGGCACTCCGAAACCTTGGTATTGTTGTCCATGTCGCCGCGGGGAACACCCCCGGCCAGGCGGCAGACACCTGGTCCGGGTGGCGGAATGGCAGACGCGCTAGCTTGAGGTGCTAGTGCCCTTTATCGGGCGTGGGGGTTCAAGTCCCCCCTCGGACACTCGCTACGGCGACACATGTGAGAAGGGCCCCGACCGGACGGTCGGGGCCCTTCGCGTGTTCCCGGCCGTGCTCGGCGCCCCGCGCCGCCGCCGACGGCCTCCGGCGGATCGAGCCGGACTCTTTCGTTTCTTCTCAACCTCTAGTCAAATAGCGTCACTTGAAGCACACGCCTCCCATCCGACGCGCGTGGCCGACGTACTCCGCGCGTGCAGGGCATCGGCGCCGTCCCCACCGCTGCCGCCCCGGCAGCCGAGCACGTCACAGGAGACACATGTCCAGCTCTCCCCTGAAGCGCCGCACGTTCGTCCTGCTGGGTGCCGCGGTCGCCGCGGCCGCCGGCACCCGCACATCGATGGCCGCGCCGACGGCGGTCCCCGGCACGCCGACGCCGGTCCGGATCGTCGACGACCACGCGACCCCCGCCACCCGCGCCCTGTTCGCGTACCTGAAGCGGCAGCAGGGCAGAGGCGTCCTGTTCGGTCACCAGCACGACCTGACCTACGGCTTCACCTTCACCACACCCGACGGCAGGGCGTCCGACACCAGAGCGGCGGTGGGCGACCACCCCGCGGTCTTCGGCTGGGACACCCTTGTCCTCGACGGCGACGAGCGCCCCGGCACCGAGGACGGCACCGACGCCGAGAACATCGCCGCGCTCAGCCGGTGCATCCGGCAGGGCGACGCCCGCGGCGGCATCAACACCCTCAGCGCCCACATGCCGAACTTCGTCACCGGCGGGGACTTCTACGACACCACGGGCCGCGTCGTCGGCCAGATCCTCCCCGGAGGAGCGAAGCACGCGCGCTTCAACCGCTTCCTCGACCGTGTCGCGAAGGCGGTCAAGGGCGCCCGGCGCCCGGACGGCACCCTCATCCCGGTCATCTTCCGCCCCTTCCACGAGAACAACGGCGGCTGGTTCTGGTGGGGTGCCGGCCACACCACCTCGGGCGAGTTCATCGAGCTGTTCCGCTACACCGTGGAGTACCTGCGTGACGTCAGGGGCGTCCACAACCTGCTCTACGCCTACTCGCCCAACGCCAGCCTCGGGGGCGACCCGGCCGGGTACCTGCGCACCTACCCGGGCGACCGGTTCGTCGACGTCCTCGGCTACGACTCCTACGACGAGGGCGCCGGGCCGACCCCCTGGCTGGACGGTCTCGTGAGGGACCTGGCGATGGTGGTCCGCCTCGCGAACGAGCGGGGCAAGGTGCCCGCCTTCACCGAGTTCGGGGAGAGCGGTACCGAGATCCGCGACCCGCAGTGGTTCACCCGGCTGCTGCGGGCCGTCGAGGGTGACCCGCTGGCCCGCCAGGTGACGTACATGGCCACGTGGGCCAACTTCGGCGGCACCAAGCGCGCTTATGTGCCGTACCCGGGCCACGCCCTGCTGCCGGACTTCGTCCGGTTCCACGAAGACCCCTACACCCTCTTCGCCGCCGATCTGCGCGGGGTGTTCGCCGCCCGCACCACCGCCGTCAGGAACGGCCCGACCGCGCACCTGGTGACACCGACCGACCGGCAGCGTGTGACGGCCGCCAGGACCACCGTCCGGGTGCGGGTCACGCCCGCGCGGGCGAGCCGGGTCACCTACTCCGTGAACGGCGGACGTGCCCGAGCGCTGCGCCCGGACGCCGACGGCTACTACTCGGCCGTCTGGTCGATCGGCCCCACCCTGCGCAAGAAGGGCTCGGCGACCCTCACCGTGCGCGCCCGGGTCGACGGCAGGACGCTCACCGACTCCGCCGTCGTCCTCCTCGGCGAGGCTCCACGGCTGCCCGCCGGGTGGATCGACGACTTCGAGGGGTACGCCGGGGACGACGTCGCGCTCGGCGAGGCGTACACCCATCTCAACACCCACACCCTCACCCTGTCGACCGAGCACAAGTCCTCGGGCTCCTACGGACTGGCCTACGCCTACGACTTCACCGGGTCGGAGTTCACCGGGATCGGCAGGCCGGTCGACGCCGACTGGTCCGCCTTCACCTCCCTGCGGCTGTGGCTGCGGGGCGACGGTTCGGAGAACGCGGGCGCGCTGGAGATCGTCGCCGACGGGATCCCGTTCCAGTACCGCTTCGCGCTGGACGACACGAGCGGGCAGGAGATCAGGGTCCCCTTCGACGAGTTCCGGCCCGCCCCCTGGGACACCGGCAACGCCACCGCCGTGCTCGACGCGGCCCGTCTGGCCCGGGTCAAGACATTCAACCTGTACCTCGGCCGGGCGAGCGAGGTGGTGACCAAGGGCGTCGTGTACGTGGACGACATCCGGGCCGAATGACCCGCCCCGCGGAAAATGCGGTGACCCGGCCCCGCCACGGTCCCTAGACTCGCCCCACAACCGACGAGAGAGGGGAGCCCGACCGTGTGTGACCGTACCGCCGCCGTCGTCGTTCCCCGTTCCCTGTACGAGGTGATCCTCGTGTCCTCGTCCGTCCGGTGCCCGCTGCGCGGCCGGTACCGGATGCCCGTGACGCACGCCTGACGCCGACCCCTGTGCGCGTGACGGAGCGACAGCTCCGTCCGCGCGCACGTCCGTGCCGTCCGCCGTACCCGTACGGGAATCGCGCTGCCCTGAAACAGCTCAGCTGAAAGGCCACGGGCCATGCGCAGCAACGTCACCAACATCGCCAACCCCCTGACCACCGTGCGGAATCTGGGCATCCTCGCCCACGTCGACGCCGGCAAGACCACCGTCACCGAGCGGTTCCTGTACGCCACCGGGACCACGCACAAGCGGGGCGAGGTCCACGACGGGACGACCGTCACCGACTTCGATCCGCAGGAGCGCGACCGGGGCATCACCATCTTCGCGGCGGCCGTCAGCTGCGCCTGGGACGGACATCGGATCAACCTGATCGACACCCCCGGCCACGTCGACTTCGCCGACGAGGTGGAGCGTTCGCTCAGGGTGCTCGACGGGGCGATCGCCGTGTTCGACGCGGTCGCGGGCGTCGAGTCGCAGAGCGAGTCGGTGTGGCGGCAGGCCGACCGGCACGGCGTGCCGCGCATCGCCTTCGTCAACAAGCTGGACCGCGCGGGCGCCGACCTGGACACGGCCGTCGAGTCGATCCGGCAGCGGCTCCACCCGGTCCCGCTGGTGGTGCAGTCGCCGATCGGTACGGAGGACGGGTTCGTCGGTGTGGTCGATCTGCTGCGCATGCGGGCGCTGGTGTGGGCGGACGGATCCGAGACGGCAGAGGAGGGGCCGGTTCCCGACGACCTGAGGGACGAGGCCGGGCGGCGACGGCGGCGGCTGGAGGAGGCGGTGGCCGAACTGCATCCGGCGGCGCTGGAGGAGTTCTGCGAACGGGGCACGCTCTCCGCGCGGACGCTGGCCGCCGCGCTGCGCGACCTGACCCGCACGGGCGAGGGCGTGGTCGTGCTCTGCGGCTCCGCCTACCGCAACCGTGGCATCGAACCGCTGCTCGACGCGGTGGTGGCGTATCTGCCGTCGCCGCTAGACGTGCCGGCCGTACGCGGCACGCACGACGGTACGGAGCAGGAGCGTGCCGCCGAGGCGGAGGCGCCGGTCGCGGCCCTGGCGTTCAAGGTGAGCGCCACGGCCACGGGACGGCTGACGTACGTGAGGCTCTACTCGGGCACGATCCGGAAGGGGGACACCGTGCTGGACGCCGGGACGCGGCGCACCGAGCGGATCGGCCGGATCCTGCGGGTCCAGGCCGACCGGCACGCCGAACTGGAGCGGGCCGTGGCCGGCGACATCGTCGCGGTGGTCGGGCTGAAGTCCGCCCGCCCGGGGACGACGCTGTGCGATCCGGCGGCGCCGCTGCTCCTCGAACCGCCGTCCGTCGCCGACCCCGTGGTGTCGGTGGCCGTCGAGGCGCGCCGGAGCACCGACACCGACCGGCTCGCCACTGCCCTCGCACGGCTCGCCGAGGAGGACCCCTCGCTGGTGGTGCGGACCGACCCCGAGACCGGGCAGACCCTGCTGTCCGGCATGGGCGAACTGCATCTGGAGGTTGCGGTGGAGAAGGTCCGGCAGGCCCATGGGCTGGAGGTGGCCGTCGGTCGGCCTCGCGTGGCCTGTCGCGAGACGGTCGTGCGTGGGGTGTCGGGGCTGGTCTTCCGGCACGTCAAACAGGACGGCGGGGCCGGGCAGTTCGCGCACGTCGTGCTGGACGTGGCGCCTCTGCCGCCCTCGGAGGCCGACGGTGACGGTGCCGCCACGGGCTTCGTCTTCCGCTCCACCGTCGTGGGCGGGCGGGTGCCGCAGGAGTACGTGCGCGCGGTCGAGGCCGGCTGCCGTGACGCGCTTGCCGAGGGGCCGCTCGGTGGTCACCCGGTGACGGGGCTGAGCGTCACCCTGACCGACGGGGCGACCCATTCCAAGGACTCCTCGGAGATGGCCTTCCGTACCGCCGGGCGGCTCGGGCTCCGGGAGGCCATGCGGGCGGCGGTGATGGGGCTGCTGGAGCCTGTCGCCGATGTCATGGTGACCGTGCCTGCGGATGCCGTGGGCGGGGTGCTCGGGGATCTCGCGGCTCGGCGGGGGCGGGTGACGGATTCCGTGACCCGGGGTGAGTCTGTGGTCGTGACCGCGGTCGTGCCGCTGGCGGAGTTGTTCGGGTACGCGACGCGGTTGCGGAGCCGGACGCAGGGGCGGGGGACGTTCACGGCGCGGCCTGCCGGGTATGCGGCGGCGCCGGGGGCCGTGGCGGTGGGTTAGGGGGAGGGCGGGGGCGGGATCCTTTTCTCGCCCCCGCCGCCCCTACCCGTCCCATCCTCAAGGGGCTGTGCCCCTTTGACCCCCATGTGCGGGTCCGGTGGGGGCTGGCCGCGCAGTTCCCCGCGCCCCTGAAGAGCAGGTGGCGCGGGGGCTTCGCTCGGTGCTGTTATGCCCAGGGGCTCACGGCCGTGAAGCTGCTGTCGGCGCGGAAGGTGTCGGTGTTCTGGTAGAGGTCGACGCGGAGTGCGTAGCCGTAGTGGCGGAGGTAGCGGCCCGGGTAGTTGTACGACTCCAGGCTCACCGAACCCGCGGTCGCGCCCGGACGGGCGCAGTACGTGGCGTCCTTGTTGAAGACGGCCGTGCCGTTGCTGCTGTCGAAGCGGATCCGGTAGTCCCAGTGCCGCAGATAGCGGCCCGAGGAGTCGCGGAAGGAGTAGCAGTTGGCGTCCGCGAGGCCGGGCACGATCGTGAAGGTGGCGCTCTGCTTGACGGCGGTGCTGCTGGAGGAGGTTACCGGGTCGATGTAGCCGAGGTTGTCGGAGCGCACTGCGGCGTACCGGCCGGGGTAGTTGACGGACTGGAGGGAGCGGGTGGTGTTGGTCGGGAGGGTCACACCGCCGGAGACTGTCTCCTTCAGCACGGTGGCGTGGCGTATGAAGCCGGACAGCCCGGGCACCTCGGTGGGCGTGGACCAGGTGGCGAAGTTGTCGTAGCTGTCGCTGTACCAGTACTTCCCGGCGCGGTAGCCGTCGTAGTAGATGCGCCAGCCCCCGTTGTCGAGCTGGACCAGGGCCGGGCCCTCGACCCAGTCGCCGAATCCGGCCCAGTCGCCCGTCTTCTGCTTGGTGTAGGGGCCGGTGAAGCTGGAGGCGGTGGCGTACTCGATGTACTTCGTCGTCTCGTTCTTGGTGAACGCGTGGTACGTGGAGCCGACCTTGACGACAAAGGTGTCGATGTTGTTCGGCCCGATGCCGGCCAGCTGGGTGGGCGCGGACCAGGCGGTCAGCGCGGAGTTGGTCGCCGTGATCTTGTGGGCGGTGAAGTGGACGGCGGTGCTCGCCGCCGTCAGGGAGACGATGACGTTGACGCTGCCGTCGGTGTCGATGAACCACTCGGGCGCCCAGGTGCGGGTCAGCCCGCTGATCGGGATCGTGTGGTTGTACAGGAACGTCCAGTTCACCCGGTCGGTGCTGCGGGCGAAACCGATCGTGTTCCCGGTCCAGTTGGTGGTGTACGTGAGGTAGTAGAAGCCGTCGGTGTGCTTGAAGATGCTGGGGTCACGGATGAGGCCCGAGGGCGGGGTGTAGGCCGGGCCCTTCCGCAGGGTGAATCCGGTGGCGTCCGGCGAGTCGTAGACGTACATGTTCGACTCGCTGCTGTTGGTGAACGCGGTCATGGTGTACCGCGTCGCCTGTCCCGCCGGCGGGTGGGCGGCTCCGGCCGCGCCGGCGAAGGCGGTGGTGAGCCCCAGGAGGGCGGCCACCGAGGTGAGGAGGGCGAGGACCGCCCTGAGGGTTCTGTTCAACGCTCGTCCCATTTCTGCGTGAACTGCCCTGAGGCGTGGGGATGTTATTTTGTTCGGTATGTCGTACATCGTGCGGAACTTCGGTCAGAAGATAAGAGGGGGGTATCTGCACGTCAATGGATCGCGCAGGGGTTTCTGCGAAGGGTGATTCCGCTTGGAGGTCCCTGTGGTGTTGCTGTGCCGCTCCCCGTGCCTTCATGGACCACCCCCCGGGGTTGCCTCCCGTCCCGAAACGGCCCTGGTCACACCGTGTTTCCCGGCCGCGCTCCCGGCGGGCAACAGGAAACCCGTCGATCCCGGTCCCCGAGATGGCGATGCTGGCTTCGAAGTCAACGGCCAGGGAGACCCGGCAACAGTGAGAACCAGCAAGGGGGAAACATGCGCAACATGTTCCGCGGCGCCGCCGCGTTCCTGACGTCGGTGGCCGCGGTGGTGGCGCTCAGCGGCTCGGCCGAGGCCAAGCCGGCCGACACCTGGGACGGCTGCCCGTACGGCGCGGTCTGCATCTACGGCCAGGGCGTCGAACCGCGCGACAACCCGCACCCGACCAACGTGTACTACAGCTACAAGGCCCACAACCTGAGCAACCAGGTCGGGTACCACTGGGTCTACAACAACCAGTACGGCGGCGCCCTCGCGGACCTGTGCAAGCAGTACAACGGCGGCGACTGCATCGAGACCATTCCGGCGGGGCACGCCTTCTACCGCAACCTCACCCCCATCAACTCGATCGTCCTCCGTCCGTAGTGCCACGGAGAACGTCCGCCTGACGACGTCCGGAACCGGCTGCCCGCGGTTCCGGACGTCGGCGTTTTCGCCACTCCGGGTGAAAGACTTGGCCGCCCCCGCCGACCCGGCAGTAACCTGGGTTTCCGCCGTCTCACGGCCGCACTGCACTGCCTTGGGGGACACCTTGGGGGACCCGCTGCACGGACAGCAGACAGACCCTCACCACGGACGGGACCGGGACGCGCCGACCACGCTGTCCTTCCCGGCACAACTGCGGCGGCTCCGGCAGGAACGCGGAATGTCGCTCACCGATCTCGCCCGCCGGACCCACTACAGCAAGGGCTACCTCAGCAAGATCGAGACCGGCGCCAAGCGGCCGACCGTCGACGTCGCCCGGCTGTGCGACCAAGTGCTGGGCGCCGAAGGGGAGTTGCTGCGGCTGTTGCGGCAGGCGCCGCCGCGCGACGACGGCGACCCGGGACCCGACGCCGCCGCGCACCAGCCCGCCGAGACCTGCCCCTACCGCGGTCTGTCGGCGTTCACCCCTGAGGACGGGGAGTGGTTCTTCGGCCGCGAGCAGGCCACCGCCGCACTGGTGGAACGGGTCTTCGAACGGGTGGGCAGCGGACCGCTGTTGCTCGCCGCCCCGTCCGGCGCGGGCAAGTCGTCCCTGCTCAACGCCGGTCTCGTCCCCGCGCTCAGGCGCGGCGACCTCCCCATGCCGGGCGCCGACCGCTGGCCGGTGGTCCAGCTCACCCCCACCGCGCGCCCCCTGGAAGAACTCCTGGAACGCACCGCCAAGGTGCTGGGCAGCGACCTCGGGGTCACCGCCGACGAGGTACGGGACGACCCGGACGCCCTGCTCGGCGCCGTACGGGCCGGGGCGGACACCTCGCCACGGGCCCCCGGGGAGCGACGGCCCCCACCGGCCCGACCGGTCCTGATCGTCGACCAGTTCGAGGAACTGTTCACGCTCTGCTCGGACGAGGGCGAACGCCGCTCCTTCGCCCGTGTGCTGTGCGCCCTCGCCACCTCCCGGCCGGCGGAGAGCCCGCACCCGCCCGCCGTCGTGGTGCTCGGTGTCCGCGCCGACTTCACCGGCAGCTGTCTGGGCCTGCCCGAGCTCGCCCCCGTCCTCACCGACGGACTGTTCGTCCTCTCCCCGATGACCGTGGCGGAGCTACGGGAGTCCATCACCCGCCCGGCGGAGCTCGCGGGCCTCACCCTCGAACCCGGCCTGGTCCCGTTGCTGTTACGGGACGCGGGACTGCGCGACGACCCGGACACGGGCCCCGGGGGTTCCGCGGTCGGCTCCGACGAGACACCCTCCGGCGCGCTCCCCCTCGTCTCCCACGCGCTGCTCGCCACCTGGCAGCGGCGGCGGGACTCCGCGCTGACCGTCGACGGGTACGAACGGGCCGGCGGAATCCAGGGAGCGGTCGCCCGCACCGCGGAGAACGTGTTCGCGCGGCTGTATCCCGCCGAGCAGCAGACGATCCGACGCATCCTGTCCCGGCTGGTCCTCGTCATGGACGGGGCCGGAGCGACCCGCCGCCGGACGAGCCGGGACGCCCTGATGGCGCGGCTCGGCGACGCGGACGGGGCCGCCGCCGCGCTCGACGCCTTCGTCCGGGCCCGGCTCATCACCATGGACAGCGACACCGTCGAGATCACCCATGAGGCGCTGCTGCACGCCTGGCCCCGGCTCCGCGGCTGGATCCGTGCCGACCGGGCGGGCCTCCTGCTGCACCAGCAGCTCTCGCACGCGGCCGGTGAATGGGAGCGCGAGCGGCGCGACCCGTCCGCCCTGTACCGGGGCACCCGTCTCGACACCGTGACGGCGTGGGCCGAGGAGTCGGACGGCTGGAGCAGGCTCGGGCCCGACGAGGAGGCGTTCCTGAGGGCCAGTCAGGCGGAAGAGGACGGACGCCGCAGACAGTCCAGACGACAGGTACGGCTGCGACAGTCCATGCTGGCCACCCTCGCCGTACTGCTGGGCCTGGCCGTCACCGCCGGAGGTCTCGCCTACCAGCAGCGCGAGGGCGCCCTCGACCAGGAACGCGTCGCCCGTTCCCAGGCCCTCGCCGCGCGCTCCGTGTCCCTGGCCGGGGGCCGCCCGGAGGCGTCGATGCTCCTCGCCGAGGAGGCCTACCGGACCGCCCCCACCGCCGAGGCCCGCGGCGCCCTGCTCAGCACCCAGTCACAGCCTTTCTCCGCCCGCATCGACGGGCACCGCGGCCCGGTCAACGCGGTCGCCTTCGCGCCCGACGACCGCAGCCTCGCGACGGCCAGTTCCGACGGCACGGTCGTCCTGCGCAGCACGGCCGACGGCCACCGCGTCCTCGCCCGGTTCCGGGTGCCGGGGCGCGTGCGCTCGGTGGCCTTCGGCGCCGACGGCCGTACGGTCGCGATCACATCCACCGACGGGCCCGTGACCCTGTGGAGCACCGGCGGGCACCGGCGGACGGCGGCGCTCTCCGACGCCACGAAGGGCGCGCGGGCGGTCGCCTTCGACCCGCGCGGCGGCGGAATCGCGGTCGCCGCCGCCGACGGGACCGTTCAGTTGTGGGACATCGGGCCCAGCCCCCGGCTCACCGCGACCCTGCCCGGGCACAAGGGCGACATCAACACGCTGGCGTACGCCCCCGACGGGCGGACGCTCGCCTCCGCCGGCGGCGACCGGGCCGTACGACTCTGGGACACCGACCGGGCCGTGCCCGTCGACGCCCTCGACGGGCACGCCGACGAAGTGCTGGGCGTCGCCTTCTCACCCGACGGGAGCACGGTGGCCTCCGCCGGCGTCGACCGGACGGTACGGCTGTGGGACGTCGACGACAGACGGCTGACCGACACGTTCACGGGCAGCAGCGACGACATCAACGGCGTCGCCTTCACCCCGGACGGGGAGACGGTCGTCGGCGCGGTCGGCGACGGGACGACGCGGCTGTGGGACGTGCGCAGCGGCCGGCAGACCCTGGTCCTCGCCGGTCACACCGACTACGTCCTCGGGGTGGCCGTCACCTCCGACGGCGCCCTGCTGGCCACGGCCGGGTTCGACCAGTCCGCCGTGCTGTGGGACCTGAGCGGGGCCGTCCTGACGCCGCGCCCGTTCACGGAGGTCTGGCAGACCGCCTACAGCCCCGACGGGAAACTGCTGGCCACCGCCGACGCCGACCACACCGTACGGCTGTGGGACGCGCGGACGCACGCCCTCGTGGCAGCGCTGGAGGGGCACACCGAGACCGTGTTCTCGGTGGCCTTCTCGCCCGACGGGCGGACCCTCGCGTCGGCCGGCTCCGACGGCACGGTCCGGCTGTGGGACGTCGCGCAGCGCAAGGCGCTGAAGAAGCTGACCGGACACAGCGGACAGGTCTTCTCCGTTTCCTTCTCGCCCGACGGCCGGACCCTCGCGTCGGCGGGCGCCGACCACACGGTGCGCCTCTGGGACGTGGCGGAGCGCCGGCGACTCGCCGTCCTCGGCGGCCACAAGGACTTCGTCAACGATGTCGCGTTCAGCCCCGACGGCCGCACCCTCGCCGGTGCCGGCGACGACCTGACCGTACGGCTGTGGGACGTCGCCTCGCATCGCGAACTCGCCGCGCTGACCGGCCACTCGGGCGCCGTGCGGGGCGTGGCCTTCAGCCCGGACGGCCGTACCCTCGCCAGCAGCGGCAACGACGGGACCGTACGCCTGTGGGACGTCCGGCACCGCAGCTTCGAGACCGCGCTGACCGGCCACTCGGGATCGGTGCGCGGGGTGGACTTCAGCCCGGACGGCCGCACCCTCGTCAGCAGCGGCAACGACCGCACGGTACGCCTGTGGGACGTCGCCGGACGGCGGCCGTGGGCGACGCTCACCGGTCATACGAACGCGGTGTGGGGCGTGGACTTCGCCCCCGACGGGCGGACCGTGGCCAGCAGCAGCACCGACGGCACCGTACGGCTGTGGAACCTCGACCCCGGCTCCCGGCTGGCGGACATCTGCCGGTTGCGCGCCGACATCGGCGCCGAGGAGCGCGCGGCACTGCTGCCCCAGGTTTCCGTCCCGGCGGACCCACCGACGTGCGGGCGTGACTGAGCGACACGCGGCGACTGTGCGGACCGTTCGGCAATCGCCCTGCTCGGAAGGGGTTTCCCAAGTGTTTCCCGTTGCCCGGTGGGACGGGGCTACACCCGGATCTCGACGAGCGGGGTGGTGGTCGGCCAGGCTGCTGCCCGACCATCACGAGTTCGTTCGAGACCGACGAGACCGACGAGACCGAAGAGACCAACAGGAAACGGGGGTTCCGGCATGGTGAGCCGGACCAATGTCATCCGCACACTGATCGCCCTCATGGCGCTGCTCTTCTGGGCGCCGGTGTCCACGGCCTCGGCGGCACCCGCCGCCCCCGCCGCCGGTGACTGCCGACCTCTCGCGTCCGGCGCCTCCGCCGCCGCCGAGCGGGCGATCGCCGCCGCCTGCGCCGAGGTCGCCGCGGGCACCTGGTACACCTGGGGCGGTGGCCACGGGGCCACACCCGGGGCCACCTACGGGCAGGTCGACCCCTCCGACCCCGCCAGCGAACACGACCCCGAGCGGCGCGGGTTCGACTGCTCCGGCCTGGTCCGGTACGCGTACGCCCAGGCCACCGGTGGCAGGGACATCCTCAACGGCGTCGCCAGCCAGCAGTTCTACACACACCGCGCCGCCGCCCGCTTCACCGCCGCCCAGGGCCTCGCCCCGCTGCTGCCCGGCGATCTCCTCGCCTACGGCAAGGACTCGACGGACATGCAGCACATCGCCATCTACCTCGGCGCGGGCAAGATGGTCGAGGCCAGGCAGTCCGGCACCAAGCTGATGGTGAGTGACGTCCGGCTGGGCAGCACCTACTTCGGCGCCGTCCGCGTCAACACCGGCGAACCCACCGGCCACATCCACCAGACGTGGGGCACCGGCGTCTGGACCAAGGCCCTGCCCAGCCTCGGGGCCGACCGCGTCTATGCCTTCCCGTACTCGACCACCATCCGCGTGTACTGCCAGAAGCACGCGGAGCTGGTCCGGGCGGAGGGCTACGAGAACGACGTCTGGTCCTACCTGCCGGACTACCGGGCCTGGGTCACCAACATCTACATCAAGGGCCCGGCCTGGCTGGCGGGCGTGCCCGACTGCAAGGACGTGCCACCCATCTCCTGACGGACTCGCGCCGGTGACCGTCGGGGGGCGGCCACCTGCGCGAGCGTCACCTGCGCCCGTACGCTGCGTCAGCGTACGGGCACGTTCTGTGGACAGTACGCACGTCTTCCCGTCACTGTGGGTGGCGTCGGGGCATGGGGGCCACAGCGCACGAAGACCGGAGGTGGCCGCGGATGACGGGCGGCGGCATGAGCAACGACTACGACGAGGCAGTGGCCGACGAGGGGACGGCGGTGGACCGCGAACCCGATCCCTCGGACAGTCTGCGGACATGGGGCGCCGTGACACAGGCGCTGCGCGAGCACGCGGGCTACAGCCGGGCGGAGTTCGCGGATCTCGTCCGCTTCTCCCGGCACACGGTGGAATCGGTGGAGCAGGGACGTCGGATGCCGGACGCGAACTACGTGCGGCGGGCCGACGAACTGCTGGGCAACACCGGGGCCTTGCGCAAGTCGTCACAGTATGTGACGCGGGGGCGGGGGGACGTGGGCCTGGCGGCCTGGTTCCGCCAGTGGGCCCGGCTGGAGCGGGTCGCGGTGAGCCTGTGCACGTACGAATGCAGGCTGGTGCCGGGCCTGTTGCAGTCACGGGACTACGCGCGGGCGGTCTTCGAGGGGACCGTCCCGGTGACCCCGGACGACCGGCTGGACAGCTTCATGGACCGCCGGATGGAGTGTCAGCGGATGCTGTTCGAGCGGCCGACGACACCGTTCAGCTTCATCGTCGAGGAGCATGTGTTCCGGCGGCGGTTCGGCGACGACGTGCGGATGCGGGGGATGCTCGACCATGTGCTGGAGCTGAGCACGCCCCGCAATGTGACGCTCCAGATCGTGCCGTTGGAGGCCGGGTTGCACGCGTGCCTCGACGGGCCCGTGCAGTTGTTGGAGACGCCGCAGGGGCAGCGGCTCGCGTACTCCGAGGGACAGCAGAACGGCCGTCTGATCTCCGACTCGAAAGAGGTGAGCCTGCTCCACCAGCGCTATGACACACTGCGCTCGCAGGCCCTGAATGCCAAGGATTCCCGGGCGCTGCTGGAGCGACTCCGAGGGGAACTGGACCTATGAGCACGACGGAACTGGCGTGGTTCAAGTCAAGCTACAGCGGCAGCCAGGGTGACAGTTGCGTCGAAGTCGCCGTCACCGGACAGGCCGTGTGCGTACGTGACTCCAAGGACGTGACCCAGCCGCACTTCGCGGTCGGACGGGCGGGATGGTCGCGGTTCGTGGGGTTCGTGGGACACGAGGGGCACGAGGGACGCCAGGGACACCGACAGGCGGACCTCACCGCGTACTCCGCCTAGTCCGCGTGGTCCACGGCGGTGGGCGCCTCCCGTTCGGGGCGCCCACCGGCCGCGCCGGTTGCCGGTCGCGAAAATGGACCACCACAGGAAGATTTCAGCCCACTACAGGGCGGGGGGTGGTCCGTAGGTTCGTCGTATGCCTACCAGCAAGCACCTCCTGACCTCGGTTCAGGTGGCCCGCTTCGTCGCGCAGGGATTCCTGCGCCTGGACGGGGTGGTGCCGCCGGACATCAACGAACGGGCCGTCGCCGCGCTGGCCGAGGGCCTGCCGGGAGTGCCGTACGGCACCCCGCTGAGCGCGGCGTTCCCGCCCGACACCTTCGTCCACGCGCTGCTCGAACTGCCGGTCGTCGCCGGTGCCGTGGAGAGTCTGGTCGGACCCGGACCGACCGTCGACCACCAGGCCGTGCACGTCCGCGAGCCCCACGAGGGCCACGCGCAGGACCTGCACGCGGACGCGATCATCGACGTACGGCCGGACGCGTTCGACCTCCAGCTCATGTACTACCCGCACGAGGTGACCGCCGAGATGGGCGGCACCCTCAGCGTGCCCGGCAGCCATCTGCGCCGGATCAACGAGACGGACATCGGCCGCGTCCAGAACCTGCGGGGGCAGACCCGGCTGACCTGCCCGGCCGGCACGGTCGTCCTCGTGCACCACGGCATCTGGCACGGCGGCCGCCGCAACGACTCCGCGCGCCGCCGCTTCATGTACAAGCTGCGCCTCAACCCGACCGTGCCGCAGGTGCGCCTGTGGGACACCGGCGACCTGCACGACCCGGCCGTCACGGCGGAGTTGGACACCCACTTCCCGTGGTACGAGCAGGCCACCGGCCGACTGGAGATCTACAACCGGGTCCTGCTGTGGCGGGCCCTGACCGGTGACGAGTCGTTCGACGTCGAGTACTGGGTCACGCGCGTCAGCAACCGGCCCGCCCTGAGGAGCCACGCATGAGGCAACAGGTCCTGGTCCTGTATCTGTCGACCTCGGCGCTCGACTCGCCGGTCGTGGGCTGGTCCCGGTACGACGGCACCGGCCGGACCCGTCCGACGGCGGGAGACAGCGACGAGCCGCCCTACCCGACGGGGCTCGACGCGCTGCTCGACGGGTGGCGCCTCTTCCAGGCGTCTCAGCTCCTGCCGCCCCGGTCCGGTCACGAGTACGACGTCTCTTTCCTGAAGCACGAGTTCTTCTTCGAGAAGCTGGAGGAGACCTCTTCCGGCTGACGTCGAGACCTCACCCGGCTGACGGCGAGGCCTTCCGGCTGACGTCGAGCCCGTGGCCCGGTCGCGGGGCGAGTGGACCGGGCCACGGAGTCCTGGAGCGGCGGGTCGGCGGCCGTGGTCAGTAGCCGTAGATCATCTTGTAGGCGACCTCGGGCAGGAACTGACCGGCCGAGGAGCCGGAGCCGACGCCGCAGTTGCCGTCCGACTCGCCCGGCACCTTGATCCACAGCAGCATCTCGGCGCCGCCGCCCATCTGGGTGGCGGGGCCGATGCGGCGGCCCGAGGGGTTGCACCACTGGCCGTTGGAGCCGTTGCCGTTGCGGCTGGTGTCCACGACGAACGGCTTGGTGTAGCCGTAGCGGGCACTCAGCTGGCTGTTCACCGCGTTGCCGTAGGCGGTGTTCTCGCCCGTGGTGAGGTAGTTGGAGATGTTCAGCGAGAAGCCGTGGGCCTGCCGCAGGCCCGCCTCGTGCAGCCGCTTGGCCATGGTCGCGGCGTCCGTCCAGGCGGGGTTGCCGGCGTCCATGT
This sequence comes from Streptomyces sp. 11x1, assembly GCF_032598905.1. NCBI lineage: Bacteria > Bacillati > Actinomycetota > Actinomycetes > Kitasatosporales > Streptomycetaceae > Streptomyces > Streptomyces sp. 11x1. The sequence goes on along the minus strand of NZ_CP122458.1, from coordinate 1,733,342 downwards.
AGACCCAGGTGTTGGGGGCCTGGCGGTTGAACTGGGAGACGGCGCCGCTGAGCATGCTCTGGCGCTCGGCTATCTGCGCCTGGTTCATGCAGCCGTAGTCCCCGAGCGAGTCCGGCTCCAGGATCACCAGGGCCGGACGGTTGCCGATGCCACCGGCGAACTGGGAGATCCAGCTCGCGTAGGCGGACGGCGAGGAGGCGCCGCCCGCGGAGTGCCCGCCGCAGTAGTCGCGGTTGTAGACGTTGTACGCGACGAGGATGGGCAGCTTGTCCCGGCTGTCCGCGGCGCCCGTGAACGAACTCGTGGCCGTGCCGATCGAGCCGCTCCACGAGCCGAACCAGCGGGCCATCGGGGTGTTCGCGATGGAGGCGTTGATCGCGGACGCCCGGCCGTCACCGGGGTTGGCGGCGGTCCACCGCTTCGCGCTGTTGTCGGGGTCCACATAGAACCCGCTGGTCATGCTGGTCGGGTCGGCGGCATGGGCGGACGGAGCGGCGGCGAACGCGAGCGGTAGCGAGCAGAGCGCTGCCATCAGGGCGCGGAGCCTGCGGCGCATGACATCACCTCGGAATTCCTGGCAGGGAGGCGTCGCACGCTCTCGTCCAGAGCGTGCGACGCGCTGAGGAAGTGCGGTGGTTCGACGTGCCTGGAAGGTGGGAGCGCTCCCATTGGAAGCGCTCCCAGTTGCACTGAGAATCTCTGGGGTGTGGTCGGTATCGTGTGGCTGGCTGGTAGAACTGTCAAGAGTCGAGGCGTGAAACTCCCTCTGTACAGGGCGAGTTCGAGGCTCTACGGTCCCTATGGCCGGAAGCGCTCCCAGTTTTCGGCGTGTTCGGCCAGGGGGAGGGGTCCATATGGTGATGGCGGGCGATCCGCCGCGTCGGCAGCCCACGCTCGACGCCGTGGCAGAACTCGCGGGTGTCTCCCGCTCCGTGGCCTCCCGCGCCCTCAACAACGCGCCGCACGTCAGCCGGGGGAAGCGCGAGGCCGTCGAGCGGGCCGTCCGACAGCTCGGCTACGTGCCCAATCCGACGGCCCGCGCGCTGGCCACGCGGCAGACGGGAGCGGCCGCGCTGGTCGTCTCGGGAGAGGATCCGTCGATCTTCGCGGATCCCTTCTTCGCCCAGGTGATCGTGGGGGCGTCGGCCGCACTGGAGGAGGGCGACCTGCATCTGATGCTGTGCCTGGCCGCGACCGACCGGGGCCGCAGACGGGTGGAGGAACTGCTGCGCGGCAAGGGCGCCGACGGCGTCATGCTGATGGCGCTGCGCGAGAACGATCCGCTGGCTCGGATAGCCGAGGAGGCGGAGATGCCGGTGGTGTTCGGCGGCCGCCCCGTCGGTTCGGCCCCGCGCTGGTACGTGGACGTCGACAACACGGGCGGAGCGCGCGAGGCCACCGAGTACCTGCTCTCCCTGGGGCGCAACCGGGTGGCCGCGATCTGCGGGCCGCTGGACGCCGAGGTGAGCCGCGCGCGGTACCGCGGCTACCGGGACGCGATGCTGGCCGCCGGGCGCGAACCGTTCCCGCCGTACGAGGGTGACTTCACGGAGCCCGGCGGGGCCGCCGTCATGGCCGCGCTGCTGGCGGAACACCCGGATGTGGACGCGGTGTTCGCCGCCAACGACAACATGGGGGCGGGGGCGCTGCGCACCTTGCGGGGGGCGGGGCGGCCGGTTCCCGAGGATGTCGCCGTGGTCGGGTTCGACGACCTGGCCGTGGCCCGGATCGCCGATCCGCCGCTCACCACCGTCCACCAGCCGATAACGGCTCTCGGACGGGAGATGGCGCGCATGCTCGTCGCGCTCGTCAACGGGCAGGACCCCACCCCGCTGATCCTGCCCACGCGCCTGGTTCTCCGCTCCAGCGCCTGAGAAGGCGGTGCCCGGCGGAGGACCGGTCGCACTCGTGCTCGTCGCGGCTCGTGCTCATGGCGATCGTGGTCATCGCGGCTCGGACTCGTCAAGGCTTCGGAGGGGTGAGGGTCTGGGCGCACCAGATCGTCTTTCCGTCGGTGGTGTGCCGGGTGCCCCACCCCTGCGTGAGCTGGGCGACGAGCAACAGGCCCCGGCCGCCCTCGTCGAAGGCGCGGGCCCGGCGTAGATGGGGGGCGGTGTTGCTGCCGTCGGACACCTCGCAGATCAGGGAGGTGTCACGGATCAGCCGCAGCCGGATCGGTGGCTCGCCGTACCTGATGGCGTTGGTGACCAGCTCGCTGACGACCAGTTCGGTGATGAACGCCGCCTCGGCCAGACCCCACGCCTCCACCTGGTCGACGGCCGCCTGCCGGGCCTGCTGCACCTGCGCGAAGTCGGCCTCGACGTCCCAGTCGGCGACATGGTGGGGGTCCAGCGCGTGCGTGCGAGCGAGCAGCAGGGCCGCGTCGTCGGTGCGGCGATCGGGCAGGAGCATGGCGTCCATCACCGTGTCGCAGAGGGTCTCCAGTGACGTCGCGGAAGGCTTCAGGACCCTCAGCAGCTCGGCGATCCGCTGGTCCACGTCGCGTTCGCGGCTCTCCACCAGGCCGTCGGTGTACAGGGCGAGCAGACTGCCCTCGGGGAGCTCCACCTCGGTCGCCTCGAAGGGCAGCCCGCCGATGCCGAGCGGCGGCCCCGGCTGCGCGGGCACGGGCATGCTGGTGCCGTCCGGGAAGACGACCAGCGGCAGCGGATGGCCGGCGCTCGCCACCGTGAAACGGCGCGAGACCGGGTCGTAGACGGCGTACAGGCAGGTGGCCCCGGACTCGCCGGTCGGCTGGAAGTGCCCGCCGGGATGGTGGTCGCCGGCGAGGTGCAGGACCAGATCGTCCAGATGGGTGAGCAGCTCGTCCGGCGGCAGGTCCACGTCGGCGAGGGTGCGCACCGCCGTGCGCAGCCGCCCCATGCTGGCCGATGCGTGCAGGCCGTGCCCCACGACATCACCGACGACCAGGGCGACACGGGCGCCGGACAGCGGAATGACGTCGAACCAGTCACCGCCCACCTCCGAGCCGGTCCCGGCGGGCAGATAGCGGGAGGCCACCTCGACCGCCTCCTGGCTCGGCAGCCGCTGCGGCAGCAGACTGCGCTGCAGGGTCAGCGCGGTCGTGCGCTCGCGTGAGTACCGGCGGGCGTTGTCGATGGCGACGGCAGCCTTCGCGGTCAGCTCCTCGGCGAGGATCAGATCGTCGGCGGTGAAGGCCTCGGGCCGGTCCAGGCGGGAGAACACGACGACACCGAGCAGCGCGCCGCGCGCCCGCAGCGGCACGGTGATCCGGCCGGTCAGTCCGTCCTCGGCGAGCGACTCGTCGACCACCGGGTTTCCCGGCGGCCAGTGGGCCGGGTCGGCGGCGAGCCCCGGCCCGAACGCCCATTCGCCGCCCTGCCCGGACTCCGCGGTCAGCTCGACCGTGGACCTGCCGGTGGCCATACAGCGGGCGGCCACGGAACCGGCGGCGTGGCTGACCGGCTTGGGGGGCTCGGTGAGGGAGGAGTCGTCGTCCCTCGCGCTGTGCCGGGCGGCGCGGCTGAGCGTGAGGGCATCGCGGGGGCTGAACGCGGGTGGCGAGGGCGGCTCGTCCCCGCGCAGCACCTCGTCGAAGAGGTCCACGGTGACGAGGTCGACGAATCCCGGTACGGGGGTCCTGGCCAGCTCCTCGGCCGTGCCGATCACGTCGAGTGTCCGGCCGATTCCGCCGCTGGCCTCGTTGAGGAGAAGCAGGCGCTGCCGGGCCCAGTACTCGGCGCTCATGTCGAATCCCCAGTTGGCGACCGCGCGGACCTTGCCCTCGGCGTCCCGGACGGGCCAGATGCTGGTGGCCCAGGCATTGGCGTAGTCACTGCCGCGCGGGCGGAAGACGGTGATGAGACGCGTGGCCTCGCCCGTCCTCGCCACTTCGGCGAGCGCGTCGGTGTAGGGCTTGTCGTCCCGTTCGGGGAACAGCGAGCGGTCGAACTCCGGAAGCACCTCGCGGTACTTCTTGCCGAGCACCTGCTCCTCGGTGTGCGCGATCACCCGGCCGGAGGAGGCGTTGATCCACAGGAACCGCAGCTCAGGGTCGTACACACCCAGCGCGAAGGGACACTGCTCGAAGGCCCGGTCGGCGATCACCGGGCGGCGCCCCCAGCGTTGCACGGTCAGGACGTGGCCCAGCGCCCGGCTGTCGGTGCCGTGCAGGGGGTGGACCGCCACCACGGCGTCCAGCGTGGAACCGTCCCGGTGGCGGAGGGGGACGAACCCCGTGGGGTCGGGGCCGACGCCATGGTCCTCCGGGAAGCCGGGCGGTACGGGATCGGCCAGCAGCTCGGCCACCGGTTGCCCGACGGTGTCCGCCGCCGTCCAGCCCAGCAGCAGTGTGGCTCCCTCGCTCCAGCCGCTCACCACGCCGTCCGCGTCGACCACCACGGCGGCAGTGGGGGCATCCTGCTGGTCGGCCATTTCCACGCAACACGCCTCCGTCCGGACAGCCGTCCCGCCAGGGCTGGATTCCAGCGGCTGCTTTCCAGCGGCCGCCTTCCAGCGTAGATCCGCCCCCGCACTCCGGCGCTCCGACCGGTGCGGTCGGGGTCGCCGGGAGGCGGGGGCGGTGGGGTGCCGGGGCGGTGGCGGTGCGGACGCCGGGGATGCCCGGGGCCGGGTGGGGGGCGTGCCGGGCGCCCCGGTGCTGTTCAGGCCTCCTTGCGTACCTCCTCCAGCCGTACCGGGCGGCGCTCGGCCACGGACAGGGTCGCCGCCTCGGCGATCCAGCCGGCCTCCAGGGCGTCCGCGACCGTGCAGGGCGAGGTACGGGTGCCGGCGACGACCTCGGTGAACGCGGTGAGTTCGGCGCGGTAGGCACCGGCGAAGCGGTCCGTGAAGAAGGTGTGCGGGACGCCGGAGGGATGACGCCTATGGGTGCCGTCGTCGAAGGTCAGGAGCGCGGATGCCGTGTCGACGTCACCCGCCTCCTTGATGAACTGCCGCGCAGCGGTTCCCGGCGCGAGCGTGCCACCAGCGCAGAGGGAGAGGGCGGGGAGAGGCGTCCGGGGCTGTTCGAGGAGTGAGTACGTATTCACAGCGAGTATGCCCTGCCCTTGGGGGGATTTGTTGACGGCGTCAACGAACTTGGTCGTTGATGGCCGTCGAGATCGCTGTGTACGGTGGCGGGTATGGCAGATACCTCCCCGGCATCGACGAATGCGTTGGTCACCGGCGCCGAGATCGCCCGGCTCGCAGGCGTCACTCGCGCCGCCGTCTCCAATTGGAGACGGCGGTACAGCGACTTTCCCGCGCCCGCCGGTGGCGGGGTGAACAGCCCGCTCTTCGACCTGACCGAGGTGCAGGCGTGGCTGGACAAGCAGCGCAAGGTGCAGGACGTCTCGATCGAGGTCCGGCTGTGGCAGCTGCTGCGCGGGGCTTACGGCGAGGAGATGATCGGCGGGCTCGTCGATGTCGCACGGCTGATCGCCGGGGAAGCGCGCCCGAAGGATCTGCCGGAGGACGCCGTCCGGCTTGCTCGAGACCTGATCGGCAGTGGTTCCACGGCCGAGGTGGTGGACGCTCTCGCGGAGCGCTTCACCGACTCCGTGCGCCGGGCCGGTTCGGACCAGGTCACCTCCCCCCGCGTGGTCCGTGCGGTGCGTCGCTTCGCCGGTGAGGTGGCGGGTGACGCGACCCTTTTCGACCCGGCCTGCGGCATCGGCACGCTGCTGCTGGCCGTGGGGCCGGAGCGAGGGCCCCTGCGGTACGGGCAGGAGTCCGACATCCGCAGCGCGCGCTTCGCGCAGCTCCGCGCGGATCTCACCGGTCGCGAGGGCGTCGACATCGGGATCGGTGATTCCCTGCGTGACGACCTCTGGGCGGACGTCAAGGCCGACCTCGTCGTCTGCGATCCGCCGGTCGGTGACACCGACTGGGGGCGCGAGGAGCTGCTCCTCGACTCGCGGTGGGAGTTCGGCACTCCGTCGCGTGCCGAAGGCGAACTCGCCTGGCTCCAGCATGCGTACGCCCACACCGCCCCTGGCGGCCGAGTCCTCATGGTCATGCCCGCCTCGGTCGCCTACCGCAAGGCCGGCCGCCGTATCCGGGCCGAACTCGTGCGGCGCGGCATCCTCACCCAGGTCACCGCCCTCCCGCCCGGCACCGCGTCCTCGCACGCCCTCCCCGTGCACCTGTGGCACCTGCGCCGGCCACGCACGCTCGGTGACGCCGTGACCAGTGTCCGCATGGTAGACCTGACCGCGACAGAACCCGACGCGTCCCTGGAGCCGGCCTCCGGCCAGGTGGCGGACGTCCCCTTGATCGACCTGCTCGACGACACGGTGGACCTCACACCCGGCCGCCATGTGGCGGAGTCCCATCGTGACTACGCGGCGGAATACGTCGCTCTGCGGCAGGAGTTGACGGAGCAAGTGAGACTGCTGGCCGAACTGCTGCCGGTACTCACCGCGGGCGACGGACCGGGTGCGGTCGACGGGCCCTCCGTCAGTGTCGCCGACCTCGCCCGAGCCGGGCTCATCGAGTACGGCGACCCCGAGCCGGTCTCGGTCAGCGACCAGCTCGACACGGACTACCTCCAGGGCTTCCTGCGCAGCGCCGCGAACACCCGGCGCTCCACGAGCGCCAGCGGCACCTTTCGCCTCGACGGGAAGGGGGCGCGCATTCCCCAGATGGACATCGCCGAGCAACGCCGGTTCGGGGCGGCCTTCCGAGTGCTCCAGGAATTCGAGGAACGCGCCCGAAGGGTGGCTGAACTGAGCCGGGAAGCGGCGCTGCTGGCTCGGGACGGGCTGGGTAACGGGGCGCTGAAACCGGAGGACTGACGATCCACCACTGCCATGCGCGTCACGTCAGTTCGGCTGAGGTACGAACGGACTGGCGATCCCGCTCCATGACACCGACAGCGCCTCGCGGGCTCGCGTGCACGCCACGAACAGCAGGCACCGCTCCCGCAGCAGATCGGAGTCGTGCTGCAACGCGTCCACGGAGGCGGGCGTCACCTCGCGCGCGAACGGAACCGCGCTCGCCGATGCCCCGAGTACGGCGACACAGCGGAACTCCAGGCCCTTCATGGCGTGCATGGTGGCGAGCCGTACCCCGTCCACACCCGGACCCGGGTTGTCCCTGACCCGGACCACGGGCACCTCGGCCGCGGCCAGCTTGTCGTGGACCTTGTCGAGCAGCACATTGAAGCGGGCGCACACCCCGATCTCCGAGGGCCGGATGCCCTGGGCGATCCATTCCTCGATCCTCCCGACGAGCGCGGCGACCTCTGCCTGTTCGGATCCGTAGCCGTCCACGTGCGGCCTTCGGCCGTGCAGCAGCGAGCGGTAGCCGGCGAGGCTGTCGCTGCCCGCGCCGCCCAGATCGTCGACGTTCACCGGGCTGAGGATGCCGGTCGACCAGGCGAGGATCTCCTCCGTGCTGCGGTAGTTGATGCGCAGGCGATGGGTGCGTCCTGTCACCGAGATGCCCAGCGAACCGAGCGAGACCTTCGAGTCGTAGATCCGTTGGTGCGGGTCGCCCGTGATGAACAGGTCGTCACTGCCGGACGCCACCGCACCACGCAGGACACGCCACTGGGTGGGGTGCAGGTCCTGAGCCTCGTCGACCACGACGTGGTCGTGCGTGGGAGCCGAGTCGGCGAGCAGATCGGCCGCACGGGCACACACCTTCAGATACGTGGTGGCCTTCTGGACACGCAGCAGCTCCTCGAACAACTCGACGGCGGGCCACAGCTGTTCGCGTCGGGCCGCCGACAGCGCGCTGCCACGACCGCGTCGTACGGCGGCCCTGTACGCGTCCAGGGTGCGCAGATCCTGGGCGAGTACGACGTGCCGGTACTCCTGAGCCAGGAACTGCTCCGTCCATGGCAGTCCGAGCTTCTTGACGACGCGCTCCCACAACTGCCGTTCCTCTCGGTCACCGATGGGGGAGGGGGATCTGCCGTCGAGGCGGGTCACGACGCCGTGCGCGTAGGCGTTGACCGTGGTCACGTCCACTCGGCCGAGCAGCGACTCGTCGCCGTCGAGGAGCAGGGACAGGTTCTCGCGCAGGGAGGAGGCCAGCGCGTTCGTGTACGTGGTCAGCAGGAGGCGAGTGCCGGGAGAGCGGGTGAGAAGGTGCTTGACCCGGTGCAGGGCCGCGACCGTCTTGCCGGTGCCCGGGCCGCCCGTGACCTGGACCGGCCCGCCGTACGACACCCGATAGGCGACCCGGCGCTGCGAGGGGTGCAGGAAGACCCGCCAGGCCGCGAACGGCTTCTCCAGGATGTCGGCGAGTTCCTCCGGGCCGGTGACGAGCCTGATCCGGCTCGACGTGTTGGCGATGACGATGGCCAGGCTCTCGTCCGGGTCGGGGCCCGCGTCGACCGGCCGCCGCACGGCGACCACGTCCCGGTACACGTCCTCCGCGCTGAACCCCTCCGCGAGGTACTGGAGCACCTCGAACTGGTCCTCGGGCAGCAGTGTGCCGAACGCCTCCAGTTGCGGCTTGTCGACGATGGTCCGCACGGCCCTCAGGACCTGGTCGTCGATGCCGAGTTCACGCAGCACGGTGTCGGAGTACTTCGCGAACAGCAGCGAGGGTGCGGCGACCGCCGCCTTCTCCAGGGCCGGGGTCAGCTGCTCGATGGCCACGACGTTGCGGACTTCGAGCGCCCGTGTCGCGGAGTTCGTCGTGTACAGCCGCTTGGCCGCCCACGTGTACGCGTCGTCGTGGCGGACGACGTTGACGAGCAGGAACACATCGCTGCCGTCGTTCGGTGCGAGGACCACGCCCCGCCAGAAGTCGTTGATGCGGATCGTCCGCATGCGCGGGTCGCGGGCGTTCTCCACGGACTCCAGGTGCAGCCCCTTGTCCGCATGCAGTTCGGGCACGGTGAGCTGCTGGAACTTCTGCATCGCCTTGCGCACGCCGGCCCTGACGGGCTTCTCCAGGACGTCGTAGCTCTCCCAGAAGCTGTTGGCGAACGCGAGCTGCGGCACGAGGTGAACTCCCCACCCTGGACGGACACTCCGCAGTCGATCATACGCGCGGTGTGTTCACCAGCCGGAGGGCGATCCTTTCGATGTCCGTGAGGAGCCCTGCCGGTTCCTGGTCCAGGTCGAGGGCGTGCTGGTGGATGAGGATGCCCGCGTGGCGCACTTCATGGGCGGCGTGCGCGGCGTTGCCCTTCGCGTACAGCAGGTGTCCTTCGCGCAGGCCGAGAGCCGTGCAGTACGCCAGCATCTGGTACAGGTCGGCGTCCGGGTAGCCACTCCGCTTCTCCGCCTTGTACTTGGCGTCGACGACGGCGCACGGGGTTCCGCCGTCCGGCCCGTACAGCACGAAGTCCGGCTTCATCCGGATCGCGGCGGCCTTGTCGAGGTGGTGCGGGTCCTGGAACCGGGCGGTGTGACCCGAGCCGGTGGTTCGGAAGGCCTCCCGCAGGGCCACCGTCACGAAGTCCTCGAAGAGCTTGTTCATGTCGAACAGGAAGCCGTCGATGCGCAGCCCACCGGGCGTGTGCTCGGCGGAGGTGCCGTCCAGGACCGCGCGGGCGAGGCGCAGGGCGTGGTGGTACCGGGCGTTGAGGCGGGTGGGGAGCCAGTCGGGGATCGGCTGCCCGCGCACGATCGCGGTCACGTTGGCCAGGCGGGCGCGCTGGTGCGACAGCCTGCGGCGCACGTCGCGCGGTACACCGGACAGCCGGAGGAGACGCTCGACGGCCGTACGCAGGATGCGGTTCTCCGCGATGTCGGTGGTGAACTCGTCGTACGCCACCTCCACCGGAAGTGCCGCCCCGAAGCGACGCCGTATCTGCTCGGCTTCCCGGAGCCGTCCGCGTACGACGAGAGCGCTCTCCTCCGTCGCCTTGTACCCCTGCAGCAGCCCTTGCCGCAGCGCCCGGTCCACCTGCCGCTCCACCGCGTGGGCGAGCGCGGGCACCAGATCACGGTGCTCGGCGACCTCGACCTCCCCGTCCCGCCAACTCCCCTTGGGATCAAGGCTGTAGCCGAGCAGGAAGAAGAGGCGGCCGATGGGCACCTTGGGTGTGACACGCACGGTGACCGGCTCGCCGCCGCCCGGTACCGTCACGGCCACCGCCCCTACCTTGCTGCCCGCCCGCAGTGACCAGTGCCCCGGTGCGTACGGGTCGGGGGTCGCCTCCACGATGTCGGCGGCCGCGAGCGCGCGGCCGACGGGCTCGGGAAGGGCGCGGCGGACGGCCGGCGCGTGCTCCACCAGCTCTACCGGCGCCACGGGCTCGACAGGGTTCACGGTTTCCGCGGCCGACCTCACCCGAGTGACTCCCGCAGCGCGGTCAGCCCGTACCGCTTCTCGATGTCCATACCCTCCCCGTAGTGGTGCTCCTCCAGCAGTGGAAGGATCTTCGTCCGCCAGGTCCGCTCCAGGCCGCCCTCCCGGTAGACGCCCTTCTTCATCAGGTACGACGGCCCTATGCGGAAGTCGGCTTCGCCGATACGGGAGTTGAGTGCGTCGAGCAGGTCGGCCGGCTCGGTGTCCTTGCCCTCCTTGGCCAGCCAGCGGCGCAGCAGACCGCTCGTGGGCTCTGTACGCGGCGACAGCTCCACAAACGCGAACCGGCGACGCATCGCCGCGTCCACGAGGGCGATCGAGCGGTCGGCGGTGTTCATCGTCCCGATCACGAACAGGTTCGGCGGCAGTGCGAAGTCGTCGCCGGAGTACGTCAGCCGTACCGACTTGTTGCGGTACTCCAGCAGGAAGTACAGCTCGCCGAAGACCTTCGCCAGGTTGGCCCGGTTGATCTCGTCGATGATCAGGAAGTGCGGGATGTGCCGGTTGCCCTCACGGGAGGCGAGGTCGGCGAGTTCGCGCAGCGGGCCCGCGGTGAGCCGGAAGGCGACCTCTCTGGTCTGCGGGTCCTCCTGGGGCCGGAAGCCCTCGAAGAAGTCCTCGTAGGCGTACGACGGGTGGAACTGCACGAGCTTGACCTGCTCGGGCCCGCTGCCGAGGAACTCGGCGAGCTTCAGCGCCAGGTACGTCTTGCCGGTGCCCGGCGGCCCGTACAGCACCAACTGCCGCTCGTCCCACAGCAGGTCTCGCACCTCGCGCAGCCACTCGGTGTCGTGCACGAGGAGTTCGTCGGTCAGTTCGTCCGTCGGCTCGGGCAGCTCCAGCTCGCGGCGGGCGGTGAGCGCGGGAATCTCCACGCTGGGGTCCCGCTCTATGGCTTCCGCCTCCTCGACCAGCTCCTGGTCGGACCGGCCCAGTCCTTCGATATGTGCCTGTACGGAGGTGAGGTCGACGACATCGTGCTGGACGGACAGCTTCTGCTGAAGCTCTTCCGGCAGGTTGTCGTACGGGTACCCGGTCGTCTCCCACTCGACCGGTCGCCGCAGGTTGGTTCGTCCGTCGTCCGACGCGATCTGTTCCGCCTCGCCCGCGATCTCCCCCGCGTACAGCCGGCCGCCGGAGATGGTGCACACGGTGTCTCCGGGTTTCATGCGGGAGAGGAAGGCGTGCAGGTCCTCGACGAGCTGCTGCTTCTGGCTGTAGGTGGCGGTGGACTCGTAGTCCTCCTGGACCAGGGTCCGCAGCTCGTCCTTGCTGACGCCTTGCCCGACTCCCTGCCGAAGGCGGGAGGCGGCCAGCGTGACGCGGCCTTCAGGGAGCCACATCCTCTGGACCAGGTCCAGTCCGGTCACGTTCGACCCGCGTACCAGCCAGGGACGGTTCGGGCCGTGCCACACCGCCGCCATGAAGTCGGACAACGGCGCGCCGTCCTCCGTCCGCCATTCCTTCCACCCGTTGCGCGGGGCGCCGACCAGGAGGACGGCGGCGAACGACGGCGAACCGACGACCACGTCCTCGGTCAGCTCCAACCAGCCGGGCCACCGGGTCGAGGGCACGAGTACACCCCGGGCCCTCAGGTCCTCCCGGTGCTTGAACGGGGCCTTGAAGTGGGTGGCGAGTGACGGCATCACATGATCCCGGGCCGGAGAGCCGGCCCGGATCAGGAACCTCCGGCTTCCGTTCGTTCCCGTCTCGTCCAGCAGCGCACCGCGTGCCCGGCCGATGCCGTCGCCATTGGGTAGACGCAGCTGAAACTCCGGATACGTCGCGGACTCGGCCACGGACATCACTCCCCACTCGACACCGTCTGATGAGAACGATAGGCGCGACCACCGACAGACCGGTCCCCCAAGAGGACGCGGGTACTGTGCGCGCGGATCGCCTCACGGCGCCAGGGCCGCCGTCGCGCGCGAGTTCAGAGCGCTGAGCCGACCCCTCCTCCGGTCCAGCCGGGATGCGAAGGCCCTGGTCGTGCAACCGGTGGGCGATGTGCCCGGTCAGGAGCCTGCCGTCGAGCTGAGCGGGGTCGTGCCGGTTCCGGGCCGCAGGGCCGACAGAAGGCTGGTGACCTCCAGCAGACGGGTGTGGATCTCGGCGGGGGAGGGCGGCAGCTCACCGGTGCGGTAGTGGCAGGCCGCGCTCAGCGCCGACCAGGTCGTACGGCACCTGCGGGCGGTGTCGTGGCCCGCGTACCACTCCAGGCAGAGCATGCGGTGCTTGCCGACCCGCGTCATCGACGGGGTGACGCCCAGCCAGTAGGCGTCCAGGGCCTGGTCGAGGGCCATGCGGAGCAGGACGGCGGCGGCGCGGGCGCGCAGACCGGGCGTCAGCGCGCTGGGCGCCGACGCGTCGGCCGTCCCGGGGCCGGGGGACAGCAGACGGCCCGCGGCGGTCACGAGGGTCTCCGGGGACACGGTCACCGGGCACCTCCGGCGCCCCGGGCTCCGGCGCCCCGCCGAACGGCCGCCACGAGCGCCTTCGTGCGGCGCACGAGATCTTTCCGGCTGTCGACGGTCGGCAGGGGCGTGTGCGAGCCGGAGTTGAACACCGTGATCAGCGCCCAGCCGCCGGGGCAGATCCGCTCGACGGCCTCACGGGCCTGCTGCCGCTCGTCGCCCAGCAGGGCGAGGGCCACGTACGTCTTAGTGCGGTCCAGCGAGCCGATCCGCTCCTCCACCTCGCGGATGCCGAGCCCGTGCTCGTCGCGCAGCCTGCGACGTGCGGTCTCCAGGCAGGCCGCCTCCACGGCCCTGCGGCACATCGCGGGCAGCACGTGATCGGCCACGTCCTGCGGTACACCCGGGTCCAGGGAAACGGCACGGGCCTCCGTCAGCGCCTGCTCCACGGGGTCGCTCGCGGTCTCGACGCCGACCACGGAGTCGGTCCCGCGCGTGACGTGCAGGACGGTCGCCCGGATGCCGAGGTGGTCGACGGCCTGCGCGAGACGGGTGTCGTGGGTGAACACGATCACCTGCCGGTCCCGGGCACAGGCGTCGAGGACCCGGGCCAGCCCCTCGACCTTCTCGGGATCCATCGACTGCACCGGGTCGTCGATGACGAGGAACCCGAACGGGCTGTCCGCGTGCGTCGCGCGCGGCAGGAACAGAGAGAGCGCGAGGGAGTGCAGCTCCCCCTGACTCATCACGCTGTACGCAGGGGCCGTCATGTCGTCCACGGAGACGTCGAGAACAACCCTGCCGCGCCCGGGAGTTCCCGCGAGGGTGACGGATCCGAGGCTCACGCTGCTGTGCTCGCACAGCCGCTGCCACACCTCCTGGGACCGCAGGGCGAAGGGCCGCAGCCGTTCGTTGCGCAGCTCGTCGATGATCGGCCGCAGCCAGGCACGGGCCTTCCGCGCGTGCGGGAGGCGGACGCGGGCCGCCTGGGCAGCCTCCTCCACGCCCACCCACTCGGCGAGCCGCACGGCCACGGGCTGCCACGCCTCGTCGTGGTCGGAGAGCCGCCTGGTGTGGTCGTTCCGGACCTGTCGGCACGCGTCGTCCAGGGCCGCCGCCGCGCGCTCGGCGCGGTCCGCCAGCTCCCGCGGATGGGTGATGTCGCGGCACAGCGTCCAGTCCCGCCAGACCGACACGAGCGGATCGTCCTCGTCGCGCAGCCACACCGGAACCGGCTGTACGAGGTCGTGGACCGCCCGCAGGGTGGTCGCCGCGGCCTTCCGGGCGGCTTCGGCGGCGACCGCCTCCGTCTGGAGCCGCTCCACATCGGCCCGTGCCTGTTCCGCCCATGTCCGGTCGAGCCGGTTCTCACTGCCGCAGACCGGACAGTCGGTGCTTCCGGAGCGGTGGCGGTGGTCCAGTGCCGCCTCCAGCAGCCGGGCCAGACGGCGGGCGTCCTCGGCGCTGCCGTACCGGGCTTCCTCGGCGTCGTCGGCGGCCTCCCGCAGCCGCGCAACGGCTCCACCGACCTCCCGCAGGTCCGGCCCGGTGAGGCTCGCGTACCGCCGCAGCCTGGAGAGTTCAGCCTCGGCCGCCGGGGAACGGCTCTCCAGCAGCGCCCGCACCCGCACGAGGTCGGGCGTGGTCCCGGACAGTGCCGAGACGGCCTCACGGGCCTTGGGGCCGTCGATGTGGGAGAGGTCGCCGAGGAGCTTCGCGGTGAGGGTCTTCCCCGCCTTGTCCGCCTTGTCGTACTCGCTCACGGCGTCCTTGACCCGGGTGTCGAACTCGGCGAGCAGTTCGAGCCCGAGAAGCCTAAAGAAGGCGTCGTGCAGGTTGCCGAGCGTGCCGTTGATCATGGACCCGAGTTCGCTGTATGGCAGGAACGGCCTGGCCAACTCCAGCGCCCCGGCGTCGACGACCTCCTCCAGCTTCCGCTCCGAGCCGTCCTGCCTCTCGACCCGCGTCCGCGCCTCGTCGACCTTGCCCCCGTGCCAGGTCCGCTTCACGGTGACGGCCTCGGCCCCCTCACCCACGGACAGTTCGACGCAGACCTCGGGGACGACGTCGGGACTGTGGAGGTTGCGCCAGCCCTTCTGCCAGTCACCGGCCCGCCGCCCCTCCCAGCGGGAGTTGCGTCCCGTGATCGCGGTCTCGGCAGCCTCGGCGAAGCTCGACTTGCCGGACCCGTTCGCCCCTGCGACGACCACCAGGCCCGGCCCGGGCGGCAGTTCGAGCGTGGCCCGCGGACCGATACCGCGCCAGCCGGCCGCGGTGATGGACCGGAGCTGGACGGGACCGGCCCGCCCGCCGCTGTTCCCGACCTCCTCCTCCGGGAGCAGTTCGATCAGCAGCTCCCGCGCTGCCGGGGTCAGGCCGGGATCGGCGAGGCGGCTGAGGAGGAGCTCGCGAAGGGAGCCGGAGGTCGCGGGAGCAGGCTCGGGAGGCTGGTGACTCATGTTCGGTTCCTTGGTGCCGGGCGCGACGTGGGAGTGCGGCGCGGACTGATGGGTGTCATGTTGCCGTGAATGAGCATGGCAAGATTGCGTTAGCAGTGTCAACATATTCACGCGGCTCCAAAGGTTCGAATCTGTGTACGTATCTCGAACGTGTGAGCACTTGGGTCTGCGTGCTGCGCGGGAAGGGAGGTCCATCACGTCGGGACTCGCGGCGTTTCACCTCGGTGAGGGGAGCCGCACCGGCAACTCCGTGCGCGTTCGGCGCTGTTGCTGACGTTGCCCAGGAGTCGTTAGTCGGAATGGGGGAGACGATGGCGTTCGGCGACGAGTGGGCGCAGCTGGTCTCGGAGGCCAGGCGGCGCCAGTCCACGGGGATGCGGCTCACTCGGCTGGATGCTTACCTCGGGCTCCGACTGGCAGGGGCTGAACGCTGCCTCCCTGCACATGCAGCAGGGCCGGCGTGTGGTGGTCAGCGCAGTACTGAGCCGATCCAGGCCGTCGCCTGCTCGGGCGTGGTGCGGGTGTCGACACCGAGGATGGCGATCGTGCCCAACAAGCCGTTGGGGCCACGCACATGGAGGGTTCGCTGGGCGTGACGGCCCGTCTGGGGATGGACGATGACGGCCGTAGGGGCATCGGCGGACGCGTAGCCGCTGCCGTAGGTGAGGAGCTGGTGGACGTCGGCCGCGCTCACGCCGTGGCGGTCGTAGCGCTTGTACTTGGCGTCCACGGGCAGCAGTGTGCGATGCGCCGTGTCCTGACCTGGAAGTGCTGGAAGGCCGAGTAGGAGATCGGGGCGGAAGGTCGAGGCGTTCCCCCGGTCTCCGTGGACCGTGATGCCGACGCCGCTTCCGCCGGGTACGGCACGGCCGCCGTGCGGGCCGACGGCCTCGGTGCCGAGACGGCGGACGACGGCTTCCCAGAGCGCGGGCATGGCGAGCAGGAGACCGTCCGCCGTGGTGCCGTGGTCGGTGAGCAGGTCGGTCACGCCGCCACCGCGCAGCAGCAGGCGGGCCCAGGTGTGGGCGGGACGGTAGCGGGCGTTCAGGCGTGTGTACTGGGTGCGGTCCAGGGCGCGGAGCGCCGCGGCCGGGGTCGGGGCCTGCGGAAAGGCGCCGGCGGCGCCGTGCAGGGCGCGCGCAAGGTCGGGACTGGCGGTCAGGCCGAGCGCTGCCTTCAGTGCGCTCCCCAGAACACGGTTGTCCCAGATGTCCGCCTCCCGGTCGAAGGTGCGGACGTGCAGCTGGTCCAGTTGTCCGTAGCGGCGGGTGGCCTGGGCGGCGATGTCCAGGCGTCCCCGGAGCACTGGTTCGACGCTCCGGTGGCGTACGTAGTCCCGGCGGAGCCCCTCTCGCAGCAGCCGCTCGCACTGTTCGAGCAGGGCGGCGGCGACCAGGTCGGCGTAACCGTCGGGGCCGGTGGCCCACTTCCTGACCGTCGCCGGGACGGGTGTGCCGAGGGCGTAGGCGAGCCAGCTCATGAGCTGCTCTTCCGGAATGGCGAACTTGGGTGTGACGACCACGCGGACACGGTCCAGGACCAGGACTCCTACGGTCGCGTCGGCCTTGAGCCGCCACCCGGTGCGCTCCCTGGTCAGGGTGAGGCAGCCCCGTGTCTGGAGGGCGTGCAGGCGGTCGACGTCCCGGGGAGTGAGCTGATCGGGCTCCAGCGGGGCGGCCTCGTACTCGCCGAGCTGGACCGGTATGCGGTCAGGCATCCGGGCCGGAAACGCCGCTGGTGAACTCGGTCGCCAGCGCGTCCGCCAGGTCCTGCGGGGGCATGAGGAGCGGACGCCCGGTCTCGGCATCGACCAGGCCGCCGAGGATACGGTGCAACAGGTCCGCCCGGCCGACGCAGTAGTCCTCCAGGAGCGGGATCACCTCGTGGTGGAAGGCCGCGGCGAGATCCTCCTCGGTGGCGATCGGCTCACCGTCCCTCAGCAGGTAGGCGTGTCCGATCTGGTGGTCGGCGTCGAGGTAGCGGGCGATGCGGGTGTTGAGGGACTCGAAGAACGCGGCCAGGTCCAGGGGGCCGACGGTCCCGGAGATGGCGTCCGGGTCCGGGCCCACGGGCAGGAACGCGAAGCGGCGTCGGACCGCGGCGTCCAGATGGCTGATGCTTCGGTCGGCGGTGTTCATCGTGCCGATGACCCCGACGTTCGGCGGTACGGAGAAGCGGCGCTTGCTGACGGGCAGGGCCACCGGCAGGTTCCGTTTGTCGAGTTCGAGGAGCGTGATCAACTCGCCGAAGATCCGAGGCAGGTCACCGCGGTTGATCTCGTCGACGACCAGCAGGAACGTCTGGTCGGGGTGGGCGGCGGCCCGGCTGCACACGGTGTGGAAAAGGCCGTCTGTGAGCGCGAGTGTGAGCCCCGGGCCGGTGGCGCTCAGGTCCGGCTTGAAGCCCTCGACGAAGTCCTCGTAGCCGTAGGAGGGATGGAAGGTGACCATGCTGACACGGTCGCCGTGCAGCATCTCGGCCTGCGCCTCGGCACGTTGACGGGCGTCGGCCCCGAGCACATCCGCGCGGCCGTCCAGGGCGAGGGCGGCACCGAGCGCGAGCCGGGTCTTGCCCGTACCGGGCGGCCCGTGCAGGATCACTTGCCCCTTGCGCTCCAGCGCGTCCAGTACGACCTGCACGTCTTCGGGCAGCGCGACCGGCATGCCCGTCTGCGCCTGGCCCGTATCCGGGACGGAGTCGGAGCCGGAGTCGGCGTTGTGTGCGGTGAACCTGGCGAAGAGGGACGGGTCGACCTTGGCGAAGGTGGACCGCCACCCGTGCTGGGGCTTCGGCAGGTTCTGCGCGTGGGAGAGGTCCCAGATCACCGGGACGACGTGGTGGAACTCCGGCCGTTCCGGGTCGTAGCGGTAGCTCCCGTCGACCCGGCCGGTGGCCAGGACCTCGTCGGTCCCGCGGTTGGCGACGACCCGGTCTCCCGCCTCCAGGTCCCGGAAGGCCAGCAGCCGGCGGGCGAGGGTCAGGCTGCCGCCACTGCTGCGTGGCCAGTGCGCGTCCAGGGCCTGCTTCAGCTCCGTGTCGCTCTGGTACTGGCCGAGATCGCCGAGCTCGTCCCACCCGACGCAGATGAACTTGCCGTTCCGGCATTCCTCCCACAGACGGCCGCGCTCGCCGGGGGCGATCTTCCAGATGGTGCGTTGGCGGGGCCGAGGGTCGAAGTGCTCGTACAGGAAACGCATCACTTCATGCCTGGTCCAGCCTTTGAACTCAGGCTGCACCTGGACGAGTTTGAGCAGGCGGCGATTGATGCGCCAGGCCGAGGCGTCGCCCTGGTCCGTGTCGCCCAACAGCAGGGCGACGAACCGGCGTAGGTGTTCCCCCGCGTAGATCGGCAGAAAGTCCTCGGGGAAGTAGGTCGCCAGGGTCTTCGTCACCAGTGCCGGTCCGTAGCGCAGCACTTCGAGGTCGTCCAGGGCGTCGAAGTCTCCCGCCCCGACGGCGTCGAAGGCCCGGACGAACTGTCCGCGCAGTTCCGCCCAGGCCTCCTGCGGGTCCATGCCGCGCAGGGGAGCGGCCGTCCGCCATTCGCCGGAGTTGTGGTGGTACATGATGTGCTTGGCGGCACTGCCGCCCTTGATGCTGCCCAGGTGAGGAGTGCCGAACTCCATGAGCCGGCAGTACGTCGGCCCCGACCCGGGCGGCGCGGCCTGCCCGAGCGCGTAGCGCTCCAGCGGCAGCTCCGCCCACTCCTCCAACGGAAACTGGGCCAGCACCTGCTTGCGTTCGTCCTCGGCAGCCGACTCGGCGTCCGCCACGGAGGTCCGGTCGAACTCGGCTGCCGCCGTGCGCACATCAACCCCGTTTGTCATGGGGCCATGATGCCGGAGCACGAGGTAGCGTTCCCATCGCCCGGCAAGGTTGGGCAACTCCCTGCATACGACTCAGGTGGCTGGCACGATGCTCAGCAGGGCTGAGGTGGGCACCCGGGCAGTGGGCGTCAGGGCGAGGGGAGAGGCCGTGCAGGACTGGATCTACATCCTCAATCCGAACAAGGACACCCTTGAAGGAGAGCCCTCCGACAAGGAGACCGTGCGCCGCCTCGCTCACGGGGATCCCGAGCGCGACTTCTGGCTCAGCCGACGTAACCGCATGAACCCGGGCGACCGCCTGTGGTTCTTCTTCACCTCGCCGGAGTCGGAGGTCGCCGCGGTGGCTGACGTCGTTGGTGAGCCGTACGAAGCGGCCCCGGAGGATCCGCAGTTCTCCTACCGGGTGGATGTGATCCTGCTGCCCGGGCCCACTGACGCCTTGTACGGCAACCCGGTGGGCCGGGATGAGCTGGAACTCCGCCAGGTGCGGTCCGTGCAGAAGGTCAAGTCGGGCGCGTTGAAGATCCTGCTGGAGCGGGCCGGTCTGTGACGCGACCGGTCGCGGGCAGGACGGCTACCAGGGCTCCAGCCCACGCTCGGCCGGGTTCGTGTGGGGCAAGAGTGCTTCCTGAGCGCGTGAGTTCAGGGCCATGAGCTTGTCCGATGTGCGTTCGACGAAGAAGACGAACGCCTTTGCGGTGTCGGCGAAGGCCGCCGCCGGGCGACTGATACCGGCTGTCGTGATGACGATGAGCCGCTTGGGTATGTCCTCACCGGCCGCCGCGGCCAGGCCGTTCATCCGCTGAATTTCGGAAGTGGACAGGTTCTTGGCCCGGTTGTGCCACTCGATGTGGAACGCGTCGGAACGGATGGGCTGTTCGGCGTCCCCCTCTTCGAGGTCCCCGAAGCCGAATGCCGTCAGCTGCTCGAGAACCGTGTCGGTGATGTGCCGGGGGCTGGGCGAGCGCCGCGAGGTCCTCGGCTCGGCTTCCTCATCGAGCTGACCGATATCGACGCCTGCGTCCCCCAGCCACTCGGGTGGAGCGGCTTCATCTGCAAAGAGGGACTCCTGCCACTCGGACCGGTACCCGGCTGGATCCGGTTCCCCGCCACCGGCCGGCTCGCACGCCACCTCCACGTCCCAGGCATTCAGGCCTCTGCCGAGGACGTCGGCGATGTCCGCCACCGACGCGTCCGCGCGGGGTACCCCTGGCGTGGGCCGCGTGCTGCGCCACAGGTTCCATGCCAGATCGACACGGCCCCAAGCCCCGCATTCCGCGAGGTACACATCCACCAGCCAGCCGAGGGCGGGCTTGAGTGAGACGCGGACGAACGCGTCGGGGAACTCGGCCTCGACGAAACTGCCGTCGCGTCCGCCCACGATGTCGACTTTCGGCGAGTGGCGGGGGCCGTACGGGAAATAGCCGTTCCCCGCGGCCACGCGCCGCACTCGCACGCCCCGGGCGTCCAGGAGGTCGGCCAGCTCGGTCATGTCGGACGGCTCGCTCTCGTTCCAGCGCCACGGCGAGGGAACCGGTACGTCCGTGAGGTGTGCCGACGCCACGGCGTGCAAGGCGTCGACGAGTACCTCGTCGGGCGTGTCCAGCGGCCAGACGGACGGCTCACTGTTCAGTACCGGATCCATCACCGCCCAGACGATCGTGTAGCCCATACGCACTTGCGCCAGCACAACCGAGCCTTTGCCGGACAACGTGACCTTCAGATGCATCAGGCGGTTCGCGTCGTCGAAGTGCACCCGGTCGGCCAGCCCGGGATGACGGTCGCACAGGGCCTGTTCCAGGCTCTTGAAGTGCAGGTGTCTGCCGAAGGCGGCGACCATGTCACCGGTCGGGAAAGGCAAGGGACACACTCCTGTTGAGTAGTGGCGCGGCCGGGGACGCCGTGATCCGTTGACGGAGCGTAGGTCGACCGGATGCCGTCACTCAAAGCGTTTGGCCGTCCTCAGCGGCATTGGCTGCCGGATTGACCGGAAACTGCCTTTGGCTCCTCGCCGCGCCGGCCGAACTCCGCCCAGACGGTCTTGCCGGAGGGCGGGCGAGGCTCCGTGCCCCAGCGGTCGGCGCTTGGAAGCCCGTTGCCGCGTCTGCGCCGTTAGCCTGTGGGCATGTCGGAGCGTGTCATGCCCGGTCGCACGGACGGCCTGATCACCCTGGGTGCCGCGGACGCTCTGTGGGTCCATCTGACGGCCGACAGTGCGGTGCCGACGGCTTCTGGGGCATTCACCCGCTCTCCTGCCCATGCCCGGGTGGGGTACGTCCTGCTCGGCGGCCATGTGGTGGCGACGGTGAGGGCGAGCGACGGTCAGTGGAGTGTCCCGGAGGGGGAGGTGCGCCGGGCGGCCGCGGAACTGAACGCGGTGGGGATGGACCGGCAGGACCTGGTCCGCGTCGGTCCGTTTCGTGGGGCGCCGAGGCAGGAGCGCGACGAGGAGACGCCGCTGCGTTGGCGCCGGCGCATCACGGGTGAACTGCGGGAGCCGGGCGGCCCCGAGCGGGCGGCACGACGTGAAGTCGGTCGTCCGTACCATCTGGCGGGGATCGACTGGCGACAGATGCTCGTGGAGCAGACCCGCGACGGGATGCAGCGGACGTGGTGGCTGCCGCGCGCCGTGGTCAGGCTGCTCGACGCGGCCGAGCACGCCGAAGCGCGGTGGGTGCAAGCCGCGCGGACCCGCCGGGCAGGCACAGCCGCCACCGAGCCGCCCTCCCACCCCCGGCGGGCCCGAGACGCCGACGGTCGGCATGACGTCGACGGACGGCGGACGACGAGCCCCGAGGGTCCCACCGCCGCACCGCGCCCGTACAACGCGGAGCTGGAAGGCCAGCTGTACTCGGTGCTCAGCAAGAAGCCGGGTACCTCCCGCAAGGTGGCCGGGTGGGCGTGCGCCGTCTGCGGCACCGCGCCCGCCGCAGTCCTCGACCACTGCCACGAACACGGCTACGTCCGCGCCCCCGTCTGCCAGTCCTGCAACACACTCGAACGTCCCGACCACCTGTACAGCAACGACATCCGCGTGGCGAACCGCTACACACGCCTCTTCCACACCGACGCCGACGACTGGCTCCGCCACTGGCACCGCTGCCCCGGCTGCCGCGCCCGCACCACCCTGCCCCTGCCGCACCTCGCCGCATGGACCGCCCACATAGCCTGCCGATCGCTGCGCCCGACCCACCGAGCCCCCCGCGGGCGCACGCCCTGCGGTGTCCTGCGCGTGTCCTGGACGGGCAGTCAGAACGCGCCCCGTTCCTGCCTGCTCACTGTCACCGTCGACTGCTGCCCCTCCGGCGAGCACCGTGTCCTGGCGCGAGTCCCCTACCGAGAAGCCGTCGAGCGGTTTCGCGTCTGGTTGGCCGAGACGGCCCCTGCCGTGGCCGCCGAGGCCGGTCCTGACCGCGTGGACGGCCTCCCCGCCCAGCCCCGGCCAGTCATCGCGGACACCAGCGGCGAGGGCCTGGCACTGTTCTGAGCGGGCATCGGGAGACCTGACGCCCCAACGTCACCCGCAGCCACCGGCCAGGGGCATTCCGTGGGCCATGAAGTGGCCCCGGTCGGCTACGGAGGATCCCGGCCGGGGCCGTGACGCGACTGTCAGGCGCGGGCCTGGACGACGAGCGTGCCGATGTGTCCGGCTTTCGGGGCATCCACCACCGTCGCCTCAGCGGCGGTGAAACCAGCCCGGAGCAGGTGCCGCTCCCACACTGCGGGCTTGTAGCTGTACCGGTACGTGAACATGGCCTTCCCCGCGAACCCGCCCTTGTACATGCCCTGCGGCCCGTAGGCGCCCGGAATGGCCGGCGGCTGGGAGAACACGAAGACGCCGCACGGGACGAGGTGCTTGTAGACGAGGGGGAAGAGGCGGGACGGGTCGGTGAACCAGGCCGCGCCGAAGATGGAGTACACGGCGTCGTACCGCCCCTCGTCGGCGGCGAGCCAATCGAGGATCTCTCCCGGCTCGATCCGCACCCCGAGCGGCGCCCACTTCTCGCCCGCGAGCGCCACCATGCGCGGCGACAGGTCGACCCCGGTGGCCTTGACGCCTTGTCGTGCGAGGTGGGCGAGGGCGTGTCCGGTGCCGCATCCGATCTCCAGCACGGTCTGCGGGCTGCCGAGGAGTTCGGGGCCGTGGCCGTGGCCGGCGTACTGGGTCCAGCAGAAGGACGGCCCGGCGTCGTCCTTGAACGCGGACTCGGCGTAGGCGTCCCACAGTTCGGTCTCGGCGGCGATGTCGTGCGGTACGGGCACGGCTGTTCCTCTGGTCGTCGGGATGCGGGAGCCCCCGCCCTCGGGGAGCCGTGAGGGCGGGGGCGACTGTAGCGGCCGGGATCAGTGGCTGTCGGGGACCTTGTCGTCGCACGGCGAGCAGTCCGTGCCGTCGACGACCCACAGCTCCTCCTCGATCGCCCAGCCCTGGGAGCGGAGGAAGTCGCCGGTGCGCAGGCACAGGCCGTCGCGGCGGCGTTCGACGAACGGCGCGTGGTACTTGAACCGGCCGCCGTTGTACAGGCGGCAGATGCCCCACCAGACGGGTGTGTCGAGGATGAGCTGGTGGACGCCGATGTCGACGAGCTTGCCGACGCCCAGGTGGACGTCGGGGCTCTCGATGGAGCCCATGACGTACATGACGGCGTTGCCGAGGATGTTGATGGGACTCTTTGAAATTCCCCACCCCCTGCTCAGGTATGGGACAGACCTGCTCATCTTGATTCCCCACCCGTGCCGCGCCGGCCTATGACGAGTCGCCACGGTGGAGGGGCCCGCCCGAAATCCGGAGTGACGCCGCTTGTTGCTCAGAACGGTCCTCATCGGGTGTTGTCCGGGAGGGCCCGTACCGGGAAGATCATCGATCATGCGCCTCGACGAACTCAATGCGGGTGAACGTCAGTTGTGGAACTCATTCGCCCAGGGCAGCAGTGTCGATGTCCGTGACGCCCCGCCAGAGGCGGAGCCCGTAGTGCGGGCCGAGGTCATTGCGGCACTCCTGCTGGGTGCCGGCACCGATCCCGCCCCGGGCGGCCGCCCGGCACTGCGCCTGACCGGTGCCCGCATCATGGGCAGGCTGGATCTGCAATTCGCCGAGATTCCCGTGCCGATCGTCCTGGACGAGTGCCACTTCGACGAAGTGCCCTTGCTCCGGGGCGCCAGGATCCGCGAGCTGGCCCTCACCGGATGCTTCCTCCCAGGTCTCGCCGCCGAAACAGTGCAGATCGACGGCCGACTGGTCCTGTCCCACTGCCACCTGACCGGGCCCCTCGTACTCACCCGCTCCCAGATCCACGGCGACCTGGACCTCCGCGACACCGTGATCACCGCGCCCGGGACCGAGGCGATATCTGCTGTCCGGCTCATCGCGGGCGGCGATGTGCTGTGCACCAACCTGGCGGTCCAGGGGGCATTCCGCTGCTCCGGTGCCGCCATCGCCGGCGAGTTCGACCTGGAGGGTGCATCCCTGCGCAACCCCGACGGCCATGCCCTGGACGCCTACCACGTCCAGATCACCGAGGACTTCACCTTCCACCCGGGCTTCAATGCCGATGGTCGAATCATCATCTCCGGTGCCACGGTCACGGCGGCGATCGGATTCTGTGGGGCCCGTCTCAACAACGCCGGCGACGTTGCACTGGAGGCCATCGACGTCACAGTCGCCCGCAACTTCGACCTCGGCCAAGACCTCCGCGTCGACGGCGGCATCAAACTCGACGGCAGCAACATCGGTACACAGCTCAGCTTGTGCGACGCCACGCTGACAAACCCCGGCGGCACCGCCCTGTCCCTGCGGCTGGTCCAGGCCCGGGAAACCGATCTGCGCACTCGGCGGCCGATCGACGGCATCGTCGACGCGAGCAACGCCCAGCTGGGCACCCTGTATGACGACCCCGACACCTGGCCTGCCGACCTCCGACTGGCCGAGACCGCCTACGACTCCCTCGTCTCCCCCCTGACAGCCGCCAAACGGCTCGGCTGGCTCCGGCGCGGCACCCACGCCTACCTTCCTCAGCCGTACGAACAGCTCGCAGCCGCCTACCGACGACTCGGACACGAGGACGAAGCGCGCACGGTTCTTCTCGCCAAGCAACGCCATCGCCGCACCATCCTTCCCCTGCATACCCGGGTCTGGGGCCACGTCCAGGACGCAACCGTCGGCTACGGCTACCGGCCACTTCGCGCCGGCCTTTGGCTCACGGCTCTGCTCGCCTGCGGCGCACTCTTCTTCCACGCCCACCCCCCGGCGGCCCTCGAAGCGGAAAAGGCGCCGCCATTCAACGCCGTCGTCTACACATTGGACCTGCTACTTCCGATCAGCGCCTTCGGACAGGACTCCGCCTTCGCACCACGAGGCACCGCGCAATGGCTGGCCTACACGCTGATCGCTGCCGGGTGGATCCTGGCCACAACCGCCGCCGCCGGCATCTCACGGGCGATCAACCGCCAGTAACGACAGCCACAGTGCGACTTGGTATTCGCGGGCTGCGGATAGAACCAGCACAAAGAGTCCCATCATGTTCGGGGATGCCCGCACGCTCGGTGAGCGGGCATCCCCGGCCCCCTCAGTTGAGTACGAAACCAAGTGGGGAACGCGGGCGGGCCTGGGGAAGATCAGGGATCCCCATCACCGTTCGGCCCGTCACGGCGCCGGGCGAACTGGACATGTACGTGAAGGCGTTCGCCCGGCTCACAGAACTGGCCGTGTACGGCGCTGATGCGCGGGCCCTGATCGTGAAGGCCATCGACGCCCTGAGCTGACCCCGGTTCTGGCGGCAGCACGCGGCCCCCGGAATCACTCTCCGGGGGCCGCGGCCGTGGCCCGTGCCCGGCATCCGGACGGGACGGCGGCGTGCCTCGTGGGTGGACGCCGTCCACGGGCCGCCTAGGAGCCGCTACCAGGCGCGTGGTCCGGGGCTGGTCCGGCAGCGACGGCAGCGGCACGGGGACCATGCGAGGGACACCGGCGGGAGCGTGTCCGTGCCGGGGGCGTACGCGGTTTGCTCCGCCACGCGGACCCGGCGCCCGTCGTCATCGAGACGGTAGGTGCTGATGGTCATGCGGGACTTGCCCGGTTCGGGAGGGGTTCCGGCGATCACCGCTCGCCACCGACGTGCGGCAGGGGGCCGACGTGTTACAGGGGTGCGGGCAGCGCCGCATCAGCAGGGAACCGACCGCCCCTGGCCGGGGCACGTCGCGCGTCTGACGGCACGCCTCGTGCACCGGGCAGTGGCCGTGGATCGGCACCCTCACCGTGTGCCATCCGCTCACCGCTCGCCACCACTGCGGCGGGATGCGGGCGGCAGTGACAGAACATCCGGCACGCGCGGGAAGTGCGGGGC
This sequence comes from Streptomyces sp. 11x1, assembly GCF_032598905.1. Taxonomy (NCBI): domain Bacteria; kingdom Bacillati; phylum Actinomycetota; class Actinomycetes; order Kitasatosporales; family Streptomycetaceae; genus Streptomyces; species Streptomyces sp. 11x1. Next base: position 1,707,042 of record NZ_CP122458.1, on the reverse strand, counting down.
GCAGTCCCGGCACGCGTACACCGTGAAGCCGGGGCCGGAGCCCTGGTGCACCTCGGAGACGACGACCGGCGAATCGGTGATCGCACAGCAGCGCACACACATACGCACCGGCGCACGCGTCCAGGCGGGGCGGGGCGACGGCGCCCGCGACCATGCGCTCCGAGCGGCGGAAGTAGTACTGGTCGTGGCTGATTCCCGTCGCGCAGTACGTGGTCACGAGGGCGGGCTGGCCGCTGCGGCCCGCGCGGCCCGAGCGCTGCGCGTAGTTCGCGGGGGTGGGCGGCACGTTGCGCATCATCACCGCGTTGAGCTGGGAGATGTCGACGCTCAGCTCCATCGTCGGGGAGCAGTACAGCAGCTTCAACTCCGCCTTGCGGAAGGCCTCTTCGCGCAGCTCCCTTTCCTCCGGCGAGACCTGCGCGGTGTGCTCGCGCGCGAACAGGCCGGACAGGGTGCCTGCCGCGTCCTTGTACAGGTCGCGGAAGAAGGTGTTGACGCGCGGGCCGTCGCCGCTCTGGTAGGTGCGGGTCAGCGGGTCGTGCGTGCCCCGCTCGCCCCGGCCCGCACGCCAGACGAGGGACTGGGCGGCCACGCGGTAGCCGGTCGCGGCGGGGGCGGAGGACCTGCGGTAGCGGCCCGCGCGCTGCGGGGCCTCCGTGACCTCCTTCACCAGGCCGGCCTTGGCCAGTACCTTCAGCAACTCCTCGATGACCAGCTGGAGATCGGCCGGATCGAGCGTCTTGAACGACGTGTCCGCGCGGCGCAGGTACTTGCCGAACTTGCCGCGCGCCGACAGGAACAGAGCCGAGCGGTCCATGCCCCGGCCGGACGGGTGCGGATAGGCCGTGCCGACCTTCGGCTTGTCGGCGGCGGACAGCACCCACGGGTCGATCAGCCGCTCCTCGCTCGCCCGCTGCAGCGAGTCGAAGTCGTCACGGAAGTACGAGACGTCGATGGCGAGGGAGCGGCGCATCTCGTTTAGCAGCGCCTTCATGACCTCGGCCCGCAACGCCGGGTCGGCGTCGCGCAGCGCCTCGTGCGTGCCCGCCCACCGGTCCTGCTTGGCCGCCACCCAGTCCAGGTCCTCGTAGCCGATCTCCAGCAGGCCGGTCTGCTCCAGGTTCGGCATGGTGATACGCCAGCCGCGCTCCAGGTCCAGATAGAGCCGGAACGCGATCACGTCACGGAGGGTCTTGGCGGCGTTGCGGGCGAGGGAGGGCGGCAGATCGCTCTCGCCGGTGTAGTCGGCCGGCTCGATGGCGAGCGCGTTCGTCACCGACGAGGCCAGTTCCTCGTGGTGGATGCCGTCCTCGCCCGCGTCCAGGGCCGCCCGGTACAGCGCGCCGCGCAGCTGCGTGATCTGCACGAAGTCGTTGAAGTGACCCGCCTGGAGGGACGCGTCCTGCCGGTTGTCGACGAACGTGAGGAGCTTGCGCGCCTCCTTGTCCAGGGTTTCCTCCGGGACCGACTTCAGCGAGCGCACCACCGACGCCGAGATCAGCGAGGTCGCGGAGGACCGGCCCTCCTGGTCGAGCGTGGCCAGCTTCGCGAAGTCCCGGCCGCGCGTCTGCTCGTACGCGACCCCGCAGTGCAGACAGAAGAGGAACGGGGAGGGGACGAACGCCGCCTGGAGTTCGCCGCTTCCCTCGCGGCCGCGCGGATCGACGGTGACGGCACGCGGCACCCGGTCGCGGTACGACTTCTTCACGACCTCCTGGCCCTTGTCGTCCAACTCCAGCCAGGACTCGGGCAGTCGGCGGTCGTCCACGGCGTACTGGACGTTGGACGGCCACGCCCGCTCGTGGTCGACGTACAGATAGCCGTCGCCCTGCCGGCCGCCCGTCGCGGAGGTGTCCCGCCGCGCCTCGTACCGGACCTCGCCGTCCTTCTCGGTCCGCCACACCGTCAGGTACTCCTGGCCGCACTCCCGGCAGAACGCCAGCGGCATCAGCAACTTGCCGTCGCCGCCCGGCTGTTCGAGCTGGTACGAGCGGGTGAGGTGGCGGGAGAGCTTGTCCACCAGGGTGACGTACACGGTGTCGCCCTTGGAGAGGAACTGGTGCAGCCGGAACGCGAACAGCGGCCGCTCGGTCACCGGGTGCCGCGCCTGAGAACCGGCCTCCAGGGTGGCGCGGATCGCGGCGGCACACTGGTCCTCGGCGACCCCGGATTCCTCGTGCAGTTCCCTCGCCGCGACCTCGATCTTCGTGGGCTGCTGTCGGACCAGCCGCCCGGTGGCCTCGTCGGTGGCCAGCCCGAAGCGGGTTTCGATCCAGCGGGCCAGCGGGTCGCGTACGAGATCGTCGTACGCGCGCGGCGCGGCGGGGGAGTTGAGCCGCTCGGCGGGAACGGTGTCGGGCGTTTCGTGGGTCGCGCGGACCAGGGTCTCGCCGATGACGTGCTCCGGGCGCACCGGCGTACCGAACAGGGTGCTCGCCACTCCTGCGACGACCTTCTTCCGGTCGTCGAGCGTGCCCTCCGTCGACATGGTGGCCGACGTGCCGATGCACTGCAGGTCCTGCGCCTGGCAGGCCTCGCGGACGCGGCGGATCAGCAGGGCGACGTCGGCGCCCTGCCGGCCGCGGTAGGTGTGCAACTCGTCGAAGACCAGGAACTCCAGGCCCCGCGCCATCTTGATGAGGCTCGCCCGGTCGGCGGGGCGGGTCAGCATCAGTTCCAGCATCACGTAGTTGGTGAGCAGGATGTCCGGCGGGTTGTCGCGGATCTCCTTGCGCTTCTCGTCGTCCTCCTGGCCCGTGTACCGGGCGAAGGTGACCGGCTCGCGGCCCGCGCCGTAGCCGTCGCGCAGATACTTCTCCAGCTCCTTGAGCTGGCTGTTGGCGAGCGCGTTCATCGGGTAGACGATGATCGCCCGCACCCGCTTGGGGGCTTTGGGTCCCTCGGTGTCCCGCTGGTGGAGCACCTTGTTCACGATCGGGACGATGTACGCGAGCGACTTGCCGGACCCCGTGCCCGTCGTCAGGACGTACGACGCACCGGAGGCGGCGGCGTCGATGGCCTCGCGCTGGTGCTGGTGGAGTGTCAGCGGACGGCCGTCGGGGACCGTGCCGCCCTCGGTCTTCCTCGCCTGGAAGATACGAGCGCACTCGTCGTGCAGGACCTTCTGCCCGGCGAGTTCGACCACCGTGCCGCCGCCCTGGAAGAACGGGTTCAGCGACAACCACGGGTCGGGCCACTGCGACTTGCTGTTGAGGTCGTCCTCGACGAACGCCGCGATGCGGTCGTCACGGATGACGGTGCCGCCCTCGGTGAAGGAGCGGTAGTCCCTGATGAGCGTGCGGTGGACGCCGAAGACGTCCATGCCCGCGCCTGAGACGGTGACGGGCGCCGGCTTCGGGGCGGGGGCCTGCCGTGCGGGGGCCTGGGCGGCGCGATCACGCAGGGGGCGGGTCGGGTCCAGGGCGCTCCAGTGCGGCAGTTGCGGGGTGTCCCCGTCCCGCCTGGCCAGCGGAAGCAGCGCGTCGCGTACGGCGACGGCGTCCGCGGGACGGGCCGCCGGGTCCTTGGCGAGCAGCCGGTCGACGAGGCGGGCGAGCTCGGTCGGCACCTCACTGCGGATCACGGCGATGGGTGTCGGCGCCTCGCGTGTGTGCTTGGCGGCCAGATCGAACGGGGACTCGCTGGTGAACGGCGGTACGCCCACGAGCATCTCGTACAGCACACAGCCCAGCGCGTACAGATCGGCGGCCTGAGTGATTTGTTTGGCCTCGAACTGCTCCGGAGCCATGTAGCGGGCCGTGCCCACGCTGACGCCGGTGCTGGTCAGCCGGGCCTCGTCGGGGTCGTCGACGATGCGGCCCATGCCGAAGTCGAGGACCTTGACCGTGCCGCCCTGGGTGAGCATGACGTTGGCGGGTTTGAGGTCGCGGTGGACGATGCCGGCGGTGTGCGCGGTGGCGAGGCCGTCGGCGATCTGGGCACCGATCGCGGCGGCCCACGACACCGGGAGCTGGGGCTCCTCCTCAATGAGGTCGCGCAGCGTCTCTCCGTCCAGAAGCTCCATGGCGAGGTAGGGCAGGCTGCCGTTGCTCTCGGACACGCCACCGGCGACGAGCCGTGTGAGGTTGGGATGCTGGAGGCGGCGCATGATGCGCACCTCGCGGGCGAAGCGCTGCGCGGCCTTGGGGTCGGCGCTCGTGTCGATCTGGGTGCCGGTGCGGCGGCGCAGGATGGTCTTCACGGCGACCGTGCGCTCAGGGGCGCCCTCGGCGGCCTGAAGATCCTCGGCCCGGTGGACCTCCCCCATGTTGCCCTTGCCGATGACGTGTCCGATACGGAATCTGCCGTCGACCAGCTCGTGGCTCACGCCCCGCTCCTCTGCCCCTGTTTCCACGGGTTCTCGCTGTTCCGTAACGGAATGCGTCCCCCTGACCTGCCTGCGCCACCGCCCATCGTGACAGAGGGGGCACCGCGACCGCCGCTACCGTACACGATCGTGAGAATTTCCGATAGGTGTTCAATCTGTTGACGTCGTCAACGCGCCGCGTCTAATGTCGTCGGTGAGATCGGTTGGGGGTAGCCGTGATGAGACACCAATCCGTCGCCGGCGCGGAAGCGCCTGGGTTGAGGGCCGCGCTGGGGGTTCTGCTCGCGCAGCTTCGGAGCGCCGCTGTGAACGGTGCGGTGCCGGAGTCCGCCTTCGTGGAGCATGTGCAGGCCTTGGGGCTCGGTGGTGCCGAGCGGGAACGGCTGCGGGGCGAACTGGCCCGGTTGGGGCTGCCCGTCCGGGAAGCGCATGTACACAATGACGCGGACAGCCCGGATATGGAAAAGGTTGCACCATTCCGTGGGGAAAATGTGTTCCCCGGGGCTGATGTGGTGCGAGCGCTCCTCCTGCGCTACGCGGACCCCGACGGATTCGTGACCTCCCGGGCTGTGGACGGAGTGGCGCGACTGGCCGGACTCGGTGAGAGGGGCAGGGCGGCGCTGCGGGCCGGGGCGAAGGTCCGGGACGCCGAAGCCGTGTCCGATGAGACGGAGGAACCGGGGGATCCGGGGGATCCGGGGGCTCTGGGTAAACCGGGGGCGGGCGATGAGGACGATCCGTCGTCTGCCGGGGAGCCGGAACCTGCGGCTGTCGGCGGCAACAGTGATGCGGCCGTGGCCGCGGCGATGGCCGTCCTGCAGGAAGACCGCTTCTGCCGACGCCCGGGAGACCGGCTTCTGAAGGCCGAGGCGGAGGTCGGCCTCGCCGTTCTGCTGCGGGGCGGTGCGGAACACGTCGACCAGGAGCCCCAGGACGAGGAGCTGAGCGGGCTGCCGTCCGACGACATCAGAGTCAGGGCACGGGACTGCCTCGTCCTGCACAACCAGCGCCTGGTTCACTCGCTGATCCGTTCCTATCTGGAGCAAGGGCTGGAGTACGAGGATCTGGTCCAGCACGGCGTGCTGGGGTTGATGCGGGCCGCCCGCAAGTTCGACCCGGCGAAGGGCTACAAGTTCTCGACCTATGCGACCTGGTGGGTCCGTCAGTCGGTGTCCCGTGCGATCGCCGACGAGGGAGCCCTCATCCGGGTCCCCGTCCACATGCACGAGCAGATGCGCAAGGTGGCGGCCGCGGAACGCGCGCTGGCCGCGCAGGGGAGGCCCGCGGGGGTCGTCGATGTCGCGGTCCGGTGCGACATGGCCGTGGACAAGGTGGAGGAAATCCGGAAGTTGACCCGCCGCACCGACTCGCTCGACCGTGTCATCGGTGACGGGGCCACCCTCGGCGACTTCGTCGGAGAGAGCCAGGCGCTGCCGTCGGTGGAGAACGACGTGGTGCACGCGCTCCTGATGGAAGACGTCATGGCGGTGGTCGACACCTTCTCCGAACGAAGCGCCCGCATCCTGGTCCGCCGCTTGGGCCTCGACGGTGACGAGCCCTCGACGCTCGACGAACTCGGGCGGGAGTTCGGGGTGACCCGCGAACGCATCCGGCAGCTGGAGAACAAAGCCCGCCCGGAGTTCCGGCTCAGACTGCGGGCGGCCGGGTTGCTCAGTGGCCACGGGCCCGAGGAGGGCGAGGACGAGGGCGCCAGGAAACAGATCCCGCTGAGGCGAGTCCGCGCCAGGGCGCAAGCGGCTGTCGCGCCGGTCGGTGGTGCGCGCGACAGCCGGGTCGCGCGGACGGAGCCGTTGCCCGAGGTGGTGCCGGAGCCGGTACCGGCCGAGGAGTTGTCGACGCGGACCGATGGGGAGGCGGCAGCGGTGGAGGAGACCGAGCAGCACACCGGGGAGAACGCGCTCGATGGTGGCCCCGACGCCCCACTTACCGCTCCGGTCGCCGGTGCGCAGCAGGTGCAGTACACGGCGGACTGGGAGAAGGCCCAGCGCATGTCGGCGGAGTTCCACGGAGGAATCGACTGGCTGGCCGAGTACGCCCTGCTGGCGCTCGGACATGCCCAACTGGTGGTCGTGCTCGGGTCCGCGGCCGCCGCGGACGTGGTGCGTGCCGCGCGGGAGCGCACGATGCCGGACCGCCAGGTGCTCACGGCCCTGGAAGTCCTGCAGCGCGTCTTCGACACGTTGAAACCGGCCGGGCTCCGCCCGGAGGACTTCTTCGAACGACCGGCCGAGGCGCTGGTCGGGCTGACCCCACGGGAGTATCTGGCGAAGAGACCCCTGGTGAAGCCGGAGTCGCGCCTTGCCACGCGTGACGCGCTACGGGAGTTCGTCGCCGAGGCGCCGAGCCGGGAAGGGGGCGCGGGGTCGCCCGTGGCTCAAGCCGCCGCTCACGGGACGTCCTCGGATATCTCGGACGGTGCTCCCGACGACGCGGAGGACCGCGCGGACCGGGGGCCGGGGAGACGAGACGCGGCCGGCGAGGAGTCGGCGTCGTCCCCCGGCGAGGACGGGCAACCTGCGGTATCGGTCTACGGAACGTCCGAGCAGCACCACAGCCCCGCCCGCGACGACGCCGAGCGGCCGGCCACGCCCCCCGCCAAAGCCGGTGAGCAGTATTGGGCCTTCCCCGTCGCGGATGCCGGACAGCCGGCGATGCCCACCGGAGAGGAGTCCGAGGTGCAGCCCGTCCCGGCCCACGGTGAGCCTGAGCAGCACCACGTCTCGGCCCCGGCGGACGTCGAGCGCGATCAGGAGGCGTCCCATGGGCGGGAACAGCGGCTCGGCCCCGGGCGCGAGAAGACGAGGCAGCAGCCCGTCGCGGCGGGTGCAGACGTCGGGCGGCAGCTCGCCGTGCTCCGGGCGGAGGCTGACGAAAGGCTGGCCGAGCACAGAGTCACTGCGGAGGAGCAGCTCGCGCGGTTGCGTGCCGAATCCGAACAGTGCCTTGATGAGGAGCGCCGCGAACACGAGTCTCGGCTGGCCCGCGTACACCGCGAACACGAGCTGCGTCTCACCGAGGAACAGCAGGCCGCAGACGCCCGGGTCGCCGCTGCCGAGGCGGACACCGAGCGGCAACTCGAAGCGTTGGAAGAAGTGCTACTGCATCGCGTGGACAAAGCACTGCTCCGTCAGGAGCGCTGCTTGAAGAGGCAGGCGGAGGACAGACTCGCCCGCCTGAGGGAGGAGCACCGCGAGGCACAGCGCACCATGGCCGAGCGGGCGGGGCACGCCGCGGAAGCGGCACGGTCCGACGCCCAAAGCTCTCCCCGCGACGAGCAGCAACTGACCATGGCTCGTCTGCGTGCCACGCAGGCGGAACAACGGGCGGTCGAGGCCGAGCGGCGGGCCGTGGAAGCCGTCCGGCGTGCCTCACGCGCGGAGCAACAGGTGTTCGAGGGCGACCAGCGGCTGCGACGGCAGCGCGAGGAAGCCGAAGCGCGTATCGAGGACCTCGAAGAGCGGCTGGGGCGAGTCGAGGCCCAGTTGATCGAGCGGGACCACGCCCTCATCGCTGCCCGGCAGCAGGCGCAGGCTCAGGTGGAGGAAGCCGAGCAGCGGGCAGCGCAGCACACCGCCCAGACCGAACACGATGCCTGGGCCCGCATCACCGAGCTCCAGGAACAGCTCGCCGCCGCGCGCGGAGACGGCGACGGCCGCACATCGTTCAGGGGCCGCTGGCGCCGGTCCTGACCCGCGCCCGTAGCCCCCGCGCCCGACGCAACTTCCCGAGGAACACCATGGATCCCAGACACGAACTCGTCGCCTATCTCCACCGCCAGCTCGTCGGCCCGGCCGGGGGAGAGCACGAGATGCTCGACGCTCCGCCCGACCGGCAGTATCTGATGGGCACCCTCTATCCCCAAGAGGCCGACCTACAGCGCCAACTGCATCTCGCCGCGGAGGACCCGGAAGGGGCCGGTACGGAACGCGCGGCCGAGGACACCGCCCCGGCGAGCGACCCGATCCCCGAGTCCAACGCATGGCTTCCCTCCTCCCTCGGCTTCAGCTTCTACACCGACGCCGCCACCGTCGAGGTCCGCTGCGCGGGCGCCCGCTACGTGACCCACTCCGCCACGGGTGAACGCGGCAGGCGCTGGGAACGCGTGGCGCTGCCGGCCGAGCACCATGCTCTCGGCCCCGACCGCGACCACATCGAAGTCCTCGACGGCAGGGCCGAACTACGCGTTCGACGCCGTCACTTCGGCGTCGGCCACCTGGTCACCGTGGCTCTCGTCAACGCGGCCCGTCATGAACCGACCCTCGGCAAGACCGCCCAATGGGACCGCATGCTCTTCCAAGTAGGCCTGGAGGCACGGCCGCTGGACGGCGAGGTCCTCCAGTACCCGAGTGTCCGCCTGGCCAGCCGTGACCCGGAGGAGCAGGAACTGCGCCTTCAGTACCGGCATGTCAGGACCCACGCAGTCGGCCACGGCTGCGCCGTCGAGGAGCAGTACGACGGCGCAGGGGACCGGGTGACCGGGCTCAAGGCCGCGGTCATGCCGGAGGCCGAGGTCAGTGGTGTCCGTGCGGCGGGTCTGAGCGGGTCCCCGGTGCTCGACCTCCGGCACCTCGCCGACCCCGAGGTGTCTCTCGAACAACTACGGGAAGAGCTCGGTGAGTTCGCGGCCGACTACCGGGCCTGGTACGTGGGACAGCTGACCGCGGACATCCCCGCCTGGGGCCGCGAGGCCGCCGATCGGGTCCTCGGCCGCATCGGTGCCGCCGTCACCAGGATCGAATCGGGCGTACGCACACTGTGCGACCCGAGCCGCCCCGAACTACTGCGCGCCTTCCGGGCCGCGAACCGTGCCATGGCCCTGCAGATGCGCCACTCGGCACGCGACCAGGCGGGAGAACGCCGCTCCCGCCAGACCCCCATGCTCCTCGACCCCGAACCGGATCCGCAGGCCACGTGGCGGCCCTTCCAGCTGGCGTTCTTCCTGCTCGCTCTGGACGGTGTGGCTGACCCGCGACACCCGGACCGGGCCACCACGGATCTGATCTGGTTCCCGACCGGTGGTGGCAAGACGGAGGCGTATCTGTTGCTCGCCGCCTTCGCCATGGTGCTCCGGCGGGGTGATCCCGACGGCCGGGGTACCGCGGTCCTCAGCCGCTACACCCTGAGCCTCCTCACCACCCAGCAGTTCCAGCGCGCGGCCACCACCGTCTGTGCCCTGGAGACCTTCCGTCGCGCCGACCCGGACACCTATGGCGAGGAGCCCTTCTCGATCGGCCTGTGGGTGGGCGAGGCCACGTCACCGAACACGTACGAAAAGGCACGGGCGGCCTTCGACGACGTCCGCGCCGCCACCCGGCCCGACGACGTCTTCATCCTCGACCGCTGCCCCTGGTGCGGAACCCGCATCCTTCCCGCCCACAAGTCGCCCGACATCGGGGACTACGGCGTGCGAGCCTCAGCGGACTCGTTCGCCTTCTTCTGTCCGCGTGACGCGTGCGCCTTCCACGACGAGCTGCCCGTCGCCGTCGTCGACGAGCACCTCTACGACCAGCCGCCGACCTTCGTGCTCGGCACCGTCGACAAGTTCGCCCGTCTGGCGTGGGAGCCGCGTGCGGGACGGCTGTTCGGCGCGGGCACCTCCAACCTTCCGCCGTCGCTCGTCATCCAGGACGAGCTGCACCTGCTCACCGGTCCTCTCGGTACCACCGTCGGGCTGTACGAGTCGGCTGTGCTGGGGCTGTGCACCTCACCCGACGGGACAGGGCCGAAGGTCGTGGCGTCGACGGCCACCATCCGTCGCTCCGGTGAGCAGATCCAGGCCCTGTACGGCGGTGCCGCCCAGCTCTTCCCGCCGGCCGGGCTCGACGCCCGGCACTCGTACTTCGCCGAGCCCGACACCTCCCGCCCGGGGCGACGCTACCTCGGTGTCATGGCCCAGGGCCACACGGCCGGTCGCGCCGCCGTGGCCACGGCGGCCGCCATGCTGCAGGGCGCCTGGGAACTGCCCGAGGAGCACCGGGACGCGTACTGGACGCTCGTCGCCTACCACCACAGCCTGCGCGAACTCGGTCGTACCGTCACCGCCGCCGCCGATGACATCCCCGCTCAGATCGCGGGACTCGACTCCGGGGCTGGGACACGTCGCTTGCTGGACCACCAGGTGCAGGAACTCACCAGCAACCTGCCGCGCGCGGAGCAGCCCGTCCTGCTCGACCGGCTGGAGAAGCCCTGGGACGACCCGCAGTCGGTGTCCTTCCTGCCCTGTACCAACATGCTGTCCGTCGGCGTCGACGTGAAGAGGCTCGCGCTGATGCTGATGCAGGGCCAGCCCAAGACGACCGCCGAGTACATCCAGGCCACCAGCCGTGTCGGCCGGCACACGGTGCCCGGCCTCGTCGTGACCTTCTTCAACGCCACCCGCCCACGGGACCGTTCGCACTACGAGACCTTCGACGTGTACCACCGCTCCCTGTACCGGCACGTCGAGCCGACCAGCGTCACCCCCTGGTCGGTGCCGTCGCGTCGTCGCGCCCTGCACGCCGCGCTCGTCATCCTCGTACGGCACCGGCTGGGAATGGCCGCAGAGAACCAGGCGGGGCAGGTGATCGACCGACTGCCTGAAATGGGGAGGCTGGTCGCGGAACTGGCGGCGCGAGCCGATGCGCGCGAGCCGGGGGTGGGCGGCGAGGTGCAGAAGGAGCTGTCCTCACTCCTCGCCGACTGGGAGGACGCGGCCCGCCAGGCCCGCAAGGACGGCCGGGAACTGTACTACCGCAGCCAGGGCAAGGGGCAGTCCAACCTGATCAAGAGCTTCGAGCAGAACTACGGCCTGTGGGAGACACCGAACTCCATGCGCAACGTGGACCGGGAATGCCAGGTGACGGTGAAGGGAGCCGACCTGTGAGCCGCACACTTCGGGTACGTCAGTCGCAGACGGTGGTGCCCTTCGGCGTCGGAGCCGTCTTCGACATCCAGGGCGAGTCGTTCGTCGCCACAGGGATCGGTGACTGGCCGACACGGGGCAGGCAGAAGGTCGACTCGCCCAGGCTCGCCTCCAGGCTGGGGGTCACCGGGTTCTACGCCGCCCCCGCGACGGCCAACGACCGGTTCGACACCCCGGACGCGCCCGGCGCGCCGTACATCCGCTTCCCGTCCTGGCTGTTCTGCGGAGCCTGCCGGCGTATGAAGCGCTGGCGCATCGCCGACGAGAAGCACGGGCAGGCGCCGCGCTGCCCGTCCTGCTCACCGGCCCGGACGCTCGCGCCCATGCGGTTCGTGCAGATCTGCGCGGCCGGACACCTCAGCGACATCGACTGGTGGTTCTGGGCCCACTCACGGCGCGAGGCCGCCGAACGGCGGCAGTGCGCAGAGCGGGACAGGCTCCGCTTCCTCGTCTCCGAACGTGCCTCGGGTCTCGAGGCACTCTCCGTGGCGTGCGCCGCGAAGGGGTGCGGTGCGGCGCGCGATCTGCTCGACATTCTCGGTACCCACGGCATGCGCTGTTCGGGGCGGAACCCCTGGCAGCGGGCGAGCGAGGCCGCCGAGTGCGTGAAACCGGTGCAGATCGTGCAGCGCACGGCGGGCAACCTGTACTACCCGCTCGTGCACTCGGCGCTCGACATCCCCGAGACGGACGTACCGGCACACACCGACGACGCCCTTGCCGCGCGGGTACGTGAGCACGATCTGTGGGTCTCCCTGTGTCGCATGGCCGGGACACCGCGTGCCGAGGCGCTGCGCATGATGATCCAGGAGGACACCGGGGCCGGTGACGACCTCCTGGACGCCCTCGTCGCCGAGGAGACGGGTGGCGTTTCCGGGGCTGCTCCAGCCTCGTCGGACGGTCCGGCCCGGCCTGACCTGAGCCGCGAGGAATGGGCCGCCTTCACGGCCCCCGCCCCGCCCGCCACCCGCGACTTCGCGCTGCGTGAGACGACGCTCGGCCTCGCCGGTGAGAGTGCGGAGCCCTGGTCCGGCCTGCGTCAACGCTTCGGCCGGATCGTTCTCGCCGACCGGCTGCGCGAGGTACGCGCGCTATCCGGCTTCACCCGGGTCTCCCCGGACGCCTCCGTCGTGCCCGCCGACAGCGCGCGGCGCCTGAAATGGCTGCCGGCCGTGGAGGTCTTCGGCGAGGGCGTCTTCCTCACCCTCGACCGGGGGGAACTCGCCTCCTGGGAGGTCGACACGAGGGTGCGCCGACAGGTGGCCGGCATGCAGGCCGACCTCGACCGCTCCTTCCAGAAGGACCGTCTCGAAGCCGTGACGGGGCCGGACCTCTCACCGCGGTTCGTGCTGCTGCACACCCTCGCGCACCTGCTGATCCGTCAGCTTTCCTTCGAATCCGGATACACGACGGCGAGTCTCCGGGAGAGGATCTACGCCCGTCCCGAACAGGACCAGTACGGCATTCTCGTGTACACGGCCGCCGGCGACGCCGAGGGAACCCTGGGCGGACTCGTACGGCAGGGCGAGCCCCCGCGCCTGGTCGAGACGCTGCTGCGGATGACGGAGGCCGCCGCGTGGTGCTCGGCCGACCCACTGTGCGCCGAACACACTGGCCAGGGATTCGGCAACCTCAACCGGGCGGCCTGCCACGCCTGTGCCCTGCTGCCCGAGACCAGCTGTGAGACCGGCAACACCCTCCTCGACCGTGCCCTCGTCGTCGGCGGCGAACACGTGCCGGGCTACCTGGAGTCCATCGTCGCCGCTGCCCGTTCCGCAGCCGCCGACGCCCTGGAGAAGACATGACACTCACCTACCTCGACCTCACCACGGAGCAGCGCTCCAGCCTCGACGGACTGCCCTTCGACGGTCATCACCTGATCAGTGGCCCGCCCGGCAGCGGCAAGAGTCTCCTGGCGGTCCAACGGGCCGTCATGCTCGCCCTCACCGGCACCCCGACGGTGCTGCTGACCTACTCGAATCTCCTCCGCCAGTCACTGGCCGGGGCCGTGCACACGCTGGGCCCGGCGGACCGAAGCGTGCGCGTGAGGACCGCGCACACATGGCTCGCCGAGTGGTACGGCGGCACGCCCCCGAAGAGCGACGACGGATGGTTCGACTGGCCCGCACTCTTCGAACGAGCCGTGGAGAGCGGGCCGGTCCCGGGACTCACCCTGGTCGTGGACGAGGGCCAGGACCTGCCGCCCGAGTTCTACCGCCTGTGCCGACTCCTGGGAGCACGGATGACGGTGTACGCGGACGAGTGCCAGCGGTTGGCCGACACGAACTCCACACTCGCCGAGATCGCCGGGCGCCTCGGCCGGTGCGACCGGTACCAGATCGATGGCAACCATCGCAATACGTACCAGATCGCGTCTTTCGCGGCCCACTTCCACACGGGAGCCGGTTCGCCTCCGCTTCCCGACCGGCAGGGACCCCCGCCGAGACTTCATCACCTGCCCGAACGAGGCGCCGCCGACCTGCTGGTCCTGCTGGCGGAAAGGCATCCGGGACGGAGCATCGGCGTCATCGTCCACTCGAAGCACACCCAGTTCTCGTTGCTCGGCACCCTGAAGCACAGAGCACCGCGGCTCAAACCGCAGCTGTACACCTCCGATGCGAGGGACGGCCGTTACCGCACGCTGGACCTCGGCCGTCCCGGCATCGTGCTCGTCCACCGCAGGAGCGCCAAAGGGCTGGGGTTCGACACGGTGGTCATCCCCGACACGCACGCCGACTCGGCAGCCGATCCCACGTCGGCCGCGCTGCGCATGACCTACTACGTGCTTGCCACACGTGCGCGCAGCGAACTCCATCTCGCGTACGAAGGGGATGTGGAACCGCCCTTGATGGCGCAAGTGGGGTCGGGTGTGTTGTTGCGTGGGTGACGGACCCCATCGGGAAGTCCACGCCCGGCGGTGGAACGTGGAGAACTGCTGTGCGGAGTTATGAAGCCTGGGCCCGTGCCGCACCAGGTTGAGCGGCGACCCTGCACAACCTGTCACGGGCTTCGGAGGCGCTGCCCGCTTGGAGCAATTCTCGTAGTACCCGCCCACCGCTGTCGCGAGCCCTCTCCCTGCAGGGAGAGGGCTCGCGACAGGGTGCGTCGAGGCGTGCTCGGCCCGTGCCTAGGCGGCCGCCCCCCGCACCTCGTCCAGCCGCACCGGCCGGTGCTCCGCCACCGACAGGGTCGCCGCCTCGGCGATCCAGCCGGCCTCCAGGGCGTCCGCGACCGTGCAGGGCGAGGTACGGGTGCCGGCGACGACCTCGGTGAACGCGGTGAGTTCGGCGCGGTAGGCACCGGCGAAGCGGTCCATGAAGAAGGTGTGCGGGACGCCGGAGGGGAAGGTCACCCCGGGCTCGGCGGAGCGCAGCGGGAGCTGGGTGTCGAGGCCGGCGGCGATGCTGTCCTGCATGCCGTGGACCTCCAGACGGACGTCGTAACCCCGGGCGTTGTGACGGGTGTTGGAGATGACGCCGATGGTGCCGTCGTCGAAGGTGAGGAGCGCGGACGCGGTGTCGACGTCACCCGCCTCCTTGATGTACTCCGCACCCTTGTTGCCGCCCGTCGCGTACACCTCGACGACCTCGCGGCCCGTCACCCAGCGCACCACGTCGAAGTCGTGCACCGCGCAGTCGCGGAAGATGCCGCCCGACACCGCGACATAGTCCGCCGGCGGCGGGGCGGGGTCGAGGGTGGTCGACCGTACGGTGTGCAGCGCGCCCAGCTCGCCGCTGAGGACGGCCTCGCGGGCGGCCACACAGCCCGCGTCGAAGCGGCGGTTGAAGCCGATCTGCGCCTCGATGCCGCTCTCGCGCACGGCGCGCAGCACGGTCAGGCTCTCCTCGACCGTCTTCGCCACCGGCTTCTCGCAGAACACCGGGACACCCGCCTCGACGGCGGCCAGGATCAGCCCCGGGTGCGCGTCGGTGGCGGCGGTGATCACGACACCGTCGATCCCCGAGGCGAACACCGCCTCGGGCGAATCGACCACGGTGGCGCCGAACTTCTCGCCGGCCGCCAGCGCCGCGGCGGCCACCGGGTCGGAGACCACCAGCTCCTCCACGACGTCCAGTCCGGCGAGAGTCCCGGCGTGGAAGGCGCCGATGCGGCCCAGCCCCAGGATGCCAATGCGCATGACGAGTGTCCCTTTCGAAAGTGCAGATGAAACAGGGGGGAGCAGGTGGGAAGCAGGTGCGAAGCAGGTGGGGAGCGGGTGCGAAGCAGGTCAGTCCGAGGCGCCCGGGACGTTCTGGTCCCAGTCGATCACCGAGCCGGTGACCACGCCGCTGCGGTCGGACAGGAGGAAGACCACGAAGTCGGCGATCTCGTCGACCTGGCCGAGCTTGCCCATCGGCAGGCGCTCGGCGGCCCGTTCGCGCCAGTCGTCGCCCGCCTCGTGGAATTCACGCTGGATCGCGTCTTCGCCCTCGGTCTCCGTCCAGCCGATGTTGAGATCGTTGATCCGGATCCGGTCCCAGCGGTGGGCGTGGGCGGCGTTGCGGGTCATGCCGGCTAGGCCGGCCTTCGCGGCGGAGTACGGGGCCAGGTACGGCGGGCCGCCGTGCGCGCAGTTCGAGCCGATGTTGACGATCGTGCCGGGCGCCGAGCGGGCCACCAGGTGCTGGACCACGGCCTGCATGGCGAAGAACGGGGCGCGCAGGTTGATCGCGATGTGTGCGTCGAACAGCTCGGGCGAGGTGTCGAGGAGCGAGCCGCGTGAGGTCAGGCCGGCCGCGTTCACGAGGCTGTCGACCCGCCCGTGCGCGGCGACGACCTGGTCCACGGCGCCGCGCACCTGCGCGGGGTCCGTCAGGTCGGCCCGGACGAAGGTGGCGCCGGTGTCCGCCGCGAGTCGCTCGCCGACCTCGGCGCGGCGGCCCGTGAACGCGACGGTCGCTCCCTCGCGCAGGGCCGCGCGGACGACGCCCGCGCCGACGCCCTGGCTGCCGCCGTTGACGAGGACGACCTTGTCCTCCAGTAGTGCCATCTGGGGGTGCTTCCTTTCGATCGGCTCGGGCGGTCCGTGCCAGGACCTGGGGCGGTTCCGGTCGCCTCGGTTTCGTACGGCCTTTCACAGCGCCCTCGCCTCTGTCAGTCTTGGGGCGCGGGGCCCCTCGTACAACCCGCAGCAGACCATCAAAAACCCATCATCCGAACCGCCGGCCCCATCCGATTCACCGCCGGCTCCCCATCGAGATCCAGGACACACCCCCCATGGCGCACCCCTACACGATCCGTGAGATCGCCCGGCAGGCCGGGCTCAGCCAGGCCACGGTCGACCGGGTCCTCAACGGCCGGGGAGGGGTGCGCGAGAGCACCGCCCGTGAGGTCCACCAGGCCGTGCGGGACCTGGACCGGCAGCGGACGCAGGTGCGCATCGGCGGCCGTACGTTCATGGTCGACATCGTGATGCAGACCCCGGACCGGTTCTCCACGGCGGTCCGTGAGGCGCTGGAGGCCGAGCTGCCGTCCCTGCACCCGGCGGTCGTGCGCTCCCGTTTTCACTTCCGGGAGACGGGGTCGGCCTCGGAGATGGTGCGGGTGCTCGACCGGATCGGGCGGCGCGGCTCGCAGGGCGTGATCCTGAAGGCGCCGGACGTCCCGGAGGTCACCGCCGCCGTCGAACGGCTGGTCGCGGCCGGGATCCCGGTGGTCACCTTCGTGACCGACCTGCCGAGCAGCCCGCGCGGCGCGTACGTCGGCATAGACAACCGGGCCGCCGGGGCGACCGCCGCGTATCTGCTGCGGCAGTGGCTCGGCGACCGGCCGGGCGCCGTGCTGGTCACGCTCAGCCGCAGCTTCTACCGCAACGAGGAGGAGCGCGAGATGGGGTTCCGCGGGGTGATGCGGGCGGTCGCGCCGCGACGGACCGTGGTGGAGGTCACCGACAGCGACGGCCTCGACGCGACCCAGCGGGACCTCGTCCTCGACGCGCTGGAGCGGGAGCCGGGGATCGCCGCCGTCTACTCCATCGGCGGCGGCAACACCGCGACGCTCGACGCGTTCGCCGCGCTCGGCCGTGAGCCGCACGTCTTCGTCGCCCACGACCTCGACCACGACAACACCCGGCTGCTGCGCGAGCACCGGCTCTCCGCCGTGCTCCACCACGACCTCCGCCAGGACGTCCGCCGCGCCTGCCAAGTGATCATGCGCGCCCACCAGGCCCTGCCCGACGAGGGGCCGTTCCTACCGTCGGCGATCCAGGTGGTGACGCCGTACAACATGCCGCCGGGGGCCGGCGCGGTCACGGGGTAGCGGGGCCGGCCGCGCCGACGAGAGCCGGGCGCCCCGGCGGCTCCTGCGGCCTCAGCGGCTCAGGCTGCGGCTGATGACCAGGCGTTGGATCTGGTTGGTGCCCTCGAATATCTGCATGATCTTCGCCTCCCGCATGTAGCGCTCCACCGGGAAGTCGCGGGTGTAGCCGTAGCCGCCGAGCACCTGGACCGCGTCGGTGGTGACCTTCATGGCGGCGTCGGTGGCGATGAGCTTGGCGACACTCGCCTGTCGTCCGAAGGGGAGGTCGGCGTCGCGGCGGCGGGCCGCGTCGAGGTAGGTGGCGCGCGCGGAGTCGACGGCGGCGGCCATGTCGGCGAGCAGGAACGCCAGGCCCTGGTGGTCGATGATCTTCCGGCCGAACGTGGTGCGCTCGCCCGCGTAGTCGACGGCGGCGTCCAGGGCGGCCTGCGCGAGACCGGTGGCGCAGGCGGCGATCCCCAGGCGGCCGGAGTCGAGGGCGCTGAACGCGATCTGCAGGCCCTGCCCCTCGGCGCCGATCAGCCGGTCGGCCTCCAGTAGCGCTCCGTCCCAGTAGGCGGAGGTGGTCGGGATGCCCTGCAGGCCCATCTTCCGCTCCGGCGCGCCGAAGGACAGGCCCTCGGTGGAACCGGGAGCGAGGAAGCAGGAGATGCCGCCGGCTTCGGGCGCGACGCCGGCTCCTGGCGTGCCACCGTCTCCGGGCGTGACGCGGGCGAAGAGCGCGTAGAAGTCGGCCTTTCCACCGTGGGTGATCCAGGCCTTGGTGCCGGTGACGCGGTAGCCGGCGTCGGTGCGTTCCGCCTTGCAGGCGAGGGCCGCGGCGTCGGAGCCGGCCTGCGGTTCGGAGAGGCTGTAACCGCCGACCAGTTCGCCGCCCAGCATGTCCGGCAGCCAGCGCTGCTTCTGGGCCTCGGTGCCGAAGGCGCTCAGCGGGTGGCAGGCCAGGGTGTGCACGCTGGTGGCCACGGCGACGGCCGCCCACCGGGCCGCCAGTTCCTCCAGGACCTGGAGGTAGACCTCGTACGGCTGGGAGCCGCCGCCGTACTCCTCCGGATACGGCAGGCCGAGCAGTCCGGCTTTGCTCAGGATGGCGAACAGGCCCTCGGGGTACTCCTCGGTGCTTTCGTGTCGCTCGACCCGGGTGGCGAGCTCGCGGTCGGCGAGGTCGCGGACGAGCGCGATCAGATCTTCCGCTTCCTCGGTGGGCAGCATGCGGTCGACGGCCATGTCGAACTCCATCCGATTCGCGAAGCGGTACTTCAGCCGGTACTTCAGTACCGTTTAGCGTAGCGCATGGAGCGCATGGTCGCCCTGGGATACTGATCGAATGACTGAGACCTCCGCCGCGGGCACCCCGAAGCTCACCGGGCGCGGCGCGGCCCGCCGGTCGGCGCTGTTCGAGGATCTGGTGGCCCTGCTGATCGCCGAGGGCTTCGCTCAGTTCACGCTGGACGACCTCGCTGCCCGGCTGCGCTGCTCCAAGCGCACGCTGTACGGGCTGGCCGGCAGCAAGGAGCAGCTGGTCCGCACCGTCGTGGTGCACTTCTTCCGGGGCGCCACCGCGCGGGTGGAGGCCGCGCTGGAGGCCGAGCCCGATCCCGCCGGACGGTTGGCCGCCTACCTGGGCGCGGTCGCCGCCGAACTCGCGCCCGTCTCGCCGACCTTCTTCGACGACGTGGCCGCGTTCGAACCCGCGGCCGAGGTGTACGAGCGCAATACCCGCGCCGCGGCCGCCCGGGTTCAGCAGTTGATCGACGAGGGCGTGGCGGCCGGTGTGTTCCGCGAGGTCCATGTGCCCTTCGCCGCCGAGGTCATCACCTCGGTGATGGTCCGCATCCAGCAGCGCCAGGTGGTCGCGGCGACGGGCCTGGACGACGCCGGCGCCTACGCCCACCTCGCCGACCTGCTCCTGCGGGGCCTCGCCCGGACCCGCTAGGCCATGTCGTCACATTCCTGTCGTCGCCCGAAGGGCGGCCCCGCGGCGTCGTGGGGGTACCTCCCGGTCGAGCGCAGCCGAGACCGGGGGAGCGTGCTCTCGGCGTGCCGGGCACTGACCGGCGTACCGGACGTACTCGGGTCAGTGCCCGGCACGCCGAGAGCACGTGCATGGCGCCGCGGGGCAGGCGGGAATGTGACGACAGGGCCTAGTGTCCTGAGTCTTTGATTCGGTTCAGATATCCGGTGAGGCGTTCGAAGATCTCGTCAGCGGTCTTCGTCCAGACGAAGGGCTTGGGGTTGTCGTTCCAGTCGGCGATCCAGGTCCGGATGTCCTTCTCCAGGGCTTGGACGTTCCTGTGGACGCCACGCCGTATCTGCTTGTCCGTCAGCAGGGCGAACCAGCGCTCCACTTGGTTGAGCCAGGAGGCGCTGGTCGGGGTGAAGTGCATGTGGAACCGCGGATGGGCCAGCAGCCACTTCTGGATCGCGGGCGTCTTGTGGGTGGCGTAGTTGTCGCAGATCAGGTGGACGTCGAGATGGTCGGGGACCTCCTTGTCCAGCTTGGCCAGGAACTTCTTGAACTCCACCGCGCGGTGCCGGCGGTGGAGCGAGCTGATGACCTCGCCGGTGGCCGCGTTCAGGGCGGCGAACAGGGTCGTCACGCCGCCGCGCAGGTAGTCGTGGGTGCGGCGCTCGGGCATGCCCGGCATCATCGGCAGCACCGGTGCCGACCGGTCCAGTGCCTGGATCTGCGACTTCTCGTCCACACAGAGGACGATGGCCCGCTCGGGCGGGTCCAGGTACAGGCCGACGACGTCGCGGACCTTCTCGATGAACTGCGGGTCCTTGGACAGCTTGAAGGTGTCCACCAGATGCGGTTTGAGGCCGAAGGTCCGCCAGATCCGCGAGATGGTGGACTGGCTCAGGCCGCTGGCCGCGGCCATTCCCCGCGTCGACCAGTGCGTGGCGTTCTTCGGGGTGGTCTCCAGGGTCCGCACGACCACCTCCTCGACCTTTTCGTCGCTCACCGTGCGGGGCGGGCCGGGCCGCGGCTCGTCGGACAGGCCCTGGAGCCGGTCGGCCGCGAACCGCCTGCGCCACTTGGCCACCGTGACCGGGTGGACCCCAAGCTCCGCTCCCACCGCGGTGTTCGAACCGCCCTCAGCACACGCAAGCACGATCCGGCACCGCAACGCCAGAGCCTGCGAGGACGTTGCTCGCCGCGACCAGCGCAGCAGCGTCTCTCGCTCCTCATCCGTCAGGACCACTTCGACCGTCGGCCGACCCATACGCGCCATGAGCCCAGCCTACTTCTTTAGCGAAATAAAGACTCAGGACACTAGGGGACCGCTGAAGATCTTGCTCTGGCCGCCCGACTCACCCTGGATTGCCGGTAAATGTCAATCGCCATCAAGTAGGGCAAGCCGGGCGCATTTTCAAGATCTTCAGGACGCTTCTAGGACACGGCGGGCGCCTCAACCCCGGTGGGGGCCTCCGTCCGTGCCCGGAACGTGCGCCGGTACGTCAGCGGTGACACCCCGATCGCGCGTGCATGCTGCCGCAGCGACGAGCCGGTGGCGAAGCCGACGTGGCCCGCGATCTCGCCGGTCGACCGGCGACCACGTTCAGACGGGTGCGCTGCCGCCGGCCGCGCTCACCGCGTACCAGGCGCTCGTCGACACCGCCGACGTACGGCCGACGCGGGCAAGCACGAGTTCCTGCGGGACCTGGGGGCCGACGAGCTGATCGACTACCGGGGCACGGACTTCGCCGAGGCGGTACGGGACGTGGACGTCGTGCTGGACACCCTCGCGGGGGACGTCCGCACCCGTTCCCTGGATGTGCTGCGTACGGGCGGCACCCTCGTCTCGATCCTGCCGGTCGGGGGAGGGGGACGCCCAGAAGGGCCGCCGCTCCGGGCATACGACTGGAGAAACTGCTGGTCGAAGCCGACCAGGGGGTATGCGGGCCATCGCCGGACTCGTCTCGGAGAGGAGGGGCGGGGAGGCTGGGGGCCCATGTCGACGCGACCTTCCCCCTCGCCGAGGCGGCCAAGGCACACGCGCTGGGGGAGACCGACCGGACGACCGGGAAGATCGTCCTCACGGTCCGCTGAATCTTCGAAGCGCCGGGAACGGGTCAGCTCGTGACGAGTTCGGCCGCCCGGCGCTCGACGGAAGTCTCCATGGCCATGGTCACCGTCTGGTTCACGGTCACCGTGGCCAACGGCTCGCCGAGGCCCTCCCGGTTGCGGAACAGCCAGACGACGTCCCGCCCGAACGACCAGAGCAGCGAGCCCAGTGCCAGCGCGACCAGGCCGAAGCCCGCCGCGTACGGCAGCAGACCGGAGGCTGCGACCAGCAGGAACACACCCTGGACGGCGGCGACGGTCTTGCGGGCCATGCTGTGCGGCAGGGAGTTGTTCAGCCAGGGGGCGACCTTGGCGGCGGCCACGAACACGTACCGCATGAGACCGATCAGCAGCACCCACGGGCCCATCGACATGGAGACGTACACACTCAGCACCAGGATCAGGAACGCGTCGACCTCCATGTCGAAGCGGGCGCCCAGCGCGGTCGACGTCCCCGTCCGGCGGGCCACCTTGCCGTCGACGCCGTCGAGGATCAGCGCGACGGCCGTCAGACCGACGAAGAGCGAGACGGGCGGCGAGCTCTGGAAGGAGTCGGCGACCAGCGCGGTGACGGCGCCGACGAGTATCGCCCGCCCGAGCGTGACGCGGTTGGCGGGGCCGAAGGTACGGGTCCGGGTGCGCAGCAGGGCGCGGTTGAGGACCGCCCAGGTGGCGAGCCCGAAGGCCAGCCCGGTCAGCCAGCCCGCCGGGCCCAGTCCGATCGCCGTGCCCAGGAAGGCGAGGAGCAGCACCTGGGCGCCCGCGCCCACCGTCGTCTCCGAGAGCAACAGCCGGCCGTCGTATGTGTTGATCAGGGCCACCGCATACCTTCCGAACGTGTGACAAGTGGATCATCGCCGCGTACCGTGTCCGCGACTCCCACCGCTGCGTACGTGGCGAACCGCTCGACCGTTCACGGAGACGCACATGAAACCGACAGCCAATGCCTTCTGGCTACGCTCACCCGGCCACGGCGAGATCCGTGAGGAGACCCTCGCCGCACCCGTCGACGGCGAGGTCCTGGTCCGCGCGCTGTACTCAGGAGTCAGCCGGGGCACCGAGACGCTCGTGTTCCACGGACGAGTGCCCGAGAACCAGCGCGCGACCATGCGCGCGCCCTTCCAGGAGGGCGACTTTCCCGCGCCCGTGAAGTACGGCTACCTCAGCGTCGGTCGGGTGGAAGACGGGCCCGACGCACTGGTCGGCCGGACCGTCTTCTGCCTCTATCCGCACCAGAGCCACTACGTCGTTCCCGTGAGCGCCGTCACCGTCGTGCCGGAGACCGTCCCGGCGGCGCGCGCCGTCCTGGCCGGGACCGTGGAGACCGCCGTCAACGCCCTGTGGGACGCCGCGCCCCGGATCGGCGACCGGATCGCCGTCGTCGGCGGTGGCATGGTCGGCTGCTCGGTCGCCGTGCTCCTCGCGCGCTACCCGGGCGTGCGCGTCCAGCTCGTCGACGCGGACCCGGCGCGCGCCGACATCGCCCGCGCCCTCGGCGTCGACTTCGCCCTGCCCGACGAGGCGCTGGGCGAGTGCGACCTCGTCGTGCACGCCAGCGCCTCCGAGCAGGGCCTCGTACGCTCCCTAGAACTCCTCGCCGCCGAGGGCACGGTCATCGAGCTGAGTTGGTACGGCGACCGCCGGATCGCGCTGCCGCTCGGCGAGGCCTTTCACTCGCGCCGGCTCACCATCCGCAGCAGCCAGGTGGGAACCGTCTCCCCGGCGGCCCGCGTCGGACGGACGTACGCGGACCGGCTGGCGCTCGCCCTCGAACTCCTCGCCGACGCCCGCTTCGACGCCCTCGTCACCGGGGAGTGCGCCTTCGAGGAACTCCCCGAGGTCATGCCGAAGCTGGCAAGCGGAGAACTCCCGGGGATGTGCCATCGGGTGCGCTACGACGCCCAGTGAGCCGTTGAGCTTGGTGTTACGGTTCGCCCCACCCGCCCCTGAACTGCCCGAACGGAACGCTGACCTCCGAAGAAACCGGAAAACTCGGCTGAACAACGGGTAGGGAGCAGCCGTACTACACGGCATGCCCCGGCCCGGGGGCAGACGTACCGCACTGGAGGGTCGTCCGTTGTTCAGCATCACCGTTCGCGATCACATCATGATCGCCCACAGCTTCCGCGGGGAGGTCTTCGGACCCGCGCAGCGCCTGCACGGCGCCACGTTCCTCGTGGACGCCACCTTCCGGCGCGCCGAACTGGACGACGACAACATCGTCGTTGACATCGGGCTGGCCACCCAGGAGCTCGGTGCCGTGGTGAGCGAGTTGAACTACCGCAACCTCGACAACGAGCCCGACTTCGCCAACACCAACACCTCCACGGAGTTCCTGGCCAAGGTGATCGCCGACCGCCTCGCCGAGCGGATCCACAAGGGCGCCCTCGGGGAGAACGCCAAGGGCATCGCTGGCCTCTCGGTCACCCTGCACGAGTCGCACATCGCCTGGGCGAGTTACGAGCGTGCCCTGTGACCGATGTGACCATCGACCGGGCGGCCGTCGGCACCGCCGGCCCGGCGGACGGGGGAGAGCAAGTGCGGCTCGCGGATGGGGGAGAGCAAGTGCGGCTCGGCTATGTGCCCGTGCAGAACGCGGCACTGAAGAACGCCGCGATCATCCCCATGTCGCTGCGTACCGTGCACTTCGTGATGCCGGGCGGCGTCGACGACCCCACCCGGCCCAGCGGCGGCAACGCCTACGACCGCCGAATCTGCCTCGATCTGCCCGGCTTCGGCTGGCAGGTGCACAAGCACGCGATCCACGGCAGCTGGCCGAGCCCGGGTGACACGGCACGCGCCGAACTCGCCCGGACGCTGAGCGAACTCCCCGACGGCACGGTCGTCCTCCTCGACGGACTGGTCGCCTGCGGAGTCCCCGAGATCGTCCTTCCCGAGGCCGAACGCCTCTGCCTGGCCGTGCTGGTGCACCTGCCGCTCGGCGACGAGACCGGCCTGGAGCCCGAACTCGCCGCCGAACTCGACGCCAAGGAACGCACCACCCTGCGGGGTGTGTCCGCCGTGATCGCGACCAGCGAATGGGCGGTGCGCAGACTCGTGTCGCATCACGGGCTCGCCCCCGAGCGGGTCCATGTCGCCGCCCCCGGCGCCGACATCGCGCCCCTCGCCTCCGGCACCGACGGCGTCTCCCGGCTGCTGTGCGTGGCCGCGGTCACCCCGCGCAAGGGGCAGCACCGGCTGGTCGAGGCCCTCGCGACCGTCACCGAACTGCGCTGGAGCTGCGTCCTGGTGGGCGGTCTCGACCAGGACCCCGAGTACGTGGACCACATCCGCTCGCTCATCGCGAAGTTCGGCCTGGAGGACCGTTTCCACCTCGCCGGACCACAGGCGGGCGCGGAACTCGACGCCAGCTACGCCGCCGCCGACCTGATGGTCCTCACCTCCTACGCCGAGACGTACGGCATGGCGGTCACCGAGGCGCTCGCGCGAGGTATCCCCGTACTGGCCACGGATGTCGGCGGTCTCCCCGAGGCCGTGGGCCGCGCCCCCGACGGGGGGGTGCCCGGCATCCTGGTCCCGCCGGAGAACCCCGCGGCCATCGCGGCGGAACTGCGCGGCTGGTTCGGGGAGGCCGACGTACGGCGTCGGCTGAAGGCCGCGGCGCGCGGGCGCCGGGCCGCGCTGGACGGGTGGGCGACCACGGCCCGCAGCCTCGCCCATGTGCTGGGCAGGCTGCGGCACGAACCTCGGAGGGCCGCATGACCACTTCAGCCGATATGACCATGTCCGCAGGTGGGCCCCTGTCGACGGGCGGGCCGCTGCCCAAGGGGGCGACCTCGGCGGCGGGTACGTCGGCCGCCGCGGGGGCGACTGCCGCGGCCGGTGGGACCACGGCCGCCGGGCCCGCCGGTGGGGTGCTGAGCATGGCGGGACGCGGCGGGGACACGCCGGCGCCCGAGGGCCACCAGTACGCGCCGCAGTGGCTGGAGTTGCGCGAGAGCGCCGACGCCGACGCCCGCGCGGCGGAACTGCTGGACCCGCTGCGGATCCGCCTCGCGAACCTGCCAGGCCGGGCCACCGGGCTGACCGTGCACGACCTCGGCTGCGGCACCGGCTCGATGGGGCGCTGGCTCGCGCCCCGGCTGGACGGCGCCCAGCGGTGGGTGCTGCACGACCAGGACCCGAACCTGCTGCGGCTGGCCGTCGCGCGGGCGCCGCGCGCCGCCGCCGACGGCAGCCCCGTCACGGTCACCACGCGGCGCGGTGACATCGGACGGCTCACGGCGGCCGACCTCGACGGTGCCTCGCTGGTCACGGCGTCCGCGCTGCTCGACGTGCTCACGGTGGAGGAGATCGAGGCGCTCGCGGCGGCCTGCGCGGGCGCCGGTGTCCCCGCGCTGCTGACGCTCTCGGTCGTGGGCCGGGTGGACCTCCTCCCCGCGCACCCCATGGACACCGAGATCGCCGAGGCGTTCAACGCCCACCAGCGCGCGAGCGATCTGCTCGGACCGGACGCGATCACCGTGGCCTGCGAGGCGTTCGCCCAGCGCGGCGCCACGGTCCGGGTCCACCCGAGCCCCTGGCAGCTCGACACCCGGCACACCGCCCTCGTCGAGGAGTGGCTGCGCGGCTGGGTCGGCGCCGCCTGCGAGCAGCGCCCCGAAATCACCGAGCGGGCCGAGGCGTACCTCCGCGACCGCCTCGCGGCCAACGCGGCCGGCGAACTCCGCGCCGTCGTCCACCACAGCGACCTCCTGGCGCTTCCCCGGCCGAGGGGCGGAGCCTCATGACGGCACCGGTGGAGGAGACGGTCGAGACCCACCCACCGGCGACCGGGGACCGCATACGCCTGCGCCCACGGGGAGTCCGGGCCCGCGTGAAGGCGGGCACACCGGGCGCCCGGGCAGGGGTGCGCACACTGACACCGGACGAGGCTTCGCGCGAACTGCCGCCCGCCGCTTCGGTACCGGGGGCGCGCATGCCGGAGCCGGGCTCTCGCGAGACGGAGGCCGCGGCCTCCACGACCGGTTCCGACACGGACCAGGCGCACCCAGCAGGCCGGGCGGACAGTGCGGCGGCCACGGCGGACGGCCGCGCAGCCCTTCCGACAGCCGCCGACGCGGACCCGGTCGCCGCACCGAACGCGGCCGACCGTGTCAGCTCCTCGGAGCCGACCGTCGCCTCGACGGCGGAGGCCCTGGTGCGGCCGACCGGCGAACCGGCGTCCGCCGAGGGGCATCAGGCCGCCGAGGCGAACGCGGCAGCGGTGGACGTGTCCGACGAGTTGGCCGGTGGCCGGAGTCGTGGCGGGGCAGCGGCGGCTCGCGCCGAGGCGGCGCCGTCGTCCGTCCAGGCAACCCCCGCGCACTCTCCGGCAGCCCGCGTGTCCTCGGTGGCCCCGGGTGACGCCGACTCCCCGGGCGCCCCCGTCGAGCCCACCCCCGCCGCCAAGTTCCTCCGCGTCCTGCGCACCCACTTCGGGACGCTCGCCGGGACGGTGATCCTCGTGGTCGTGTTCTGGCGGATGGGCACCGGGGTGTTCGTGGACGGGCTGCGGCGGATCGACGGCGGGACGCTCGCGGCGGCGGTCGGGATCGGCGTGCTCACCACCGTGTTCAGCGCGTGGCGCTGGTGCGCCGTGACGAGGGCGCTCGGGCTCAAGCTGCCGCTCGGGCCCGCCGTCGCGGACTACTACCGGGCGCTGTTCCTCAACGCGGCACTGCCCGGCGGCGTCCTCGGCGACGTGCACCGCGCGGTGCGGCACGGCCAGAGCTCCGGCGACATGGGCCGGGGCGTGCGCGCGGTGGTGATCGAGCGGACCGCGGGCCAGTTGGTGCTGGCGGCCGTGGGTGTAACGGTCCTGCTGGTGCTGCCGTCGCCCGTGCTGGAGGAGACCCGTCACGCGGCCGGTGTGGCGGCTCTCGCCGCGCTGGGGGCGCTGGCGATCTGGGCGGCGGTCCGCATGGGCCGCAGGCCGAGCGTGTCCGGCGGAGGTCGAGGCCGCCGGGTACGAGCCGCCCTCGTGGAGGCGCGCGGCGTGCTGCTCCAGCGCGACAGCGGTCCCGCCGTGTTGATCTCGTCCGTGGCGGTCCTGGCCGGGTACGTGGCGACGTTCCTGCTCGCCGCGGACGTCGCCGGCTCCACCGCCGGCCCGCTGCGCCTGCTGCCCCTCGCGCTGCTGGCCCTGATCGCCATGAGCCTGCCGCTCAACGTCGGCGGCTGGGGCCCCAGGGAGGGCGTCACCGCCTGGTCCTTCGGCGCCGCGGGCCTCGGCGCCTCGCAGGGGCTGACCGTGGCCGTCGTCTACGGTGTGCTCAGCTTCGCGGCCGCCCTGCCGGGAGCGCTCGTACTCGTCGGACGCTGGTACGGCTCCCTGCGGGCCCGCCGTCAGTCGCCCGAGGGGGAGACCGGAGAGGGAACCGGACCCTCGCCCCAGGCGTCCGAGGTGACCAACGAGAGGTACGCCCCGAAGGATTCCACGAAACCCGCCAGCAACTCTTTCCCCTTCGTGGCGGACGCCAGGGACGGACGGCCGATCACACCGGAATCGGTGTAGGCCGACATGCCGAGGGAGAGGAGATGACGGCGGTCGTCGGCAAGGAAATCGGTGGTCTCGTGACCGGGTCGGACCAATTCGGGATGGCAATGCAGAAGTATGGAGGTCTCAATTTCTCCCGCATGCATATCACTGAGCAACGAGGTCTGTACGCCCGCCCGTTCGCGTGCGGCGTCCCAGTCCTCCATCGCCGGGAAAAGCGCCATTCGATGTCCCGCCGCGGTGGATTCCTGGACGACATTGCCCAGCACATAGTTCCCACCGTGTCCGTTCACCACCACCAGCGCCTCGACGCCCGACCGGCGCAGGGACGCGGCGATGTCGGTCACCATCGCGTGCAGCGTCGTCGCGGAGATGCTGACGGTGCCGGGCCAGGCCGCGTGCTCGTGCGAGCAGGCGATGGTCACGGGCGGCAGCAGATGCACGGGGTACGCGCCGGCTATCTCCCGGGCTATCGCGCAGGCGACCAGCGTGTCGGTGGCCAGAGGCAGATACGGACCGTGCTGCTCGTAGCTGCCGACCGGGAGCACCGCGACCTGCCGGCCCGCCGCCGCCCCCCGCGCCCGGACGTCCGCGGTGGTGTCCGTCGGTACAAGACTCGAACTGCTCATCTTTTCACGGCCTTTCGTCTCTGCTGATGCCCCGTCATTTTCGCATGGCTCGCATGACGTCAGGACTCACCAGTTAGGAACCAGATCATGACAGAAAATGTTGGTGTACTCGGCGCGAATGCCCAGTCCTCCGGCGCCGTACGCGTGGTGAACGCCCCCCTGCCCACCACCTACGGCGACTTCGAGGCCGTAGGTTATCTCGACCAGGACCGCGGCGAAGAACAAGTGGCACTGGTGTACGGCGACATCAGCGGCGGTGAGGGAATTCTCATCCGGCTGCACTCGGAGTGCCTGACCGGTGACGCGTTCGGTTCCCAGCACTGCGAATGCGGCGAACAACTCGACAGCGCGCTGCGGGCGATAGTCGCCGAGGGGCGCGGCATCCTCGTCTATCTGCGCGGCCACGAGGGCCGCGGCATCGGCCTGCTCGCCAAGCTGCAGGCGATGAAGCTCCAGGCGGAGGGCCTGGACACCGTCGAGGCCAACCTCGCCCTCGGCCTGCCGGTGGACGCCCGCGACTACCGGGTGGCGGCCGAGATGCTGCACGACCTCGGCGTACGATCGGTCCGGCTGATGTCGAACAACCCCCGCAAGCGGGAGGCGCTGCTGCGCCACGGCATCAAGGTCTCCGAGCAGGTGCCGCTGCTCATCACCCCGTGCGAGGACAACATCACCTACCTGCGCACCAAGCGCGAGCGGCTCGACCACTACCTGCCGCACCTGGACGCGGTGGTCCACTCGTCCTGAGCGCCGGGGTCCGCGCGGCGGTCGCCTCGGAGGCGACTCCGACACCGGCCGCCGCGCCCGACCGCAGCCCCGCGCGTACTGACCCTTCGGGCAAGTGCACCGGCGTCCCGCATGAACGTTCGCCCCGGGTGGAAGACCTGACTCCGTCGGGCATCGCGACCACGGTCGGACGAAGGGAGCGTTCGTGATCCGCAGCGCACGGGTCGTCGTCATCGGGGGAGGGGTCATCGGGACGAGCATCGCCTACCACCTGGCGGCCGCCGGAGTGGACGACGTCGTCCTCGTCGAACGCGACGAACTGGCCTCCGGGTCCACGGCGAGGGCCGCCGGCGGGGTTCGCGCGCAGTTCTCCGACGAACTCAACATCCAGCTCGGCGCCCGGAGCCTGGAGGCATTCGGCCGCTTCCGGCGCGAACTCGGCCACGACATCGGCCTGCACCGCGTCGGCTACCTCTTCCTCCTGACGACCCCCGACGAGGTCGCCCAGTTCGAGGCGGGCGTCCAGCTCCAGAACGACCTGGGCGTGCCCAGCCGCATGGTGGATCCCGAGGAGGCCCGGCGGCTCTCCCCGCTGATCTCCACCGACGGCCTGCTGGCCGCGGCGTTCTCGCCCGACGACGGGCACTGCACCCCAGAGTCCGTGGTCCACGGCTACGCCGCCGGGGCCCGCCGCCACGGGGCGACCGTGCTGCGCAACTGCGAGGCCCTCGGCATCGAGACCTGGCGGGACACCATCACCGCGGTGGTCACCAGCAAGGGCCGCATCGTCACCGACACGGTCGTGTGCGCGGCCGGCGCCTGGTCCCGTTCCGTCGGCGCCATGGTCGGCGTCGACCTTCCGGTGGAACCCCTGCGCCGCCAGATCGCCGTCACCGAACCGGTCCCGGACCTCCCGCCGAACCTCCCCATGACGATCGACTTCACCAGCAGCCTCTACTTCCACACCGAGGGACCCGGCCTCCTGGTCGGCATGTCCGACCCCGACGAGCGCCCCGGCTTCGCCACCGACACCCACGACCGCTGGATCCCCCACCTGTACGAGGCCATGCGGCGCCGCGCCCCCTCCCTGCTGGACCTGCGCCGCACGGGCGGCTGGGCGGGCCTGTACGAGATCACGCCGGACCACAACGCCCTGATCGGCGAGGCCGGTTCCTGCTCCCGCTTCCTGTACGCGACCGGGTTCTCCGGCCACGGGTTCCTCCAGGGCCCGGCGGTCGGCGAGGTGGTCCGCGACCTGTACCTGGGCCGCGTACCCTTCGTCGACATCAGCCCCTTGACCGTCGACCGGTTCACGGCCGACGCGCTGCGCCCGGAGGCCAACCTCGTATGACCGATCTCCACTTGTGGCTCCGCCACGAGACCCGCACCACCGAACGTCGCACCCCGATCGTGCCGTCCGACGCCCGGCGGCTCGTCGAGAGCGGCGTACGGATCACCGTCGAGGACTCCCCTCAGCGGATCTTCCCCAGGGAGGAGTACGAGGAGGCCGGCTGCCAGATCGCCGATCCGGGCTCGTGGGTGTCGGCGTCGGCGCGCGCGGTGATCGTAGGCCTCAAGGAACTGCCGGACGAACCCGCTGAACTGACCCATCGTCATGTCTTCTTCGGGCACGCCTACAAGGGGCAGCCCGGCGCCGAGGCGCTGCTGCGCAGATTCGCGGCCGGGGGCGGGGCGCTGCTCGACCTGGAGTACCTGGTGGACGACCAAGGCCGTCGGCTCGCCGCCTTCGGCTTCTGGGCGGGCTATCTGGGCGCGGCCCTCGCCGTGCTCCACCACCGGGGCGCGCTCCGGGCTCCCCTCGTCCCCACCACCAAGGAGGCGATGGAGGCCGAACTCCGCGGCTCGCGAGGCGACTTGACCGCGCTGGTGATCGGCGCCCTCGGCCGCAGCGGCCGAGGCGCGCGGGTCGCCCTCGAAGAGGCGGGCGTCGAGCCGACCTGCTGGGACCTGGCGGAGACCCGCGACCTGGACCGGCCGGCCCTGCTGGCCCACGACTTGATGGTCAACACCGTCCTGACAACCAGCCCGGTCCCGCCGTTCCTGACGGACAAGGACCTCGACGGGCCGGACCGTCGGCTCCGCACCCTCTCGGACGTCACGGTCGACGTCGGCTCACCCATGAACGTCCTGCCGGTCTACGACACGACCACCGAATGGGACCGCCCGGTACGGCGGCTGCGCGAACACCCTCCGCTCGATCTCATCGCCATCGACAACCTGCCCTCCCTGCTGCCCCGCGAGGCGAGCACCGACTTCTCGGCCGCGCTGCTGCCGCAGCTGCTGGACTTCGAGACGAGTGGTGCCTGGGGGCGCTGCCTGGACCGATTCCGCCGGGCGAATGACGAACTGGGCCTCACAGAAAGGTAGTTGCCCGATGACCGAGGTGGTCCCCGCGAGCGGCACCGTCCACTGGGTCGGTGCCGGCCTGTCCACGGGCAGCGGCCTGGCGGCGCTGTGTGGCACCGCCGCGCGCGTACGGCTGTGGCACCGCACCGAGGAACGCGCCGCGCGGGCACTGGCCGCACGGGGACTGACGGGCCGGGCCGAGCCCCGTGCGTACACACTGCCCGCCCTCGCGGCGGACCTGGCCCCGGGAGACGTGGTGGTCTCCATGCTCCCGGCGTCGGACCATGCCCCGCTGCTCGCCGCCTGCGTGGGGGCGCGGGCCCACTTCGCCTGCTCCAGCTATGTCTCGGACGCGGTCCTGGAACAGGTACCGGCGGCCGGGGCGGCCGGCGTCACCGTCCTCACCGAGGCCGGCCTGGACCCGGGCGTGGACCACCTCTTCGCGCACAGCCTGATCGACCGGGCCACCCGGGCGATCGGCCCGGGGACCGCCGCCACGTACAGCCTCACCTCCTACTGCGGCGGTGTCCCGGCCGTCCCCAACGACTTCCGGTACCGCTTCAGCTGGGCCCCGGCGGGGGTCCTGAACGCCTTGCGCTCACCGGCCCGTTACATCGAGGACGGTGTCGAGACGACGGCCGACCGCCCCTGGACGGCCACCCGGCCGCACGTCGTCGACGGCGAGACCTTCGAGGCCTATCCCAACCGCGACAGTGTCCCCTTCGTCGCCCAGTACGGCCTGCCTCCGGCCTGGAGACCGAGCACCTTCGTCCGCGGCACCCTCCGTCTCGACGGCTGGCTCGCCGCCTGGGCCCCGGTCTTCGCGGAACTCGAACGCGGCGACGACCTGCGCACCGCCGAACTGGCGAAGGAACTGGCGGCGCGCCACCCGATGACCGACTCCGACCGCGACCGGGTCGTCCTCGCGGTCTCCCTCGACGTACGCGCCGACTCGGGCGAGCGGTGGTCCGGCCGCCACCTTCTCGACGCGACAGGCACCGAGGAGGAGAGCGCGATGGCCCGCCTGGTGTCCCGCCCCCTGGCCCTGGGGGTGGGACACATCCTGGACGGCTCGCTGCCGGCGGGGTTGAGCAGGGCGGCGGAGACGGGGGGAGCGGTCACAGGCGTGGCTCGCCGAACTGGCCGAGGCCGGTGTCGAGTTCACGGCGCGCATCGCGCCCCTTCAGGGGCGCGGGGAACTGCGCGAGGACCCCCACCGGACCCGCGGCTGAAGCACGGCCTCGTGAACCAACCGCTTCAACTCGGGATACACCGAGAACGACGACCGCCGCCGCACCTGCGTCATGAACTGCACCGTCAGGTCCCGCCGGGGATCCACCCAGAAGATCGTCGTCGCCGCCCCGGTCCACCCGAACGCCCCCAGGGAGGACGGGCACTCCGTCACCGCGGGGTCGACGACGACGGAGACCCCGAGCCCGAAACCGACCCCCACGTTCCCCGGCTGCCGGTGGAACGCGCTGCCGTACGTGTGGATGTCGGCACCGCCCGGCAGCTGATTCGTGGCCATCATGTCGATGGACTCGGCGGACAGCAGCCGTACGCCGTCGAGTTCGCCGCGCCGCCGCAGGAACTCGGCGAACCGATGGTAGTCCCGGGCGGTGGCGACCATCCCGCCGCTGCCGGACAGGAAGCGCGGCCGCCCGCGCACCGGGAGGCCGGGCACCGGCGCGATCGAGCCGTCCTCCTGCTCGCCGTACAACTCGGCCAGCCGCCCCGCCTGTTCGGGGGTCACCTGGAAGCCCGCGTCCGTCATGCCGAGCGGGCCGAGGATCCGCTCGGCGAAGAACGCGTCGAGGTCCTGCCCCGACACCACCTCCACGATCCGGCCGAGGACATTGGTGGAGACCGAGTAGTTCCACTGCGCGCCCGGCTCGAACTGCAGGGGCAGGCGCGCGTACTCCGCGATCGTCTGCGCCAGGGTGGCACCCGGCCGTACGGAGTTCTCCAGGCCCGCGTCCCGGTAGAGCGCGTCCACCGGGTGGTCGTAGTAGAAACCGAAGGTCAGGCCCGAGGTGTGGGTCATCAGATGGCGCACGAGGAGAGGCCGCTCCGCCGGGCGGGTCCGGACGTCGGCGCCCTCACCGGACTCGTACACGCGCGGCTCGGCGAACTCCGGGAGGTGCCGGGAGACCGGGTCGTCGAGCGACAGCCGTCCCTCCTCGACCAGTATCAGCGCGGCGACGGACGTGACGGGCTTGGTCATGGAGTACACCCGCCACAGCGTGTCCGTCTCGACGGGCAGCCCCGCCGCGCGGTCGCGCAGGCCGTAGGTCGTGAGGTGGGCGACGTGACCGCCGCGGGCGAGGGAGAGGAGGTAACCGGGCAGGCGCCCCTCCTCGACCTGGAGGGCGAGGTACTCGTCCAGGCGGGCCAGGGTCTTCGGGTCGAGGCCGGCCTCGCGCGGTTCGACCTCTCGGCGCAGTCGTTCCATGGTGCTTCTCCTCCGGTGGCCCGGGTCACGGCTCGCGATCGTGCTCGTCGCCTTCACGCTTCTTGTCTTCATCGTTCCGTACTGATCGCGTTCCATCCCTCGCGGGGCGGGCGGGTCGGGGCATTCGCAGAGCGAGAGGCGCACCCAGCGCGGCCGCACCGGCCAGGAGCAGCAGCGCCGGGCCCGTCCCGAGCGGCATGAGCGTGGTCGCGGCCGCCACACCGAGCGCCGGACCGACGTTCATCGCGGTCTGCTGAAGTCCGCCCGCGACCCCGGCCACCTCCTGCGGCGCGTGCCGTACGACGACGGCGGTCGCGGTGACCATCAGTGCGCCGAAACCGGCCCCGAGCAGCAGGAACCCGCCCCCGATCAGCGCCGTCGACGACCCGGGGCCGAGACGGGACAGCGTCAGCAGTCCGGCGGTGAGCAGCAGGGTCCCCGTGAGGGCGGTGGGACGGGCGCCCCACCGCCGCAGCAGGACGGCCGACAGCGGCGCCCCGAGCACCATCGTCACCCCGCCGGGCAGGGCCACGAGGCTGGTGCGCAGCGGGTCCAGGCCGAGCACGTCCTGGAGCACGAAGCTGCACACGAACAGCGCGCCCAGCATCGCCGCGGAGGCGGTCACCAGCACCCCGAGCGCCGCTCGCACGGGCGGCGAGCCCAGCACGGCGGACGGCAGCAACGGATCCGGGGTCCGCCGTTCGTGGCGGACGAGGACGGCCGCCGCGGCGACGGCGATCGACAGGACGAGCACGTCGGCGGCCGTCCAGCCGTGGTCCGGTACCCCGACCAGGGTGTGGACGAGGGCCGCGAGGGCCACGGCGAGCAGTGCGGCGCCCGGCAGGTCGAGGCGGGACGCGGGTACCGGCCGCGATCGCTGTGCCTCGGGATCGCGCACCGCCAGGGCAGGCAGGCCCATGAGCAGCGCCGGTAGGACGTTGAGGAAGAACACCGCCCGCCAGCCCACCTGCTCGACGAGCACCCCGCCGACCAGCGGACCGGCCGCCACCGCGACCCCGATGGCACTGGTCCGCAGCGCGATGGGCATGGCCAGCCGGTCGGGCGGGAACGCCGCCCGCAGCATGCCGAGCGTGGCGGGCTGCAACAGCGCGCCGAAGACCCCCTGGACCACCCGCAGAGCGATCACCCAGCCCACCTCGGACGCGCACCCGATGCCGGCGGAGGCCGCGCCGAACCCCAGCACACCCCAGGCGAACACCCGTCGATGCCCGAACCGGTCGCCCAGCCGTCCCGCGAACACCAACAGCGCGGCCACCGCGATCAGATACCCGGTGCTGGTCCACTGCACCTCGGTGAGGGAGGCGTCCAGGTCGCGCCGCAGGGCCGGCTGGGCGATCACCAGCACCGTGCCGTCGAGGGCGACGAGCACCGCACCGAGCACACTGGCCGCTAGGGTGAGACGGCGGGACGACGCGGACACGGGCCCGTGCCGGTCGGTCCCGGCCTCCGTCGTGGTGGCCGTGGTGGGGGCCGTCACCGCTCCTCGCTTCCCAGGTGCGCGTCCAGCGCGGTGTGCAGCAGGAGGGTGAAGTCGTCGGCTCCGGTGGTGAGTTGGAGGCTGCCCCAGGTCCAGAGCTGGGCGATGCCGTAGAGGTTCGCCAGCAGCGAGCCCGCGACGAGCCGCGCGTCGGCGTCGGGCCGGGCCCGCCCGACGAGATCCACCAACAGCGTGAACATCGGGAGACTGGCGTCCCGCAGCCCCAACGCGTTGCTTTCCAGCAGGTCGTGACGGAACATCAGCTCGTGCATGCCCCGGTTGGTGAGCGCGAAGTCCAGGTAGACGCGCCCAAGCGTCGCGATCTGCTCACGCGGCCCCACCGTGCCGTCCCCGAGCGCCTCGACCCCTCGGCCCGCCAGCTCCTCGAAACCCCGGCGCGCGATGGCCGACAGCAGCTCCAGGTGCGTCGGGAAGTACCGGCGCGGCGCCCCGTGCGACACGCCGGCCCGCCGCGCGATCTCCCGCAGCGACAGGGCCTGCACGCCCTCCGCCGTCACCAACTCGACCCCGACGTCGACCAGTCGGGACCGCAGTCCCGTGTTCCGTTCGTCCATGTCCACTGTCTACCAAGGTAAGTAGACACTGTCTACGGATTTGGTGGACGGCGTCTACCGCGATATTCGCTTGCCCGTCGGCGGCGCCGGTGGATGCAATGTCCGGCATGATCACAGGCGAGCCCAGCCCGGACCGTCACGCGGACGACGCCGGTGGACCGATCCTGGTCGGCGCACTCGTCCCCCTGAGCCCGCCCGGCTGGGTCGAGGCGGGCCGGCATCTGCTCGCCGGACTGGAGTTGGGCGTGCGCGAGGTCAACGACGCCGGCGGTGTCGCCGGCAGGCCTCTCGAACTGGTGGTCAGGGACACCGCCGCCGATCCGCGGCGGGTCTCTGCGGCCGTCGACGAACTCGCACACCTGGGCGTGGTCGCCCTGGCCGGGGAGTACCACAGCGTCGTCGCCCGCGCCGCGGCCGGCCGGGCCGACGCCCTCGGCCTGCCGTTCCTCTGCTCGTCGGCGGTGCTCGACGGGCTCACCGAACAGCCGACGGACTGGGTCGCGCGCCTTCCCCCGCCGCAGTCCCGGGGCTGGCGTATCTATGCCGACCACCTTCTGGCCGAGGGCCACCGCCGGGTCGCCGTCGTCACCCAGCCGAGCGTCTACTGGGCCGCCGGGACCGGCATCCTGCGGGACCACCTCGCCGCGTACGGCGGCACCGTCGTCGAACTCGACAGCGGCGCGCTCACCCTCGACGGCGTGTGCGACGCGCTCGTCGACCGGGGCGCGACCGCCCTGCTCCTGCTGGTCGGCCACCCGCAGCCGGCCGTGCCGATCGTCAGGGCCGTACGGCGTGACTGCCGCCTCGCCGACGTGCTGATTGGTGCTCCGGCCGGGCAGCCGGAGCTCGCCGACTGGGCGACGTCGCTGGGGGCCGACGGCGCCGGAGTTCCGTTCCTGAGCTATCAGCCCGACCGGCTCGGCCCCCTCGGCTCACGTGTCGGGACGGGCCTCGGCGATCGGCTGGGCGAGGCTCCCTCCTTCGTCGCCTTCGAGGGCTACGACACGATCGCCGTCCTCGCCGAGGCCATGCGCACGCACGGCACGGACCGGGCGGGCGTCGCCGCGGCCTGGCCGCACGTCACGGTCGAGGGCACCCGTGGCCGGATCGGCTTCTCCCGGGTACCGGGCATCGGTGTGTGGCAGTGGGCCGGGGCGCCGGTCCTGGTCGTGGACGGGGATCCGGCGGCACCGGGACGCCTGCGGGTGCTGCACAGGGGCTGAGCGTGAGCGGCCGCCGTACCCGGGGCGTATCAGTCCTAGGTTCTCGCGCGTTCGAGGACGCACAGCTCTCCGCTGTCGGGGTCGCTGATGTACGTCCACAGGACGGGGGCCCGCGACGTTCCCCGGGCCTCGTACTGGGCCGACGTTCCGTCCGGTGCGAACGTGAGGCGGACCGTGGAGACTGAGCTGTCCGTGTCGACGTCGGTGCCCATGGTGTGTTCCCAGGTGCCCGCGCCGGGGGCCGGGGAAGCGACGTCGTCGAAGTGATCGTCGTCGTTGTCGTCGAAGTCGCCGCAGACCTCGTTCGAGGTGAACGTCCCGTCCTCTTCGAACGTCAGTCGACCGCCCTGCTCGTCGACCCAAGATCCCCTGATCTCGGCCGTGCTCATGGCCAGGGGCTCGCCGTCAGGAATGGGGACCGACATCCGGCTGACGATCAACAGCGCGGCGAGCGCGCCCATCCCGAGCAGGAACAGCAAGCCGCACCCCGCCGCGCCGACGAGCGGAACGAGCAGCCCGATCCGCCAGCGGCGTCGGCGCGTCTCGGCCGAGGGCCACCCCTGCCACGGGGGAGGGGTGGTTCTGTAAGGGTCCTCGTCGCGCTTCACATGGTCCCCCCTGCTGTGGTGCCGCGTGGTCGCGGCGGTGTGATCATCATCCCGCCGAGCTGCGCGGGCCTTCGCCCGGGGGGCGCGCGGCACCGGCGACACGCGGGAGTCCCCGGCCACACCGCGTGGGTGTCCGGGGACTCGGGGCGGGGCCGGGCCGTAGCTCAGGCCGCGACGCGCTCCCGGTCGCTCTCCGTGTGCGGGGTGCGGGTGCCGAGGAGCTCCGTCGGGATCCTGTGGGTCTCGCGGGCGGTGAGCGCGGCGAGGACCGCCGGGACGCACAGCGCCGAGGTGAAGAGGGCCACGGCGAACCAGTCGTCGCCGTCCGGACCGGCGATCTGCGCGGCGAAGGTGACGGCGAAACCGGCGATGGCGAAGCCGATCTGGGTGCCGATGGCCATGCCGGACAGCCGGACCCGGGTGGAGAACATCTCGCCGTAGAAGGAGGGCCAGATGCCGTTCGCGGCGCTGTAGACGACACCGAAGGTGACGATGCCCAGGACCAGGACCAGCGGGTACGCGCCGGTGGAGATCGCCCACAGGTAGACGAACATCATCACCGCACTGCCGGCCGCGCCGATCAGGAACACCGGACGGCGGCCGATGCGGTCGGACAGCGTGGCCCACAGCGGTATGGCGCCGAGCGCGACCAGGTTGGCGAGCGCGCCCACCCACAGCATCGAGGAGCGGGACAGGCCGACCGACTCGCTCGTGCCGTAGGCCAGCGCCCACACGGTGAAGATCGTGGAGACCGAGGCGACCAGCGCGCCCGCGATCACCCGGAGCACGTCCGCCCAGTGCTCGCGCATCAGGATGGCCAGCGGCAGCTTGGCGACGCCCTCGGACTCGGTCTGCTGGGTGAAGGCCGGCGTCTCGTCCAGGGTGCGGCGGATGACGTAGCCGACGACGGCGACGGCGATGCTCATCCAGAACGGGACGCGCCAGCCCCAGGAGAGCAACTGGTCCTCGGGGAGCGCGGCGATCGGGATGAAGACCAGGGTGGCCAGCAGCTGCCCGCCCTGGGTGCCGCTCAGGGTGAAGCTGGTGAAGAAGCCGCGCCGGTCCGACGGCGCGTGTTCCAGCGTCATCGAGTTCGCGCTGGCCTGCTCACCGGCCGCCGATATGCCTTGCAGGACACGGCAGATCACCAGGAGGACCGGGGCGAGGGTGCCGACCTGGTCGCGGGTGGGCAGACAGCCGATCAGGAACGTCGACAGCCCCATCAGGATCAGCGTGAAGACCATGATCTTCTTGCGGCCGAGGCGGTCGCCGTAGTGCCCGAGGAACAGCGCGCCGATCGGCCGTGCGGCGTAGGCGACGCCGAACGTGGCCAGGGAGAGCAGGGTCGCCGTGGCCGGGTCGGACTCGTCGAAGAAGACCGTCGGGAAGATCAGGGCGGCGGCGCTGCCGTAGATGAAGAAGTCGTAGTACTCCAGGGCGCTGCCGATCCAGGCGGCCGTGGCGGCCTTCTTGGGCTGGCCGGGCGGTGCGGCGGGGACGGACACGGCGTGCTCCTTCGAGGGATCTCCCCCATGAGAGGGGGGTGAAGCGGAGGAAGGCAAGACAGGGCGGGACAGGTCACAACAGGGGGGAGGGGGCCGATCCCCGGGGGTGGTGGGACAGCCGTGCCGGGCACCCGGCTTAATTAACGCACTGGATAGTTAGTAGTGCTTGGCTACGGATGTTGCGCCGACGTTTCCCGGGTGTCAAGAGGTGCCGCCGAAGGATTTCGTCGCGGACGTGCGGGTGGCCTCAGTCCGCCGCGCGGTCCGCCGTCAGGTAGGCGATCACCATGTCGCCGAGCATCTGCCGGTAGTGGTCGCGGCGTCCGGCGTCGACCAGGTCGCGGCCGAAGAGGGCGCCGAAGGTGTGCCGGTTGGCGACCCGGAAGAAGCAGAAGGCGCTGATCATCGCGTGCAGGTCGACGGCGTCGACGTCGGCGGTGAACAGGCCGGACTCCTGGCCGGACTCCAGGATCCGGCGGATCACGTCCAGCGCGGGCGAGCCGATCTTGGCGAGCATCTCGGAGGAGGCGATGTGCTCGGCCTCGTGGATGTTCTCGATGCTGACCAGGCGGATGAAGTCGGGGTGCGCCTCGTGGTGGTCGAACGTCACCTCGGCGAGCCGGCGGATGGCCGCCACCGGGTCCAGGTGCTCGACGTCCAACTCCTGCTCGGTCTGCCGGATCACGGAGTACGCCCGCTCCAGCACGGCGGTGAACAGCTGCTCCTTGCCGCCGAAGTAGTAGTAGATCATCCGCTTCGTGGTGCGGGTCCGGGCGGCGATCTCGTCGACCCGGGCCCCGGCGAACCCGGAACGGGCGAACTCCTTGGTCGCGACGTCGAGGATCTCGGCCTTGGTGCGGGCGGCGTCACGGATCCGCCCGTTCGGTCGTGCCGGTTCTTCGACGCTGGTCATCGGGTTCCTTCGGGCGAGTGCGGCCGGTGCCCGTGATTCTAGGAGCTGCGGCGGCGGTCTTCCCTCGGGGAGGGTGCGGCTGCTATGACTAACGTACTAGTTCGTACATTAGATCTCGCCGGGAGGGCCGCTGTGGCCAAGGACTCGTATCTCGTCGGCCTCGTCGGCTCCGGCATCGGGCCGTCCCTCAGCCCCGCTCTGCACGAGCGGGAGGCCGACCGGCAGGGTCTGCGCTATCTGTACCGGCTGATCGACATCGACGACCTCGGCCTCGCCCCGGAGGCGGTGGGCGACCTGGTGCGTGGTGCCCGCGACCTGGGCTTCGACGGGCTGAACATCACCCATCCCTGCAAGCAGCTGGTCATCGAGCACCTCGACGGACTCGCCCCGCAGGCCGCCGCGCTCGGCGCCGTCAACACGGTCGTCTTCGAGGACGGCCGCGCCATCGGCCACAACACGGACGTCACCGGCTTCGCCGCGTCCTTCGCGCGCGGGCTGCCCGACGTCCCCCTGGAGAAGGTGGTGCAGCTCGGCGCCGGGGGCGCGGGCGCGGCCGTCGCCCACGCCACGCTCACGCTCGGCGCGGAGCACGTCACCGTCGTCGACGCGATGCCGGACCGCGCGGCGGACCTCGCGACCTCCCTCGACCGGCACTTCGGTACGGGACGGGCCGCCGCGGCGACGCCGGACGCGCTGCCGGCGCTGCTGGGGGCGGCCGACGGGGTCGTGCACGCGACGCCCACGGGGATGGCCGCGCACCCCGGGCTGCCGTTCGCCGCGGAGTTGCTGCACGCCGGGCTGTGGGTGGCGGAGGTGGTGTACCGGCCGTTGGAGACCGCGTTGCTGCGGGCCGCGCGGGATCTTGGCTGCGCCACGCTGGACGGGGGAGGGATGGCGGTGTTCCAGGCGGCCGACGCGTTTCGGTTGTTCACGGGGCGTGAGCCGGACGCTTCGCGGATGTTGGCGGACATCGAGGAGCTGGCCGGGGTCGCGGGCGCCCGTAACTAAGCGCCGCGACGGTCGGTCGCGCGCGTCGGCCGCGGGTTCGTCGTGGCTGGTGGCGCCCTCGCGGCGGAGCCGCACAATGTCACGCCCCGCGCCCCTTTCAGGGCGCGAGCCGGGTTTCTAGGAGTTCTGTATGCGTACATCCATCGCCACCGTCTCTCTCAGTGGGTCCCTCACCGAGAAGCTCGCCGCCGCCGCGCGGGCCGGGTTCGACGGGGTGGAGATCTTCGAGAACGATCTGCTGGCGAGTCCGCTCACGCCCGAGGAGATCAGGGCCCGCTGTGCGGATCTCGGGCTGAGCATCGATCTCTACCAGCCGATGCGGGACATCGAGGCCGTGCCGCCGGACCTGTTCGAGGCGAACCTGCGGCGGGCCCGGCAC
The DNA here is from genome assembly GCF_032598905.1 of Streptomyces sp. 11x1. Lineage (NCBI taxonomy): Bacteria > Bacillati > Actinomycetota > Actinomycetes > Kitasatosporales > Streptomycetaceae > Streptomyces > Streptomyces sp. 11x1. The sequence goes on along the minus strand of NZ_CP122458.1, from coordinate 1,665,084 downwards.
AAGTTCGAGCTGATGGGGAGGCTCGGCTGCGACACGGTGCTCGTCTGCTCCAGCGTCCATCCGCTCGCCAAGGACGACGACGCGCTCGCCGCCGACCAGCTGTGGCAACTCGCTTCTGTCGCCGAGGAGTTCGGCGCCCGGGTCGCCTATGAGGCGCTGGCGTGGGGGCGGCACGTCAGTACGTACGACCATGCGTGGCGCATCGTGGAGGCGGCCGACCATCCGGCGCTCGGGACATGCCTGGACAGCTTCCACATCCTGGCCCGGGGCTCCGATCCCAAGGGCATCGAGGACATCCCGGGCGAGAAGATCTTCTTCCTCCAGCTCGCCGACGCCCCGCTGATGGCGATGGACGTGCTGCAGTGGAGCAGGCACTACCGCTGCTTCCCCGGTCAGGGTGGCCTCGACGTCACCGGACTGGTCGGACACGTGCGGGCTGCCGGATACGACGGGCCGCTGTCGCTGGAGGTCTTCAACGACGTCTTCCGGCAGGCCGAGGCGGGCCCCACCGCCGTGGACGCCCACCGCTCGCTGCTGATGCTCCAGGAGGCGGCCGGCATCGCCGCGTTGCCGGAGCGGGTGGTGCCCACGGGCGTCGCCTTCGCGGAGCTGGTCACCCCCGACGCCGAACCCGTCGCCGCGCTGCTCGGCGCGCTCGGCTTCGCCCGCACCGCGCGCCATCGCAGCAAGCCGGTGGACCTGTGGCGGCAGGGCGAGGCACGGGTGCTGGTCAACACCGGCGCGGCGGCCCGGCGCGAGGGCACCCAGCTCGCCGCGATCGGACTGGAGTCACCGGACCCGGCCGGCGCCGCCCGCCGCGCCGAGGCCCTGCTCGCGCCGGTGCTGCCGCGCCGCAGGGCCGCCGAGGATGCCCCGCTCGAAGCGGTCGCCGCGCCCGACGGCACCGCACTCTTCTTCTGCGCGACGGACCGCCCCGGACTCCCCAGCTGGACCGGGGACTTCCGGCCCGTGACACACCCCGAGGCCGCGGGCCACGTCCACCGCGTCGACCACCTCGCGCTCACCCAGCCCTGGCACCAGTTCGACGAGGCGGCGCTCTTCCACCGAACGGTGCTCGGCCTCCACGCCAGCGACAGCGTCGATGTCGCCGACCCCTACGGCCTGTTCCGCAGCCGTCCGGTGACCAACGACGACGGCCGCGTGCGGATCGCCCTCAGCGTCGGCCCCGCGCCGACCGACGACACGGCCCGCGCCCAGCACATCGCCTTCGCCACGGACGACGTGGTCGCCGCGGCCCGCGCCTTCCGCGCGGCCGGGGGCCGGCTCCTGGCCGTCCCCGCGAACTACCACGACGACCTGGCCGCACGGTTCGAGTTCGCCGACGGCGAGCTGGAGACGTACCGGGAACTCGGCATCCTCTACGACCGTGACGCGGGCGGCGCGTTCCGCCACTGCTACACCGAGACCGTCGGCCGGGTCTTCTTCGAGCTCGTCCAGCGCGACACCGGGTACCAGGGCTACGGCGCGCAGAACGCGCCCGTGCGCCTCGCCGCCCAGCACGTCCGACGACCGGTCGGATGAGGGGAGCCGGAGGGACGGGAGGCGGAGGGGCGGGCGCCGTGGGCACGGGAGGTGCACGCACGCGAGCCGGAGGCTACTGGCGGCTGACGGTACGCGTCACACCGGTGACGACCGTCGTCGCCAGGATCCAGCCGGTGATGACGAGGACGTACGACAGCCACTGCGACCAGCCCTCGGGCGCGTAGGCCCGTTCCTGCCCGAAGTCGATGATCGGGAGGAGCAGGTCGAGGGTGTAGAAGACCGGGTTGAACTCCGGGGCCTCGTCCGCCTTGAGCGGGCTGGGCGTCCGCACCGCGTACGCCAGCGAGCCCACCGCCATCAGCGACAGCAGCCAGACCGCCGCGCGCAGCGGACGGAAGCCGTAGCCGACGGTGGCGTCCTGGGCGTAGCCCCAGAGCCGGCCGTGCCAGCGGAGCGTGGCCCGGTTGCGGCGCTGCTTGGCGAGTTGGACCCGCCGGGCGGCGTCGTCGTCACCGATCCGGCGGTACGCGGCGGTCAACTGCTCGTAGGCGTACGGCAGATACCCCTCCCCGTCCCGCTCCAGCATCGGCAGCCGCCGCTCGGCGGGCACGTGCGGGATCAGGGAGGTGTAGGAGAGGCTGTTCAGCAGGACCTGGTCCGGCAGCTTGTCCGGCTCCACGAACAGCACCTCTATCTGGGCGCGGCGCAGGTTCAGGACGCCCTCCACCGGCGGGCCCTCGCGCAGCCACAGTTCGCTGATGACACTGCTGCTCACCCGCAGCGCCGTACCGCCGGGGTTGGACAACCGGGCGTAGGACAGCTCCAGCCAGCCGCCCACGCGGGTCCCGCGCAGCTCCACCCGCCCGCGTACGTCCGCGTGCCGCAGCACGACATCGGACTCGGTGGCGAGGGTCTCCGCGGCGAGGGCGGTACCGCCCGGCCGGTGCAGCCGGGCGCGGCGCAGGTCGATCTTGCCGGCGACATGGGCGCCGCCCAGCCGAACCTCACCGTCCGCGCGCAGTCCGGGAGCGCACAGTTCCTCCCCGATCTCCGCCTGGGTGAGCCGCAGCGCGGGCTCCCCGTCCGACGCGGTGAACTCGGCGCGTTCCATGAACAGGGTCCCGGAGATCTGCGCCCCGGTGAGCTTCACCGGCCCCCCGAAACGGCATTCCGTCAGCCGCAGCCCGCCGTCCACGCGGGCCCGTGCCGAACGCAGGCCGGGCAGGGTGGACTTGGACAGATTGAGGTAGTTGAAGTGCGCGCCGGAGAAGTCGGGCACCTCGTCGAACCGACAGCCGCTGAGGCGTACGACGCTCTCCACCGTCGCGTACTTGAGCTCCAGGCGGCCGGTGATCCGGGCGCCCTCGATCTTGAGGGCCGCGACCTCGCCCTCCTCCTGGGGAGCGGTCAGCAGCAACGCCCGCAGCACCCGCGCCCGGACGGTCCGTTCCGGACCCCAACCGGCGCCGTCCACGGCGGCACCGTCCTCGGCGGTCGGGCGGTCCGCGGCCCCGAAGTCCACCGCCGCGCCGAGCGGAAAGGCGTCCCACACCCGCCGCTCGGCCGCCGTCAGATCGTTGATCATCATCAACGGGAATCTCACCCGCGACGCTTGTACCTGTCAACTACCGCGATCCGGCCGCACGTTCCGGCCGGATCCCGAACGACACACCCTGCCGCCCCTCGGTACTCCCTTCAGTGCTCCCTCTAGTGCCCCCACGCCCCGGCGTGCGCGCGGTGCGCGTCCGTGAGGCCGTTGGTGAAGAAGCGTTCGTAGTACTCGTTCTCCACGTGGTGGACCTGGAGCCACACGCCCGGGACGTGGATCGCGTCCGTGTGGGCCGGGAAGCGGCCGTGCGTGCGGAGGATGTACTCGCAGACGTCACGGGCGCACTCGATCACCCGCTCCTCGTACTCACTGGCCTCGGTGAGATAGCGCTGCCCGTAGTCCTCCCGGTAGATCCGGGCGAAGACGTCCCGGTCGGTGTAGACGCCGCCGCGGCCGAACTTGTCCCGGACGATTCTCCGCACCGCCTCCGACATGGTCCCGAACACGGGTGGGCACGCGGCGGCGATCAGCGGCGCGCCGCCGTCGGGGGAGGGCAGCCGGACCGGGTGCGCGCGCACGTTCGCGTACTTCGGCAGGGGGATGTGCCAGCGCCAGATGTCGGCCGGGCGCCAGCGCGGGGTGACGAAGTCGAAGCCGAGCATCCTGCCGTACCTGCGGGAGAACTTCGGGTCGCCGAGGGCGATCTGCGGGTTGATGGTGGCGTGGATCCAGGCGCCCAGGCCCATCGCCTCGGCCGTGAGCATCAGGTTCTGCAGCAGCAGGTCCGCCTCGATCTGGGTGCGCATGGGGCCGAGCGCGCCGAGCGGCAGCTTCAGGTCCCCGTTGAGGAACCCGTTCCGCACCCACGCGCGGACCCCGGCCGGGCGGTAGAAGTTGCGGTCGTCCACGAAGGTCGGACGCGCCCCGTCCGGCTGGGTGAGCAGGTACATCAGCGCGTTCACGTACTGGTGGGAGAGGTCGACCACGGGGAACAGCAGGGTCGTGCCCGGCAGGTTGGACAGGAAGCGGTTGGAGTCCAGGTACGCCGGGAAGTCCCGCTGGTCCGGTGCGACGTCGAGGCGGTGGTCCAGGACCTTCACCTTCGCCCGGCGGGCCCGGGCGATCAGCGTCTCGGCGTCGAACGGCTCGTCCGGTGCCGGCTCCAGCCTGCGCAGGAAGTAGGTGCCCGAGTCGTTGACGAGGAAGAAGTGGGTGCCCTGCGCGTTGTCCGGGCTGCCCGCGGTCCGGCCCGCCATCGTCAGGTTGGGCTTGGACATGATGGGGGTGCCGTTGTCCGGGTCCTCGAAGGGCCGGTCGGGCATGGTGAGGCCGGTGGTGCCGGTGATCGCGATCAGCACCGCCTCCTCCAGCTCGGTCAGGGGCTCGGCCGCGTTGCGGGAGGTGTAGGTCATGGTCCCGGCGGACACCTTGGCACCCCGGCTCACACGGTGGGTGCGGCGGCGCCACACGGTCCGCAGCAGCGGACGGTCGAAGAGGTCGGCGAGCCCCGGGTGGGTGGTGCCCACGCCGGTGCCGGGCTGTTCCTGGACCGCGAGCTGTTCGCCCGCCCCGGGTATCGCGGACGGCTCCGGGTCTCCGGGCAGCTCGGAGTGGTTGTCGGTGAAGGTCATGCGTGTTCCCCCCGTTGTCGTTCGGACCCGGGGCACCACGTGACACATGACCCCGGGTCGTCTGTCACGGCGTCATGGTGAACCGCCGTCGGTCGTACCGGTGGTGCCGGTCGTGGGCACCGTCCGCCACGGCGCGAAGGCGCTCGCGTCGCGCGGCAGGAGGGGTGCCAGCTCCGGGCAGTGGCGCTGGACCACCGCGTTCATGCCGCCCTTCTCGACCCAGTCGATGCCGAGCGGTGTGTAGACCTCGGGCCGGTAGTCGACCGTCAGGAAGCGGTCGCTCTGCAGCCGTCGGCTGGCCATCAGGACGAAGATCCGGAAGGCGGTGTCGCTGAAGCCGAAGCCCTCCGGCGGGTTCTCCGCGAACAGCCCGACCACGGTGTCGATCTCGTCCACGTCCCGGTAGACGTCCTTGAGCCGCGCCAGCGTCTCGGGGTTCTCGGTCAGCTCCTCGAAGGAACGGATCCGCCCCCGGTGCAGCCCGGCCCGGAAGTCGTTGTAGCGCGGCACCCCCCGCCTGCGCGTGCGGACCAGGTCGACGACCGACAGATCGATGATCTCCCCGTCCCGCTCGAAGCGCTGGAGCGAGCGGGGGAAGTTGTGCAGGGTGATCGCGCCGGGGTGGGCGATCCCGAACGAGTACAGCGCGTTCGCGAGTCCCGTCTTCCGGATCTGCGCCTCGGCCGCCCCGCCCTGGATGTCGGGGAAGCCCACCGTCTGCAGCCGCCGCCCGAACTGGTGCTCCCGCAGCTCGAAGTCGTCCGGGATCAGCGGATGCATACGGTAGACGGTGGTGAAGTCCTCCGTCAGTGAGTACGGCGCCGAGTGGTGGTCCGGCAGCGTCTTCGGGATGCCGGTCAGCGAGTGCGCCTCGAACAGCCACAGGCCCAGCTGGTTGAGCCAGTTCTTCGGCGGGCCCGACCAGTTGGTGCGCAGCGCGCGATCGATCGCCTCGGTGGCCAGGATCGCGGGCGTCCACTCCACGGTGTGGATCTTCGCGATCAGCGCGGACACCACGAGCCGGGCCGTCTGGTAGATCTTCTCCTCGCTCATCGAGGGGTACTGCGCCCGCAGCGCGTCGCAGATCGCGTTGTGCTCCCGCGCGAAGAGCGTGTGCAGGGCGCTGAGGCCCATCCACCAGCTCTCGTTGAAGCCGGTGAGCGGGATGCCGTGGGTGCCGCCCGGCAGATGGCCGTCCTCCAGGCGGAGTTTCGCGCCCCCGTCCGGCTCGCGCAGGGACCGTGCGGTCCGCTCGTTCTCGCCGTACACCTCGGAGCCGTCCCACCAGTGCGAGGCGGAGTTGGCGAACAGGATCGGCGGGCGGCCGGGCACCTCCAGGCCCTCGTTCTCGGCGAACCGCATCACCCGCTCGGTCGGGCCGCCCGGCACGTTCCGCCAGGTCCCGTCGTAGCCGGGCGGCAGCGGCACCTCCACACTGCGGTCACCGGTCTTGTACCGCCGGTGGTTCACCCAGTCGTGCACCTGGAACTGGATCCACGCCGCCGCCAGCACATTGAGCGAGGTCGCCGGCACGAAGCTCTCCCGGTGCAGCAGCTGCCTGCTGACCGTCACCGGGTTCGGTGTGTCGAAGGTGTCCGGCCGGTAGTCCGGCTTCAGGTTCCGCCCGAACGCGGCCCCCACCGCGCCCATCGCCGGCTCCGACAGATCGTTGTACGTCCCGTCGTACGACCGCTCCGTGCGCAGCCGCTCCGGGATCGGCTCCGGCACGGGCTGGGCCTTCGGCGGGGCCTCGCGGACCTCGGTGTCGATCAGGTTCAGCCGGCGCAGCGTCTTCCGCAGGAAGACCAGGTTCAGCAGACTCAGCGACAACGGCAGCCGGTGCCACGGCACGGCACGGTTCAGCAGCCCGAGCGCGGGGCCCACGAGACGGCCGAGCACCTTGTTGCGCAGGGGTTCCTCGGTGACGAAGCGCTGCCCGAGGCGGTGCGCGCCGCTCGCCCGGTACCCGGCCTTCCGGGCCCGGTTGATATGGCCCAATGGCCGGAAATCATCGGTCGTGTACCACGGATTGAAGGTCAGGTCCTCGATCCGCCGTGCCGCCGCCCGAGCCTCGGCCCCGTCCAGCTTCTGTGCGGGGACGGTGAGCCGGGCGATCGGCACCGCCGGCGCCACCGCGTCCTTCCACTCCGCCGCCGCGTCCTCGACCGGTGTGCGCCGCTCGTCCACGTACCGCTGCACGCACAGATCGAACGCCACGTCCGCCTGCCCGAGCCGCCGCGCCAGCTCCCGGTGCAGGAAGTCCGGGTCCCGGCGATCGGGCTCGGCCGCCGCCGGTGTGCCGGGCGCGGGCCGCAGCAGATAGCGCACCGGACCGGCGTCGCCCCACAGAATGGCGCCGCGGCTCCAGTAGGTCTCGGTGGCCAGGGAGTTGACGGGCCGTCGGGTGGCCGCCGTCACATTGCGCCGCATCCGTGCGGCCGTCCTCGGCCCCACCGCCAGCGGCAGCTTCACGAACAGTGCGAACGCCTTCCGCAGCCGACTCCGGGCTCCCGCCATGGCCTTGGCGAACGCCACGAACTCCCGCGCGTCGCTCGCGTGCGACACCGGGAAACTGGTGGCCAGTAGATCGTGGCTCACCCCCTCCGACACCCGCACCCGCACGGCCGCGCCCCGCAGATCGGGTGAGCCGTCCCCCTGCCGGATCCCGCTCGCGTTGGACAGCCGGACCACCGCGGGGTAGTCGGCACCCGGCTGCGCGAACCCGGTCCGCAACGCCACCGGCAGGTCGTCGTGGAACCGCAGCCGCGCGTTCTCCACGCCCAGCGGCGCCTTCGCGTGGAACGCCCGAGCGAGGCCACCGCCCCCGGCCCGCCGGTTTCTGACCTGGACCTCCATCAGCTCCCGTGCCAACCGCTCGAACACGAGCCGCTCGGCCTCGGGGCTGCCCCCGTCGTACCGCTCGTAGCGCTGATCGTGCTGCCCTGTCTCGGCCATCGCCGCTCCCCCTACCGACGCGCTGCGTATGTACGCGCACTCATGCGCACGCGATGCATACGGGACAGGGGCCGCACGCTACCGGTGGCGCGGTTCCGGCCACAGCGACAGTTCACGCCATGTGCACATCTGCCGACAATGCTACGGAAGGTCCGGTTCCCCGCACCCCGAGGAGTGCGGGGATGTGTCCGATCGGCGTCTACTTCCCCTTCATCGACTCCACCGCGTGGCCGCCGAACTGGTTGCGCAGCGCGGCGATCATCTTCATCTGGGGCGAGTCGTCCTGGCGTGAGGCGAAGCGGGTGAACAGCGACGCGGTGATCGCGGGCAGCGGCACCGCGTGGTCGATGGCGGCCTCGACCGTCCACCGGCCCTCACCGGAGTCCTCGGCGTAGCCACGCAGCTTCTGAAGGTGCTCGTCCTCGTCGAGCGCGTTGACGGCGAGGTCCAGCAGCCACGAGCGGATCACGGTCCCCTCCTGCCAGGAGCGGAACACCTCGCGCACGCTCGTCACCGAGTCGACCTTCTCCAGCAGCTCCCAGCCCTCGGCGTACGCCTGCATCATCGCGTACTCGATGCCGTTGTGGACCATCTTGGAGAAGTGACCGGCGCCGACCTTGCCGGCGTGGACATAGCCGTACGGCCCCTCCGGCTTGAGCGCCTCGAAGATCGGCTGGAGCCGCTCGACGTGCTCCTCGTCGCCGCCGACCATCAGGGCGTAGCCGTTCTGCAGGCCCCAGACGCCGCCGGAGACACCGGCGTCGACGAAGCCGATGCCCTTCGCGCCCAGCTCGGCCGCGTGCTTCTCGTCGTCCGTCCAGCGGGAGTTGCCGCCGTCGACGACAGTGTCGCCCGGCGACAGCAGCTCCGCCAGCTCGTCGACGACGGACTGGGTGGCAGCGCCGGCCGGGACCATCACCCAGACCGTGCGCGGCCCGTCGAGGCGCTCGACCAGTTCGGCGAGGCTGCCCACGTCGGACACCTCGGGGTTGCGGTCGTAGCCGACGACGGTGTGGCCGGCGCGGCGGATCCGCTCGCGCATGTTGCCGCCCATCTTGCCGAGACCGATGAGACCCAGCTGCATCGTTGCCATGTCAGTTCACCTGTTCCATACGGGAGTCGAGCGGAGGCGTGTCAGTCATCGGCGGCGGTCTGCCCGTCGCCCGCGCCGCCCCGCAGGGCGACGGCGTACATCTCGTCGGCGTCGAGGCGGCGCAGCTCCTCGGCGATCAGCTCGGAGGTGGCGCGGACCTTCAGGGCGAGGGTGCGCGACGGCTGCCCGGGCAGGGTGAGCGTGGCGAGCGGCCCCTCGGGCCGGTCGATGACCACCTCGCCCCTCGCGGTGCCGAGCCGTACGCCCGTGACCACCGGCCCGGCGGTCAGCACGCGCTCGACGGACACCCCGAGGCGGGCCTCCAGCCAGCGGGCCAGCAGCTCGGCGCTGGGGTTGTCGGCCTCGCTCTCCACGGCGGCCGAGGTGATGGTCTCCTTGGCCTGGTCGAGGGCGGCCGCGAGCATGGAGCGCCACGGCGTGAGCCGCGTCCAGGCGAGGTCGGTGTCGCCGGGGGTGTAGGAGGAAACCCGCTGTTCGAGTGCGGCGAGCGGGGTCTCCACGGCGTACATGTCGGTGATCCGGCGCTGCGCGAGCGCGCCCAGCGGGTCCTTCGCCGGGTTCTCCGGCGCGTCCACCGGCCACCACACCACCACCGGCGCGTCCGGCAGCAGCAGCGGCAGGACCACGGAGTCGGCGTGGTCGGAGACCTCGCCGTACGTCCGCAGCACGACCGTCTCGCCGGTGCCCGCGTCGGCGCCGACCCGCACCTCGGCGTCCAGGTGCGACTTGGTGCGGTCCTTCGGGGTGCGGGCGTGCCGCTTGATGACGACCAGGGTGCGCGAGGGGTGCTCGTGCGAGGCCTCCTCGGCGGCCTTGATCGAGTCGTACGCGTTCTCCTCGTCCGTCACGATCACCATCGTGAGGACCATGCCCACGGCGGGCGTGCCGATGGCCCGGCGGCCCTGCACCAGGGCCTTGTTGATCTTGCTTGCCGTGGTGTCAGTCAGGTCGATCTTCATGGCCTGCGCCAGCTCCGTCCGTCTTGTGCGAGCATCTCGTCCGCTTCCGCGGGACCCCAACCACCCGAGGCATACTGCGCGGGCCTGCCGTTCTTGGCCCAGTACTCCTCGATCGGGTCGAGGATCTTCCAGGACTCCTCCACCTCCTGATGGCGGGGGAAGAGGTTGGCGTCGCCGAGCAGCACATCCAGGATCAGCCGTTCGTACGCCTCCGGGCTGGACTCCGTGAACGACTCGCCGTACGCGAAGTCCATCGTGACGTCCCGGATCTCCATCGAGGTACCCGGCACCTTCGAGCCGAAGCGCACGGTCATCCCCTCGTCCGGCTGCACCCGGATGACGATCGCGTTCTGCCCCAGCTCCTCGGTGGCGGTGGAGTCGAAGGGGGAGTGCGGGGCGCGCTGGAAGACCACCGCGATCTCGGTGACCCGGCGGCCGAGCCGCTTGCCGGTGCGCAGATAGAAGGGGACGCCCGCCCAGCGGCGGTTGTCGATGCCGAGCTTGACCGCCGCGTAGGTGTCCGTGGTGGAGGACCGGTCGATGCCCTCCTCCTCCAGATAGCCGCGCACCCGCTCGCCGCCCTGCCAGCCGGCCGCGTACTGGCCGCGCACGGTGTGCCGGCCCAGGTCCTTCGGCAGCCGCACGGCCTTGAGCGCCTTCAGCTTCTCGGCCAGCAGCGCCTCGGCGTCGAAGGCCGCCGGTTCCTCCATGGCGGTCAGGGCCAGCAGTTGCAGCAGGTGGTTCTGGATGACGTCTCGGGCCGAGCCGATGCCGTCGTAGTACCCGGCGCGACCGCCGATGCCGATGTCCTCGGCCATGGTGATCTGCACGTGGTCGACGTAGCTCCGGTTCCAGATGGGCTCGTACATCTGGTTGGCGAAGCGGAGCGCCAGGATGTTCTGGACGGTCTCCTTGCCGAGGTAGTGGTCGATGCGGAAGACCTGCTCGGGGTCGAACACCTCATGCAGGACCGCGTTCAGCTCGCGTGCGCTGGCCAGGTCGTGGCCGAACGGCTTCTCGATGACCGCGCGCCGCCAGGAACCCTCGGGCGGACTGGCCAGGCCGTGCTTCTTGAGCTGCTTGACGACCTTCGGGAACATGCTCGGCGGCACGGAGAGGTAGAAGGCGAAGTTGCCGCCCGTCCCCCGGGAGCCGTCCAGCTCCTCGACGGCCTCGCGGAGCCGCTTGAACGCCTCGTCGTCACCGAAGTCGCCCGGGATGAAGCGCATCCCCTCGGCGAGCTGCTGCCAGACCTCCTCGCGGAACTCGGTGCGGGCGTGCTCGCGGACCGCGTCGTGCACGATCTGCGCGAAGTCCTCGTCCTCCCAGTCCCGGCGGGCGAACCCCACCAGCGAGAAGCCCGGGGGCAGCAGACCCCGGTTGGCCAGGTCGTACACGGCCGGCATCAGCTTCTTGCGGGACAGGTCACCGGTCACCCCGAAGATGACGAGCCCGGACGGGCCCGCGATCTTCGGGAGCCGGCGGTCCTCCGCGTCCCGGAGCGGATTGCGCCACTCGGTGGTCATTCCCCATCAACTCCCTTGCTGTTCAAGAACTCCCCCTGGCCTGCGGCGTCGTGTCGACAGTGATCATCTTCCTTCAGGCGCGCGTGCCGGCCGCGTCGGTGCCGGGCCGAGTCGTGCGGTCGAGCACGCTCCTCGCCACGGCGGCGACGTTCTCGGCGGTGAAGCCGTACTCGGCGAACAGGGTCCTGGCGTCGGCGGAGGCGCCGAAGTGTTCGAGGGAGACGATGCGGCCGTGGTCACCGACGTAGCGGTACCAGGTCAGATCGAGCCCCGCCTCGACCGCCACGCGGGCCCGCACGGACGGCGGCACCACGCTCTCGCGATATTCGCGCGGCTGTTCCTCGAACCACTCCACCGACGGCATCATGGACAGAGACTTCCCGGACGGCGACCGGATCAAGGCCTTTCCGTTCCCCGTCGATCGCGGACTCTCCGTTGCCGGCATGTGGATCGGCCCGATGGGGACCTTTGGCTCTGGCACGTGGATGTACCCCTGGGTGGGGTCCGCCCTCGTCGACTTCCATGCCAACACCGTTGCGTCTGAGTCTTGAGTCGCAGGTCGAGCCCGGGTGAATGACGCAACGGGACGTCCTGATAGATCAACTTGTTGTCGAAGCAAGGTGATCACCGGGAGTCCCGTCGCAGGAGAAGTCTGTATCACGCGCACGGCCGAGGCGGCCGGGGGTCTGTGTGCGCCCGGTCACTTGGGCGAGCTGACGCAGACCGTGGACTTCATGCTGGTGGACGCGGTGATCGAGGAGGCCGGGTCACGCGAGAAGCGGCTGCGGCTGCTTCCGTCCCGGGTCGTGGTCTACTTCGTCCTCGCGCTGGCACTGTTCGAGAACTGCTCCTACCGGTGTGTGTGGGGCAAGCTGACGGCGGGGCTGGACGGACTGCCGTCGGTGCGTCCGGCGGTCTCCTCACTTTCCCGGGCCCGACGGCGCATAGGAGCGGCACCGCTGCGGCGGCTGTTCGAGATCCTCGCCGGGCCCGTCGCCCACCTTGGGCAGGCCGGTTCGTCCTATCGAGGGCTTCGGACCGTGGCCGTGGACGGCACTTTGCCGCACGTGCCCGATGAGGAGGCGCTCACCTGGCGCCATCCCAAGCGAGCGGGCGAGGTGCTCGGCGGTTGAGACCGTGCCTGCACTGCGTCCGCTCCCTGCCCGAACCGCGGTGCCCCCTCCGCGGAAGGGCCGGCACGGCATCCGGACGAAACGTGATCATGCAACGGCCCCTGTCATGTGTCCGGCGTCACCCTCGACCGCACACATTTACCAGCGAGTAAGGATATTTGCCCCTGGTTGTCGAGCCAAATCGATCCTAGGTTCATCGATGTCATTCACGGACACCGGTTGGGAAACCGTCGTCGCGAGTCGACGGTCCCGGTGAGAGCGTAAGGGGATCACCGATGGCAGGCGGCAGGTCACGTAAGAAGCGGCGATTCAAGATGCGACTTTTCGCCGGATTGGCAGCAGTCGGACTGTCGGGCATCGTCGTGTTCGCGGCGAATGCCGCCGACAATACCATCGACGGCACCCTCGACTACGTCGCACTCGGAGATTCGTACTCCTCTGGCCACGGCGCGAGCAGTACCTACACGGGGGCTGCCAACACCACTTGCAAGAGGAACGACTTAGCCTATCCGAATCTCTTCTTCGCGAAATACGTGGCCTCCGAGCAACCGTCCAAGTCGTCCAGCATGTTCAACCTGGCATGCACCGGAGCGAAGATACAGGATGTCATCGACAAGCAGCTCGGCAACGTAACAGGCTCTGTCGAAATGGTGACCATCACTATTGGTGGGAATGATGTGCACTTCGCCGACGTCGCGAGAACCTGTGTCCTGAACGGTTCGGCGGTCTGCACGCAGGCGTTGAACGAAGCCAGTCCCAATATTTCGGCGCTGCGGCAGCCGCTCACCGATCTCCTCGCTCAGATACGCAGCCGGGCGCCGATCGCCAACATCGTCATTTCCGGGTATCCGAAAATTTTCGCCACCGGAGATTGCGGCGCCTTGTCCATCTCGGAAGACAACCGGGACCGTATGAGGGGCCTTCAAGATGTGATGAATGATCTGATCCGGGAAGTGGCGGCGGCCAGCGATCGGGTTCAGTACGCCGATCCGGATGGCCTCTTCAACGGCCACCGGGTGTGTGACACCGGCGATCTGTGGATGAATCAGGTGAGCGACGCAATCGCGCAGCTGGATACCGGGGCGGCCTACCACCCCAACGCGAACGGCCACGCGGCCATGGCCGACGCGGTCTTCGCGGCCGCCCTGGGCGGCACCACCGGGCCTCAGGCCAACTAGCCATCCACCTCAGGACCGATCATTCCGGTCCGCGCCACATCCTGTAAGGAGTGCACCCACTCATGCCCCCCAAAGGCTCTCGCGCTCGACGTCCTCGGCCTCTCAAGGCCGCCGCCTTCGGCCTCGGGCTGCTCACCGTCCTCAGCGTCGCCGCCGGCATTGGTATCGCCAACGAGGACAGTGGCAGAGCCAGTACCGCCAACACTGTAAAGGCTGCTGATGCCAGTCGGCGCGACGAGGTCCTCGATCTTGTTAATGCCGCCGACATCCCTGGGCTGGACGCCTTCTCGGTCGGCATCGATCCGATCGCAGACAGGATCGGTGTGCACCTTTTCGTCCCAGCGGGTCTGCCGGTCGCTGCGGAGGCAGCACTCCAATTCGGTGACGATGTCACGGTAACGGTCCAGAAAGCTTCGGCGCCGGTCCCGCATATCAACGTGAGCGGCGGTGCGTCGATCGGTGACGTCGGTTTTGGGGCATGCACGGCGGCTTTCGCCGTCGGGCTCGCCGACGGGCAGTCGGGATTCCTCACCGCAGGACACTGTTTCAGCCCCCAGACCGCCGCCAACCAGCAGACCGCCCTGATCGGCTCGGTGAGGGCAACCGGGCACTCATTCAATTACGGCCCGTCCGATCACGGAATATACGCCCTGAACGACAGCCCCAACACCAACGACGCGTTGCCCCAGGTCGCTGACGACAGCGGGACCCACCCGGTCCGGGGAATCACCGAACCGACAGTCGGCACGGAGATCTGCAAGCACGGCATCACCACCGGAACGACCTGCGGGAAGGTGACTCTCGTGAACACCCGGGTCACCTATGCAGCGTCGGGTTCCCGGCCAAGTACGCAGATAAATGGTGTGATCCAGAGCGATCTGTGCTCGGAGCCCGGTGACAGTGGCAGTGCGGTCTATACCCGACCGGCGGCAGGCAACAACACCGCTGTCAACGCCGTCGCAGTCCACAGTGGAGGAAGCACCTTCAAGCAAGGTGACAAGCAATTGTGCGGCGAGAAGGTGGGATTCAACAACGTCGCCTACCACGTCCCGCTGTCCGCCACCCCTGCCAAGAGCACCAATCCGTTCGATGACGTCTTCATCAAGGTCGCTCCCTGACCTCCGATGTGACGGCGGCTTCCCGCGGCCCAACGGTCCGTCAGATCCAGGAATTCGAGGATCGCTGCAAGACAGGTTCGGTTGATCAGACCGTGGGCGGTTTGGACAGACGCTCGGCCGGGGTTTCCCAGCCGAGCGTCTTGCGTGGGCGGCCGATGAGTTCGGCGGCGACAGTGTCCAGCTTCTCGCGGGCATGACGGGAAAGGTCAATGAGCTCTTTCCCACCTGCTGATGGGTCAGCTGGTTGGCGTTCCGGGCGGAGATGCGCTGACACGCGGTGCGGGGCGGGCTCCACCGCAGTGGAGCCCGCCCCGCACCCGAGTCGTGCCTCAGCCAAGCCGACTGTCAGCGGCCGAAGTTGAACCAGTTCACGTTCACGAAGTCCTGCGGCTGTCCGCTGGTGAAGGTCAGATAGACGTCATGGGTGCCGGTGACCCCGCTGATGTTCGCGGGCACCGTCCGCCAGGACTGCCAGCCGCCGGTGTTGCCGATCGAGAAACTGCCGACCGGTGCGTTCGAACGGCTGTCGAGCCTCACCTCGACCAGGCCGCTCACCCCCGCGCCCGCGCCGGAGGCCACCCGGGCGACGAACTGGGTCGCGGCCGTGGAGCCGAAGTTCACGTGTCGGAAGAGCGCCCAGTCGCCGTTGGCCAGGGCGCCGATGTTCTGTCCGCCGCCGGTGTCGGTCGTGGTCTCGGTGAGCGTGCCGCTCTGGCTGTTGTACGACTCGGCCTGGATGGCGCTGTACGCGTCCCGGGTGCCCGTCGGCGGCGGCGTGGTGGGGCCCCCGGCCGCCGACAGCACCTGCACGTAGTCGACGACCATCGGGACACCGGAGCGGGTGTCCCCGTCCAGACCGCCGCCGAACGCGTCGGGGAAGGCGCCGCCCATGGCCACGTTCAGGATGATGAAGAACCCGTGGTCGGTGGCGTTGGTCCAGGTGGTCGCGTCGACCTGGTTGGCGTTGACCGAGTGGAACTGGGTGCCGTCGACGAGGAACCGGATCGTCTCCGGGGTCACCGAGCGGTCCCACTCCATGGTGTAGGTGTGGAACCCGGACTGGCAGGTCGTGTTCGGGCACGCGGTGGAGTTGCCGATACCCGTCGTCTCGTTGCACGGGCCGCCGGGGTTGGTGCCGCAGTGCATCGTGGCCCAGACCTGGTTGCGGCCCTGCACGTTCTCCATGATGTCCAGCTCGCCGACGCTCGGCCAGTTCTGGTAGTTGCCCCGGTAGGGCGCGCCCAGCATCCAGAATGCCGGCCAGTAGCCCTCGGCGGCCGTCCCGGTGACGTTCGGCATCTGGAGCCGGGACTCGACCCGCAGCTTGCCGCCCGCCGGGGGCTGGAAGTCGGTGCGGTTGGTCTCGATCCGGCCCGAGGTCCAGCGGCCGGCCGCGTCCCGGATCGGGGTGATGCGGAGATTGCCGTTGCCGTCGAGGGAGACGTTGGCGGTGCTGTTCGTCATCGTCTCGACCTCGCCGGTACCCCAGTTGGCAGGACCGCCGGGGTACGAAGTCCCGGTCGCGTACTGCCAGTTGGAGGTGTTGACGCCGGTGCCGGCGGTGCCGTTGAAGTCGTCGACGAAGACCTGCGTCCAGCCGGCGGGCGGGGTGGGGGCGGCGCCCTGCGCGGTCGTCGCCCAGGCGGTGGCCAGGGCCAGCGCCGTGGCCACGGCGAGGAACGCGCGTCGCAGGGGGCGGCGGCGTCCCACGGGCGCGCCGCGGTCGGGTATGCCGGGGGTTTCACTCATGGCGGCCTCTTCGGGTGTACGGAGTGAATTGCGCGGGTGTGGGGGAGCGCTCCGCGGAGTCCCGTCCTGAGAGCGCTCTCAAAGAAGAGCGTGCGGTCAATGTGCGCTCCGGCGCCGCGGCCGTCAAGAGTTAAAGCGGAGAAAGTCCGTGCGGGGGCGGCGAGTTCACGATATGAAGATCGGCCGTCTCGGGAGGTGTCCACGTCCCCACGCCGTTACCTTGCGGCTGGTTGGCTTCCGGCGGAGGGCGGTCAGTCGCCGGTGGTGGGCACGGTCGGTCCGGCCTCCGTCGGCTCGTCCGGGTTGACCGAGAAGGCCATGTTCCCGGCCGTCGCCACGATCGCGTCGTCCACGAGCAGCACCCGGGGCGGGGTCTGGGTGGCGATGTCCCCCGGGTCGTCGAGCGCGTCCGTACGCCACAACTCGGCGCCCGTGCCGCGCTCCAGGGCCAGCAGTCGGCCGAACCGGTTGGCGAAGTAGATCTCGTCGCGGGCCGCCGACACCACCGGGGCGGACAGGTTCTCCATGTCGGTGGTCAGCTCCCACAGCACCTTGCCGCTGTTCGCCGACACGGCGGTGACGGCCCCGCTGGTCCGCACGAAGTACACGACCCCGTCCATGAGCGTCGCCGCGCCGCGCAGCGCGCGCTCCAGCGGGATCCGGGTGACCTTCCCGGTCTCCGGGGCCACCCGCAGGAACGCGTCGTACGGCCGCTCGTACCCCGCCTGGTAGACCTCCTCGGTGGTCTCCGCCTCCAGGAACAGCGGCCGCCCGCCGACCGCGCCCAGGGCGAGCGACTTCTCGGGCATCGGGGTGCGTGCCCGAGGGGTGCCGTCGTCAGGATCGAGCCGTACGAGGGTGAACGGGTGCGTGTCGAGGAAGTCGTCGCCTTCCCAGCACACTTCGTGCGGGGCGTCGCCGAGCACCGTGGGGACGCAGTTGACCCCGGCGGGTTCGGAGGTCCGCCACAGTTCCCTGCCCGCCGTGTCGAGGGCGATCACCTGCGAGTGGTCGGGCGTGAGGGTGAGCAGGCCGTCGGCGAAGAGGGCCGCCGGCTCGCTCCCGCTGATGTCCCGGGCCCACCGCTGCTTCCCGGTCCGGGTGTCGAGGGCGACCAGGCGCCGCCGGGTGCTGTCGGGTTCGGTGTAGACGAAGACCAGGCCGTCCCGTACGCCGATGGGCCGTGCGGTCTGCGGGAGTTGGCCGTGACGCCATCCTGTCTTCCCGGTGGCGGCGTCCACCTTGGCGACGACGAAGCCCGTGCCGCCGCAGTACAGGTCGGTGCCGTCCGTCCGGCATCCCGTCTCGTCGTAGTTGACCGGGATGTACTCGGCAGGCAGGCCGCTGTCGGCCCGCAGCCGGGTCTGCCACGGCCGCCAGCCCCCGGGCAGCGACGCGGAACGGTAGCCCACGACGCTGTCGGCACCGGACGCCGTCGAACTGTCCTCGGCCCCCGGGTAGAGCATCAGCGCGGCGCTCAGCGCGGAGACGGTCAGGGCGGCGCCGGCGAGGAGCAACCGCCGTTTGACACGGAGCCTCGGACGGCGTCCGCCCGCAGGTCGGCCGGCCGGCGACCGGTCCTCCGTCGGCCCGCCGGCCACCGGCCGGAGGCCCGGCAGCAGGTCGTCGGCGGTCGTGTCATCCGCCCGGCCGGCGCCCACGCCGCCCGGGGCCGGGCGTTCCGTGACGGCCTGGCCCGCGTCCGCCTCGTCGACGTCGGTTCGGCCCGCGCCCCTTCGCTCCGCGACCGCCTGCCCGGTGATCGGCCGGCCGGTCTCCGCTCGTGCGGCGGCCGTCGTGTCGTCGTCGGTGGTGGGTGCGGTCCCCAACTCCCGGAACAAGGCATGCAGTTCGGTGAGATCCGGGCGGGTCGTCGGGTCCTTGTCCAGGCAGCGTTCGGCGATGGTCCGCAGCGGTTCGGGCACCGCGTCCAGCTTTGGGGCCTCGAACATGACCTGGTAGCCCGCGAGATAGGGGCTCTCGGCCTTGAACGGGCTGTGCCCGCTGGCCGCGTACACCAGCAGCGACCCGAGCGAGAACAGGTCCGACGCGGCGGTGACGTCCCTCGGTGAGCGCAGCTGTTCCGGTGACATGAACGGCGGGGTGCCGATGACCCGTCCGGTCACGGTGAGGGGCAGGTTGTCGCCGGCGCGCGAGATGCCGAAGTCGATGACGCGCGGACCGTCCTCGGCCATCAGGACGTTCGCCGGTTTCAGGTCCCGGTGCACGACGCCCGCCCGGTGGATGTCCCGCAGCGCCTCGACGAGCCCCAGCGCGAGGCCCCGGATCCGGGGAGCCGTCAGCGGACCCTCCTCACGCACCAGGTCGGCGAGCGTCGGGCCCGGTACGTACTGTGTCGCCATCCAGGGCCTGGCCGCGTCCGGGTCGGCGTCCACCACGGCGGCCGTGAACGCTCCGCTCACCCGGCGCACCGCAGCGACCTCCTGACGGAACCGGGAGCGGAACTCCTCGTCGTCGCGGTACTGGGCGTGGACCAGCTTGATCGCGACCAGTCGCCCCGACGCGGACCGCGCCCGGTAGACGACGCCCATGCCACCCGCGCCGAGCCTGTCCTCCAGGACGTATTCGCCTATGACGGTGGGATCGTCGTCCCTCAGCGGCATTTTCCACCACGCTCTTGTCCGTCGGCAGCCCCCGCACGGAGCAGCCTAGGCGATCCGTGCGGGGGCTGCCGGACCTGGGGCGCCGGGGCGCCGGGGCGGCCGGATCGGGCCGCCGCCGTTCTCGTCGGGGCCCCGGTTAATTCGATGGCTCCTCCCGAGGGGACCCGTTACCTTCCCCTCATGGCGATGACTCATGGCACGTGCACGGACCGGTTCGGCGCGGTGCGGGAGGCGTTGGCGGCCTCGTTGGACGACAAGGACGTGGGTGCCTCGGTCGCCGTGTACGTGGACGGTGAGCCGGAGGTCGACCTCTGGGGCGGATACGCCGACGTCGACCGGACCGTTCCGTGGGAGCGGGACACCCTGACCCATGTGTGGTCCACCACCAAGACGATGACCGCCCTGTGCGTGCTGATGCTCGCCGACCGGGGCGAACTGGACCTGCACGCCCCGGTGGCGAGGTACTGGCCGGAGTTCGCGGCGGCGGGCAAGGAGGACGTACGCGTGAGCCATGTGCTCTCGCACACGGCCGGTCTGCCCCGCTTCGAGGCGCCCACGACGCTGGAGGACCTCTACGACTGGCCGACCGTCACCGCGCGGCTCGCCGCGCAGGAACCGGCCTGGAAGCCCGGCACCGAAGCCGGCTACCACGCGCTGACCCAGGGGTATCTGCTCGGGGAGATCGTCCGCCGGGTCAGCGGCCGCAGCCTGGGCACCTTCCTCGCCGAGGAGGTCACGGGACCGCTGGGCGCCGACTTCCACATCGGCCTCGCCGCCGAGCACGACCACCGCGTGGCGCCGATCATCATGCCGCCCTCCTCCCCGCCCGAGGACGGCCCGCCGCCCAACCCGCACATCCCGGACGGCGCCCCCAACTCGACCGCCTGGCGCCGGGCGGAGATACCGGCCGCGAACGGCCACGGCAACGCCCGCTCGGTCGCCGCCGTCCAGTCGCTGCTGTCCTGCGGCGGCGCGGCGCGCGGGGTGCGGTTGCTGTCGGAGCAGGGGTGCGAGCGGATCTTCGAGGAGCAGTTCAACGGCATCGACAGCGTCCTGCGCGTCCCGATGCGCTACGGCATGGGCTACGGCCTGAACGGCGGCCAACTGCCCAACGCCCGCACCTGCTTCTGGGGCGGCTGGGGCGGCTCGCTCATCATGGTCGACCTCGACGCCCGGATGACCGTGGCGTACATGATGAACAAGATGATCGACGGCAGCCTCGGCGAGGAGCGGGGTTTCTCGATCCTCGCGGCCGCCTACGAGGGCCTGTCGGGCTGAACGCCCGCACGACACAGCCGAATCGACGACCACCGACCTGCCGCGACAAGCTACCGCCGCCGTCCGCGCGACCGGATCGGCCGTCGGCCGCGTCGCCCGGGAGGGGCACAACGCCGATGGCACCTCGCCGACGACTTCGGCTACGGCCAACTCGGCTCCTACGGCCGG
The DNA here is from genome assembly GCF_032598905.1 of Streptomyces sp. 11x1. Classification (NCBI taxonomy): domain Bacteria; kingdom Bacillati; phylum Actinomycetota; class Actinomycetes; order Kitasatosporales; family Streptomycetaceae; genus Streptomyces; species Streptomyces sp. 11x1. Next base: position 1,644,599 of record NZ_CP122458.1, on the reverse strand, counting down.
AAACCCGCCGAACGACCGACGGGTGCGCGGCCCCGGCACGGCCACCGCGGACCGGTTCCGCCCGGGCGGACGGTTGGCTCGCCCGACGGTCAGGCGGGGGCGGAGCCCCGGCCCGGGATCAGCGAACCCCGGCGGGGTTCGTCCGGCTGCCAGCCCAGGGCGCGGGAGATACCGCGTGCCGCCACCCGCACGGCAGGCGTCAGCACCGGGACCTGGGCGCCGGCCTGGGGCACCACGACCGAGACGGCGGCGACCACGGCTCCGCCCGGTCCGCGCACGGGGGCGGCCACCGACAGCGCGTCCTCGGTGACCTGACGGCTGCTCACCGCCACGCCGGTGCGCCGTACTTCGGCGAGCGCACGACGCAACCGGGGCGCGTCCGTGATGGTGTGCGGCGTGAAGGAGGCCAACGGCCCCTCGCAGTAGGTGTCCTGTGAGTCCGCGTCGCTGTGTGCGAGGAGCGCCAGGCCCACGCCCGTGGCGTGCAGGGGCCAGCGGGCGCCGACCCGGATGTGGACGCCGACGGCGGAGCGTCCGGAGAGCCACTCGATGTAGACGACCTCGTCCCCGTCGCGGACCGCGAGCTGGACGTTCTCGTGCGTCGCCTCGTACAGGTCCTCCAGATACGGCAGCGCGATCTGGCGCAGCGCGAGCCCGCGCGGGGCGAGCGCCGCGAGTTCCCAGAGGCGGAGTCCCACGTGGTAGATCCCGCAGGCGTCCCGCTCCAGGGCGCCCCACTCGGTGAGGGCGCCCACCAGCCGGTGTGCCGTGGTGAGGGTCAGCCCGGCCCGGCGGCTGATGTCGGTCAGCGAGAGCGCCGGGTGGTCGTGGTCGAAGGAGGCCAGCACGGCGAGCAGCCGGTCGGGAGCGGAACGGACGGCCGCCGGGGTGCTTCCCGGCGCGGGCTGCCGGGGCGCGGATCCCGTCGGCGGAAGCGCGTCGGTGGTCATCGGCATCGTGGTGTCACCCCAGTCCGGCCTCGGCGATCTTCTGCAGCAGTGCGTGGAGCGTCGCGCGCTCGGCGGCGTCGAGGGGCTCCATCAGATCGTCGGAGACGCGCTGTCCGGCCTCGTCGGTGTCGCGGAGGAAGGACCGGCCGTCCTCGGTGAGTACGACGATCCGGCTGCGGCGGTCGTCGGGGGAGGGGCGCCGCTCGGCGAAGCCCAGTTTCTCCAGGTCGTCCACCAGTCCGACGATCGCGCTCGGGTCATAGCCGAGGGAGGCGCTCAGCTCGCGCTGGAGCGGGCCCGGGGAGGTGGCCAGGAAGCGCAGCAGCGCGTAGTGCCGCAGCCTGAGGCCGGACTCCTGGAGGGAGGAGTTGAACAGCTGACCGGACCTGAGCCCCAGCCGGTACAGCAGATAGCCGGTGTCCGCGTGCAGCCCGCGCATCCACGGCTCGTGCGCGTCGATCGAGGCGGCGTCCTGCGTCTGCTGGCGGGTGATGGCGAGCTCCCTGGTCCAGGGCCTGTCGTGCGGGGATCAGGCCTGCGCCCCGGTCGGGGCGGCGCGTACGTACCGCTCCAGCATGACGCAACGCCCAGGGAACAACAACTATTGACGTCAACAACTATTGCTCTTAACTTCGATCTCGACAGTGCACCTCGGCACCGCGGTGCCGCATTTCGACCTCGAAGCCGTTCCGCCACTCGAAGGGACCCCTCGTGCCCAGCATCGATCTCACCGGCAAGGTCGCCGTCGTCACGGGCAGTGGCCGTGGCCTCGGCCTGGCCTACGCACAGGCCCTCGCCGCCGCCGGCGCCTCCGTCGTCGTCAACGACATCGACGAGGCCGTGGCCGAGGCGGCCGTGAAGTCCATCACCGAGGCGGGCGGCAAGGCCGTCGCCGAGGTCGTCGCGGTCGGCACGACCGAGGCCGCCGACCGGCTGGTGGGCCGCGCGGTGGAGGAGTTCGGACGGCTCGACATCCTGGTCACCAACGCGGGCATCCTCCGCGACAAGGTGCTGTGGAAGATGTCGGACGACGACTTCGACGCGGTGATCACCACCCACCTCAAGGGCACCTTCACCTGCGCCCGCGCCGCCGCGATCCGTATGCGCGAACAGGGCGAGGGCGGCTCCCTGATCCTCGTCGGCTCCCCGGCCGGCCAGCGCGGCAACTTCGGCCAGACCAACTACGCCGCCGCCAAGGCCGGCATCGCCGCCTTCGCCCGCACCTGGGCGATGGAGCTGGGCCGCGCGAACATCACGGTCAACGCGATCATCCCGGTCGCCGCCACCGCGATGACCGAGACCATCCCGGTCTTCGCCCCCTATGTGGAGGCCCTGCGCGAGGGCACCCCGTTTCCCGACTTCCTGCGCAAGGGCGAGGGCTTCGGCACCCCCGAGGACTGCGCGGCCCTGGTCCCGTTCCTCGCCTCCGAGGCGGCGCGCGGTGTCACCGGCCAGGCCATCGGCATCGGCGGCGACAAGGTGGCACTCTGGTCGCACCCGCAGGAGATCAAGACGGCGTACGCGGACGGCGGCTGGACCCCCGAGGCCCTCGCCGACGTCTGGCCGACCTCGCTGGGCGCCGAGCCGCAGACCGTGGGCATCCCCGCCCCGAAGATCCCGGAGGCGTGATGAGCCCCGCCGACCCCGCCATGAACGTGGACGACCTCGTCGCCATCGACGTCCACACCCACGCCGAGGTGTCCTCGAAGAAGGGCACGTCGTCGCTGGACGACGACCTGCACGACGCCTCCTCCGCGTACTTCAAGGTCGAGGGCAAGCGCAAGCCCACCCTGGAGGAGACGGCCGCCTACTACCGCGAGCGGAAGATGGCCGCCGTGATCTTCACGGTGGACGCCGAGTCCGCGACCGGCACCGAGCCCGTCCCCAACGAGGAGGTCGCCGAGGCGGCCGCCGCCAACGCGGACGTGCTGATCCCCTTCGCCTCCATCGACCCCTTCCGCGGCAAGGCGGGCGTGAAGCAGGCCCGGCGGCTGGTCGAGGAGTACGGGGTGAAGGGCTTCAAGTTCCACCCCAGCATCCAGGGCTTCTTCCCCAACGACCGCTCCGTGGCGTACGACCTGTACGAGGTCATCGAGGAGACCGGCACGATCGCCCTCTTCCACACCGGGCAGACCGGCATCGGCGCCGGCGTCCCCGGCGGCGGAGGCATCCGGCTGAAGTACTCCAACCCGCTGCACGTGGACGACGTGGCCGCCGACTTCCCGCACCTCAAGATCATCCTGGCGCACCCGTCCTTCCCCTGGCAGGACGAGGCCCTGGCGGTCGCCACGCACAAGCCGGGCGTGCACATCGACCTGTCCGGCTGGTCGCCGAAGTACTTCCCGCCGCAGCTGGTGCAGTACGCGAACACCCTGCTCAAGGACAAGGTGCTCTTCGGCTCCGACTACCCCGTCCTCACCCCCGACCGCTGGCTCGCCGATTTCGAGAAGCTGCCGATCAAGGACGAGGTCAGGCCGAAGATCCTCAAGGAGAACGCCGCCCGACTGCTCGGCCTGACCAAACCGTAGAGGACACAGATGGACCTCCCCATGTGCGACGACGGACAGGGGTACACACATGCGCAATGAGGGACTGGGGTCGTGGCCCGCCCGCCGGGCCCGCAAGACCCCGCAGCGCACCGCGCTGATCCACGGCGACACGAGCCTCACCTACGGGGAACTGTACGAGCGCACCACGCGCCTCGCCCACGCTCTGCGCGCCGTCGGCGTACGCCGCGGCGACCGCATCGCCTACCTGGGGCCCAACCACCCCTCGTACCTGGAGACGCTGTTCGCCGCGGGCACCCTCGGCGCGGTCTTCGTCCCGCTCAACACCCGCCTCGCGGGCCCCGAGATCGCCTACCAGCTGGCGGACTCCGGGGCCAGGGCGCTGGTGTACGGCGCCGGGTTCACCGCACTCGTCGCCGGACTGCCGGGCGGCGGGACCGACGTACGGACGTTCGTGGAGATCGGCACCGAGTACGAGGCGCTGCTCGCCGGGGCCGAGACCGACCCCATCGACCAGCCCGTCGCCGCCGACGACACCTGCATCATCATGTACACCTCGGGCACCACGGGCCGCCCCAAGGGCGCGATGCTCACCCACGGCAACATCATCTGGAACGCCGTCAACGTGCTCGTCGACCAGGACGTCATCACCGACGAACGCGCCCTGGTATCCGCCCCGTTGTTCCACACGGCCGGGCTGAACATGCTCACCCTGCCCGTGCTGCTCAAGGGCGGCACCTGCGTCCTGGTCGAGTCCTTCGTGCCGGAGACCACCTTCGACCTGATCGAACGGCACCGGATCACCTTCATGTTCGGCGTGCCGACCATGTTCGACCAGATCGCCCGGCACCCCCGCTGGGCCGACGCCGACCTGTCGTCGCTCAGGATGCTCTCCTGCGGCGGCTCCCCGGTACCGACCCCGCTCATCGCCAGGTTCCAGGAGCGCGGGCTCACCTTCCTCCAGGGCTACGGCATGACGGAGGCCGCCCCCGGCACGCTCTTCCTCGACGCCGAGCACGCCGTGAGCAAGGCCGGGTCGGCGGGCGTACCGCACTTCTTCAGCGACGTACGGGTCGTCCGCCCCGACATGACCCCGGTCGACGTCGACGAGCCCGGCGAGGTGGTGGTCCGCGGGCCCCATGTGATGCCCGGCTACTGGGGGCTGCCCGAGGAGACCGCCGCGGTCTTCGCCGACGGGTGGTTCCGCAGCGGGGACGCGGCCCGCGTCGACGAGGACGGCTATGTCTTCATCGTCGACCGCATCAAGGACATGATCATCTCCGGGGGCGAGAACATCTACCCCGCCGAGATCGAGGACCAGCTCCTCGCCCACCCCGACATCGTCGAGTGCGCGGTCATCGGCGTACCCGACGACAAGTGGGGCGAGGTGCCGCGCGCCGTGGTCGTGCCTCGGGAGGGCGTCTCGCTGGACGCCGACGAGGTGCTGGCCTCGCTCGCCGGGCGGCTGGCCAAATACAAGATCCCGAAGTCGGTCGTCATCGCCGACGAGCTGCCGCGGACCGCCTCCGGCAAGTTGCTGAAGGCACGGGTGCGCAAGGCCTTCGGTACCAACTCCTAGCTAAGGAAAGCTACATGAGCATCACGGTCAACGGTCTCGACGAACTCAAGAAGCTCGCCGGCAGCGACCTCGGCACCAGCGAGTGGATCGAGGTCACCCAGGAGCGGATCAACACGTTCGCCGACGCGACAGGGGACCACCAGTGGATCCACGTCGACGAGGAGAAGGCCAAGGAGGGCCCGTTCGGGGCGCCCATCGCGCACGGTTACCTCACCCTCTCCCTCTTCATCCCGCTGTTCACCGAGCTCCTGGACGTCCAGGGAGTCACCACCAAGGTCAACTACGGCCTGAACAAGGTGCGTTTCCCCTCGCCGGTGAAGGTCGGATCGCGCATCCGGCTGGTCGCCAAGCTCGCCTCGGTCGAGGACGTCCCGGGTGGCGTCCAGATCACGGTGGACGGCGCGATAGAGATCGACGGCGGCGGGAAGCCCGCCGCCGTCCTGCAGAGCCTGTCGCGCTTCTACGCCTGACCGGTCACCCGGTCACCCGGTCACCCGGTCACCCGGTCACCCGGTCACGTCCACGAACACCGGGTTCGAGTAGAACCACGTGTCCTCCCACGGGTCGCCGTCGCCCGGCTCGTGGGGGACCGGGCCGTGCGGGTCGACCGCAGCGCCCAGGTAGCCCGCACCGTTGCGCTTGCCGTCGCTGCCGCGCAGGCGGAGGTAGAACGACTCGTCGCCCGCCGTGACGGGGACGCGCAGCGTGTACGTGCCCGTGCGACCGCTCACGTCCTTGGTGTGGACGACCTTCGTGTCGGGGGCCTGCCATGCGTCCCGGTCCGCCACCGACCCGCGCACCGCGCCCCGGATGACGTCGACGTGGGCCAACTCCGGCAGAATCCCGTGCGGGTTGGCGCGGGACGCCGTCGTCACCGTCACGTTCAGGGTGAGCCGCTCGCCCCTGCGGACACGCAGCCGGCCGCCCAGGGTGACGCCCCGGCCGTGGTCACGGTCGCGCTTGACCCGGACGTCCAGGCCGTCGAGGAGATGGCCGTGGTCGACCCAGACACGGCCCGCGCGCAGACCCGCCATCACCGAGCGGTAGCCGTAGCGGGTGACACCGACGTGGGTGCGGCTGAACTGGCCGGGCCAGAAGTCGCTGCCGGGCTGCGGCGTGTCGGTGTTCACCGGGTCGGGCAGCTTGCCGGTGTTGTCGAAGTTCTGCCCGGTCGGCCAGTCGCCGTTCTTCCAGGTGTCGAAGACGATCCGATGGGCGTCGGAGTTGGTGGTGATCGAGAACAGCCTGCCCTCGGCCAGCATCGCGTCCCAGAGTCCGCCCACGGTCGCCGTCGACCAGTCGAAACCGCCGTACGTGAGGTACGCCTCGGCCGGATAGCCGGGCCAGGACTGGGCGGAGGGCTTGTTCTCGTACTCCCCGCGGATCGAGTTCGTCCCGCGCCAGCCGGGGATCGCCGCGCCCTGGGCGCCGGGCGCACCCTCCATGCCGATCATGATCTCCGGGGCCGCGTCGCGCCAGTTGCGCATCTCGTGCGGGGAGTCGATGCCCAGCCGCATGGGGTGGTTGGCGAGGACCAGCACATCGTCGACGTAGCCCGAACGGCGCTGCCGGGCCAGCCACTTGATCGCCCTGACGGCGTGTGCCTCGTTGCGGGCGGTGTCCGCGCCGCCCACGGACCCGTCCGTGTAGCCCAGCAGCTTGCCGTCGTACGCGCTCTCGAAGCGGGTGAGCAGGTCGACCTCGTGCCGCCCGGGGGTGGTGAAGACCGTGCAGTGCTCGGCGGCCGGGATGTACCACTCCAGACCCTGGAAGATCAGCTGGCGGGGGTTCTCCGCACGGGCTCTGAGGATCTCCTCGTGCTCCAGCGCCGCACCGAAGTCGGTGTGCCCGAAGTTGGAGTGCTCGGTGAACACCATCCAGTCGAGGCCGTACTTCGCGCCCGCGGAGGCCAGCTGGGAGAACGTGTACTTGGCGTCGTGGCTGTAGACGGTGTGGATGTGGTGGTCGCCGACGAGGTAGGCGAGCCGCGGGTCCTCACCCCCGTACGGGCGGGAGGCGGCGGAGGCCGGAGCCGTCAGGGCGCCCGTGGCGCCCATCGCGAAGGCGGCGCCGAACAGGCCCGCGCCGCGCAGGAGTCCGCGCCGTGAGACGCCCTGCGCGTCGAGGTCGGCGGGGGAGACGGACGGATCGGCCCAGGTGGGCAGTTGCTGCTCGGGGGTGCCGGAGAGGTCGGACATGGTCTGTGGTTCCTTCGCGTCTCAGTGGTTCATGAACGACTTGACGGGCAGCGCCCGTTCGACGACGCGGACGTCACCGAGGCGTCCGTGCAGGATCTGGTCGATCTTCCCGGCGTACTCGTAGCCGCCGAGGATCCAGGGCAGTCCGACCGAGGTGAGCCCGACGGCGGTGGCCTTCGGGTTGCGCACCACCGGGCAGCCCTGGACGTAGAGGGTGGTGTGCCGGCCGTCGCTGACGACGGCGAGGTGCCACCACGTCTCCAGCGGGGTCTCCTGACCCCAGTTGGTGGCGATGCCCTGCTGGTTGAGCGGGCGCACCGCCCACTGCGGCTCCCGGTCGTTCGAGAGCGACAGCGTGGCGAGCGGCTCGTCCGGGTCGTCGGCGGTCTTCCCCGCCGCGCCGCCCGTGCCGGTGCGGCCGAGGATGCCGGCCCACGCGTGGTGCGACGGGTCCCAGTCGGCGGGCAGCCGGTAGAACGCCTCGATGGTGTAACCGTCCCTGAACGTGGCCGAGTTCAGGGGCGCACCGTCGACCGTCCGCAGATACGCGCCCGTCAGCGGGGGCTTGCCGCCGTGGAACTCCAGGCTGCCGTGGCCGGGCTGGTCCGGGTGGTGGTCGGCGGACCAGGTGAGGGTGCCGCCGCCTACGGTCACGAGGGTCAGGTCGTTGCCGCGCCCGGAGCGGTCCGGCACGGTGGCGCCGACCTGCGCGCCGTCCCGCTGCCCGTCGAACCGCCAGTAGGCGACCGTGCCGGGTATCAGCATCGTCGACACCGGACGCGAGGCCCGCGCCGGCACCGGCGTGAAACCGGCGAACCGCTTCTCGAAGTCGATCTCGACCGTGAACCGGTCGGCATCGCCGGAGAGTTCGCTCTCCTGCCGCTCCAGTTCGTTGAGCCCCTTGGCTGCCCGGCCCAGGATCCACGGGGAGATCGTCTCCACGTCGATGGTGTTCCGGTCGAGGTCGAAGCGGTAGAGACGGATCATCGCCGCGCCGCCGAAGTACCGGTTCTGGTAGTTCGTGAGGTGGAGATGGACATCGTTGTCAGCGGCGTTCCTGCGGGTCGCGCGCGCCGCCGGCCAGTAGTGCCCGTTGAGGGTGAGGAAGATCTGGTCGTGGTCCTTGATCAGCTGGTCCCACAGCTGCTGCCCGTACGACGAGAGGGAGTCGTCGCCGTCGACGATCTCGTGCGTGGTGAGGACGACCGGAGTCTTCGGGTGGCAGGCCAGGACGTCCTTCGCCCAGGCGAAGCCCTTCGCGGAGAGCCGCCAGTCCAGCGCGAGCACCATCCACTGCCGGCCCCCCGCCTCGAACAGGTGGAAGGAGTTGTAACCGTCAGGGGAGGCGCCCCCGAAGGTCGGCCGGCCCGCGAAGCGGTCGGGTCCGAACTCGTCCAGGTACGGGGTCGCCCCCCGCTGGTCGTCGGTGGAGGAGCGAACGTCGTGGTTGCCCGCGAGGACGCTGTAGCCGACTCCCCTGCGGTCGAGGAGCCGGAAGGCCTCGCCGATCGCCGCGGTCTCCCGCGCGGTGCCGTTCTGGGTGAGGTCCCCGAGGTGGGACAGGAACACGATGTTCTCCTCCGCACCGTGCTCCAGGAGGTACCGCAGGGACGCCGCGACGGGCGCCTTGTCGATGCTCGGCCCGTCGAACAGGTACTGCGTGTCGGGCATGACGGCGAGCGTGAAGCGACGGCTCGTGCGGTCGGGCTTCCAACGCCCGGGCGCCGCCTGCGCCACGACGGGCAGCGAGACGGTCGCCGCGGCGCCCAGCAGGGCCGTCGCGCGCAGGAAGTTACGTCTGCCCGAGCGGGCCTGGGCAGACTCCTGCCCCGGTTCGTGCGAGGTGCACACAGTGACTCCGTAAGAGGTTCGTGGTTCAGAGCGCCCGCACCGTCCACGACCAGCGGTGGACACCCGGGGGAACGAGGTACGGCGGCGAGGTGTCGGGACCGCACGACGCGGTGCCCAGCCCCCGGTGCGCCGCGTCGATGTGGACCACACAGCCGGGCCGGGGCACCAGCTCGTCGTGGTGCGCCACGGCCGCCAGGTCCGCCGCGCGGTGCCGGGTGACCGACACCTGCCGGGGGCCGTCCAGCCGTACCGCCAGGACGTGGTCGCCCCCGGAGAGCGTGAAGTGCCGTACACCGTGCCGGCCCCCGCTCTCCTGCGGCCGCAGATACGGGGTGAACAGCGCGTCCACGGGGGCCGCGTGGTGGCCGACGGGTGCCCCGGCGGCCCGGTCCGGGTAGCTCTCCCAGGGGCCCTGCCCGTACCAGGCCAGGCTGTCGAGGCCCTCGACGGTTTCGAACACCGTGCCGACCCGGGCCACGTCCGTCAGCTCCTCGGGGAGGGCGGCCGTCTCCTCGACGAGCACCCGGCCGTCCACGAGCGCGGTGAACACCTGCTCGTGCTCGACCTGTCCGGCCCCCGTCGACCAACGGGAGCGGACCCGCACGGACGACCCCTTGCGCTCCACGGCGACCGGCTCGCGCTCCATGCGGTCCAGGCCCAGTTCACGCCAGCGCTCGGCCATGCCGCCGAGGACGTCGTTGTCGGTGGGGGCCCGCCACAGGCTCAGGGCCGGCGGGGAGGCGAGCAGCGGGTGCAGCAGCAGCCCGTCCGGGTCCGTCTCCGGCGGCGGGATGTGCCCGAGGTCCTCCTCGGCGCCCACCACCGGCTCGCCCTCCTCAGCCGCGTACCACTGGAGCTGCGGGCTGCACACCTCGGTGCCGCGCGGCGCCCAGGGCTCGTCGCCGGCCGTCGTCACCCGCAGGGTCAGCCAGATCTCGCCGGCCCCGCCCGCCACCTCGGGCCGATCGATTACCGCCGAACCGCCGGGCGGTACGGCGGGCAGCTGGGCCGGGACCGTCCAGCTGCCGCCGTCGGCCGCCGCGAACTCCCACTCGGCGGCCAGCCACGACAGATCGCGGAAGTGCTGCCGGTTGTGCACCCGCAGCACCCGCCAGGTGCCCTCGCCCTCCACCGAAAGCCGCACCGGGGCGGCGATCTCCCGGTGCTCGAACATCACCGGCTTGGGCGTGCGGTCGGGGAACACGACCCCGTCGGCGATGAACGCGCCGTCGTGGATCGTCTCGCCGAAGTCGCCGCCGTAGGCCCAGCGCAGACCGGGGCCGGCGACCCCGTTCTCGTACAGCCCGGCGCCCCCACGCCCGGCCGGTCGTCCGTCGTTCACACGCTGGAGGATGCCGTGGTCCCAGAACTCCCAGATGAACCCGCCCTGAAGACCCGGGGTCGCCTCGATGGCGGCCCACGTGTCGGCGAGGGTGCCGTTGCTGTTGCCCATGGCGTGCGAGTACTCGCACTGGATCAGCGGCCTGGTCTGCCTGCCCGACAGCGCGTGCGCCACGCAGTCCTCGATGGGCGCGTACATCGGACAGGCGATGTCGGAGGCGTCGTCGGTGGCCGCCCAGTCCAGCTTCGCCGCGCCCTCGTACTGCACCGGACGCGTCGGATCGTGCCGTCGCAGCCAGCCCGCCGCCGCGTCGTGGTTCGCCCCGTAGTCGGACTCGTTGCCCAGCGACCAGACGATCACCGACGGATGGTTCTTGTCCCGCAGGACCATGCGGGAGACACGGTCGACGAAGGCGTTCAGATAGCGCGGGTCGTCGGCGATCTCGTGGGCGTGGTCGTGCGACTCGATGTCCGCCTCGTCCACCACGTAGAAACCCAGCTCGTCCGTGAGGTCGTACAGGGCCGGGTCGCCCGGATAGTGGGAGGTGCGGATCGCGTTGAAGCCGAACCGCTTCAGCGTCAGCAGGTCCGCGCGCATGTCCTCCCGCGACACCGTCCGCCCGGTCAGCGGGTGGAAGTCGTGCCGGTTCACGCCCCGGATGTAGACCCGCTCGCCGTTCACCAGCAGGTCCCGGCCCCGGACCTCCACGTCGCGGAAGCCGACCCGGTGGTGCGAGGTGTCGGCCACCGTGCCGTCCGCGCGGTGCAGCCTGACGGTGAGGTCGTACAGCTCGGGGGTCTCGGCGTTCCAGGTCCGCACGCCGGGGACGACCGTGCCCAGCCGGGCCTCGCCGAGGAAGTCGGAGACCCGCTCGTCCTCCGCGTTGAGCCGGTCGAACTCACGGTCCTGGACCAGCGCCAGACCCTCCAGCCCCGGACCGTCCAATTCCCCGCTGACGTGCCACCCGGCGGGCAGCGTGCCCGTCGCCGTGCCCGCCGCCGCGCGCACCCGGCAGTCCACCCGGAGCTCCCCGTCGCGGCGGGCCCGCACGGTCACGTCCGCGAGATGGAGCGGATCTGTGGCGTACAGCAGCACCGGGCGGGTGATGCCGCCCAGCCACCACTGGTCCTGGTCCTCGATGTGCGAGGCGTCGGACCACTTCACCACCGTGAGCCGCACGGTGGCCCTCGCGCCGGGGCGGACCAGCCCGGAGAGGTCGAACTCGGCGGCCAGATGGGAGTCCTTGGAGACACCGGCGGGCCGTCCGTCCACCTGGACGAGCAGCACGCTCTCGGCGGCGCCGACGTGCAGCACGATCCGGCGGCCGGCCCACTCGGCAGGGATCTCGACCTCCCGCTCGTACACGCCGGTCGGGTTCTCGGGCGGGGAGTCCGGTGGGAACTGGGCCCACGGCATCCGGACGTTGGTGTACTGCGGGGGATCCTCCGCCACGTCCAGGGCCCAGGAACCGGGGAGTTCGGCCCAGGACCAGGCGGGTCCCGGTTCCCGCTCGGGCGACGGCAGCAGCTGGAACCGCCACCGGCCGTCGAGCGACACGGCCCCCGCACGCCGGTCCACGGCGTTCATGGGCAGCCGCCCCCAGGAGGTCACCTCGGGCGAGTTCCAGGGGCACAGGGCGAAGAGTGCGTCGGTCATGACCGTTCCGGAGTCGGGGGTGGCGTGAGGGAGGGGGAGGGGGCTGCGGCCGGCCGGGGCAGCACCCGGCCCGGCAGACCCCAGTCGGGGTCGACATGGACGCCGAGCCGGTCCAGCACGGTGGGCGCGATGTCGACGAGAGCGGGCGAGCCCAGCGGGGTGCCGCCGGGGGTTCGGGGGGTGCGGGGGCCGCCGTCCGCGCCGGCCGTGCGACCGGGACTGTACGTGCCGGTCACGCTGTGCGTGCTGTGCGTGCCGCCGATGTTGTGCGCGTCGGCTGTGCTGTGCGTGCTGTGCGTGGGGCTGGGGCTGGGGCTGTGCGTGCCACTCAGGCTGTGCGTGGTGGCCGTGCCGCCAGTGCTGTCCGCGCCGTCCGCGCCGTCCGCGCCGTCCGCGCCGTCCGCGCCGTCCGCGCCGTCCGCGCCGTCCGGGCTGTGCGCGCTGCCTGTGCTGTTCGCGTCGGGCGCGCCGTCTGGATCACCCGGGCCGTCTGGATCACCCGGGCCGCCCGGACCATCCTGGCCGGCCGGACCGTCCGTACCGGGCTTGCCGCTCGTCCTGCCCGCGCTGCCCGCATCGGCCGTCCCCGGCTCCACGGCCCTCGTCGGCTCAGCGGCAGCCCCCGGCCCGACCCCCGTTCCCAGTTCCGCGAGGACGACGAAGATCTCGCGTTCCGCGTGGGTGTCGCCGCCGTGGCCGCCGGTGTCCAGGTGGCCGTGGTCGGTGGTGACCACGACCGTCCAGCGCTCGTCGGCGCGTGCGGGGTCGCGGCGCCGGGCGGCGATCGCGTCCAGCAGTCGCCCGAGGTGGGCGTCCTGGGCGAGAAGCGCCCGGTCGTACGCCGGGCCGAGCGGCCCCGTGGCGTGACCGGCCTCGTCGGTGGCGCCGAAGTACACGAACAGCGCGTCCGGGTCGTCCTCGGAGAGCCAGCGCACGGCGGTGTCGGCGACGAGCCGGTCCGCCTGCTCGTAACCGTCGGACTCCCCGTCGTACCGCGCGCGTTCGCCGACGCCGGGCCCCAGCGTGCCGCGGTCGATCAGCTCCGGCCAGGACACCGCGGCCGCCGTGCGCAGACCGGGTCGCGTGGCGGCGGCCCGGCTGAGGAAGTCGGGGTGGCGGACGTAGTCGGCGCCCTCGAAGTCGTTGCCGGTGACCCCGTGCCGGTCGGGCCACACCCCGGTCAGCACGCTCGACCAGCCGGGACCGGAGTCGGTGTAGGCCATGCTGGTGGACGGCCCGCCCTCGGCCTGGCCGTCCACCTCGCCGTAGGGCAGCAGACCGCTGCCGTGGGCGCCGGTGACCATCAGGCCGTGCAGTACGGGCGCCGTGGCCGAGGAGCGGACGAGCCGGTCGTAGCGCACCCCGTCCATGCCCACCACCAGCACCTTGCCGCGCCCCGGCCGCACGGTCGTCGCGCTCCCGGTGTCCGTCACCGCGCCCCTCCGTCCCGACATCGGCCCACCTGCCCCTGCCCCGCGGTTCAACTGCCCTGGACCGCGCCCTCGGTGGCCCCCGCGATGAAGCCCCGCGCGAAGACGGCGAAGACGATCACCAGCGGGAGGGACGCCATCAGCACACCGGCCATCACCATGCTGTAGTCGGTGTTGTGGCCGACGTTGAGCTGGGCCAGCTCCACCTGGAGCGTGACGTGCTCGGGGTTGGTGAGCACGATGAGGGGCCAGACGTAGTCGTTCCAGGCGCCGACGAACGCGTAGATGGCGAGGAAGGACATCGCCGGCCTGATCATCGGCAGGGCGACGTTCCAGTACTGCCGGAAGAACCCGGCGCCGTCGATCCGGGCCGCGTCCAGCAGTTCGTCGGGCACCCCGTTCTCGATGTACTGGCGCAGCCAGAAGATGCCGAAGGCGTTGGAGAGGGCGGGCCACACCAGTGCCTTGAGCATGCCGACCCAGCCGATCTCCGACATCAGGATGAACTGCGGCAGGACGGCGAGCTGGAGCGGCAGCATCATGAACACCAGGAGCGTGGCGAAGAGGATCCGGCGCCCGGGGAACTCGAACTTGGCGAAGGCGAAGGCCGCCAGGGAGTCGACGAACAGCACCAGGACCGTGGTGACGGACGCGACGACGATCGTGTTGAGCATCGAGCCGAAGAAGTCGACCGTGTCGAGCACACCCCGGATGTTCTCCAGCAGGTGCGAGCCGAAGGTCAGCTTCGGCGGGCTCTTGTAGATGTCCCGGGTGGTGTTGGTCGCCATCACGATCGTCCACAGGAACGGGAAGACCGAGATCACGACGGCGAGGATCAGGAAGACGTGCGCGGACAGGCCCCTGGGGCGGCGCGGCCGCCTCGCGCCGGGGGGCGACTCCTTGCCCGTGGCCGTCGCCGGCCGTGGCGTGACGGCTGTCGTCATGACTTCCTCCCTCGTTGCACGATGCGCCAGTTGATGACGACGAGCACGATGATCAGTACGAAGAAGGCCCACACGATGGCCGCGCCGTAGCCGTAGTCGTTGTCGAGGAAGGCCGATTGGTAGAAGTAGAGCAGCGTGGTCAGACCCGCCTGGCCCGGACCGCCGAGGTTCTGGTTGGCGGCGTTGCTGGCGAAGAGGACCTGGGGTTCGCTGAAGCTCTGCAGACCGTTGATGGTCGAGATGACGACGGTGAACAGGATGATCGGCCGCATGATCGGGATGGTGATCTGGAAGAACGTGCGGATCGGTCCTGCGCCGTCCATCCTGGCCGCCTCGTAGACCGACTGCGGGATGGCCTGGAGGCCGGCCAGATAGATGATCATGTTGTAGCCGGTCCACATCCAGGTCATCAGCAGCGCGATGACCACCTTGATCAGCCACGGGTTGCTCAGCCACGGCACGGGGGAGATGCCGACCGTGCCGAGGATCGCGTTGACCAGGCCGAAGTCGTTGCTGAACACCGCGCCGAAGAAGATCGCCACGGCGACGATCGACGTCACGTTCGGCACGTAGAGGGCGATGCGGTAGAAGCCCTTGAAGCGGCGCACCGAATGCAACAGCGTCGCCAGCACCAGCGCGCCGAAGAGTGTGGGGACGGTCGACAGGACCCAGATCAGCAGGGTGTTGCGGATGGACAGCCAGAAGACCGGGTCGCTCCACAGGAACTCGAACTGCTGGAGGCCCACGAACTCCTTGGTGCCCAGGCCGTCGTAGCGCTGGAAGGACAGGTACAGCGAGTAGAAGACGGGGACGAACGAGAAGACCAGGAAGATCAGATAGAAGGGCGAGATCGCCAGGTACTGCCGCCAGTAGGACAGCACCCCGCGACGAGTGGGCCGAGCGACGCCCGCGGGCGGGGTGCGCCGCGGGCGGAAGCGGGCCGGGCCCGGCCCGCCACGGTGCTCGGGCACCGTGGCGGGACCGGTCACCGGAGGTGACGACACCTCACTTCACCCCCTGTCGCCTGGCGATCTGCTTGGCCTGGGAGACCGCGTCGTTCCAGGCGTCGTCGGGCTTCTTGCCCTTGGCCTCGATGCTGGTCAGCTCGGCCATGAAGGGAGCCATGACCGCGGAGTCGGCGGGCGCCTCGTAGCTGACGGGGATGGCCTCGGCGGCCGGGCCGAAGACCTCGATGATCTTCTGGCCGCCGAAGAAGGCGTCGGGGCCGGTCATCGCCGGCATCGCGTACGTCTCCGGGGAGGCGGGGAAGATGGTGGCGTCGGCGAAGCTCTTGGCGTTGTTCTCCGGGCTGAGGATCCAGCTGATGATCTTGAATGCCTCTTCGGGGTTCCGGCACTGCTTGGGCAGGGTCAGATAGGAGCCGCCCTGGTTGGCCGGTCCGCCCGGGGTCGCGGTGACCCGCCACTTGCCCTTGGTGTTCGGCGCGGCCGATTGGATGTCCAGCGCGTGCCACGCGGCGCCGACCTCGGTGGTCAGGCTCTTGCCGACGGCCGCGTTCCAGCTCTGGTCGTTGATCTTGGCGTCGAGGCCGAGCGTGTAGGCGCGTATCGCGTGGTCCCACGCGGCGCGGATGTGGTCCTGGTCGCCGATGAAGTGGTTGTCCTGGTCGATGAACCGCTTGGTGCCCTGGCCGATCGCGATGCTGAAGACCGAGCCCATGTTGTTGATGAGGAAGGTCCCGGGCAGCGCCTTCTTCAGCTCCGTGCCGAGCGCGAAGTAGTCGTCCCAGGTCTTGGCCTCGGCGGCGACCTTCGCCGGGTCGCTGGGCAGCCCCGCCTTCTCGAACTGGTCGGCGCGGTAGAAGAGCGCGGTGGGGCCGATGTCGATCGGGAAACCGATCTGCTTGCCGTCCTCGGTCTGGGCGAGCTTGGTCTTCCACTCCAGGTACTGGGAGGAGATCTTCTTGAAGCCCAGGTCGTTCAGGTCGAGGAAGCGGTCGGCGTTGGGCAGGAAGGAGGCGATGTCCTCGCCCTTGATGCCGGTGATGTCCGGGACGGAGGAGCCGCCCGCCGCGAGCGTGGTGGTGAGCTTCTGCTTGAAGTCGCCGCCGATGGAGGAACTGGTCAGCTTGATCTGGCTCTTGAAGTGCGTCTTGGCCTCGGCGACCACCTTGTCGCTGAGGGCGCCGCCCCAGTACCACAGGGTGAGGTTCTTGCCGTCCTTGGTGCCGCCGGATTCCGAGCCGCCGCCACAGGCGACGGTCAGTCCGGAGGCCGCCGCGGTGAACACGGCAGCCTGGAGGAAGCCTCTACGAGAAAGGTCCACGGGATACTCCTGTTTGTTCCTGTTCGTGGTACTTCAGGGCTTTGGTGCGTGGGGTCTTTGGGGCCGAGCGGGCGGGGTGACCGGGGCGAAGTGCACCGGTGGGCCGACGTCGGCCGGGATGCGGTCCGCGAGGAAGCCGTAGGCCTTCTTCAGGCCGGGGTCGGTCAGCGAGCGCCACCAGCGCTCGACGCCGTACCAGCCGGGCGCGGCGAGCCCTCCGCCGTGGTGGCCGACGGAGAGTCCGGCGGACAGGACGGCGAACCGCAGCCGTTCCGTCAGGGGCCAGCCGGCGAGGGAGGCGGCGACGAAGCTCGCGCCGAAGACGTCGCCGGCGCCCGTCGCGTCGAGCACGTCGACGTCCAGGGCCGGGACCTCCGCGTACTCCCCGGTCGTCTGGTCCACCGCGACCGCGCCCTCGCCGCCGCGGGTGACCACGGCCACCGGGACCAGCTCGCTCAGGGTGCCGAGCGCGGCGGCCGCGCTGTCGGTGCGGGTGTAGGCCATCGCCTCGGTCTCGTTGGGGAGGAAGGCGTGGCACAGGGCGAGTTGGTCGAGCAGGGCGCGCGACCACCGCTGGGTGGGGTCCCAGCCGACGTCCGCGTAGATGAGCGTGCCGTTCGCGGCGGCCTTGGCGAGCCACTCGCGCGGCTCTGCCTCGATGTGCACGAGCGCGGTGCGCGACTCGGGCGGGTCGCCCATCAGGACGTCCTGCGAGTACGGCGGTTCCTGGCCGTGGGTGACCAGGGCGCGGTCGTGACCGTGCGCGAGGGAGACGGTGACGGGGGTGTGCCAGCCGTCGGCGGTGCGCGAGAGGGAGAGGTCGACGTTCTCCTGGCCGGCGAGGACGTCACGGCAGTACGCGCCGTAGTAGTCGTCGCCGAAGACCGTGGCCAGCGAGGTCCGCAGGCCGAAACGGGCGGTGGCCACCGCCAGGTTGGCGATGCCGCCAGGACCGCAGCCCATGCCGTCGGTCCAGATCTCCTCGCCGGGGGTGGGCGGCTTTCCCAGCCCCGTGAGCACGAGGTCGTAGAAGAGCAGCCCGGTCAGCAGCACATCGGGCCGGTCGTCGTCCACGCGTGCACCCTCTCGTCGAGACTTTCGAGGATCACTCTTCAAAAGTCTTCAATTTCGGTGCACAGATCGTGCGCGCCTCCGAGAGGTTTGGCAAGAGTCGAGCAGAAGTGAGCATAGATTTGCTTGCGAATGACGAGTACTGTTCAGCGCGTGCTGGCAGAGAGACGACACCAACTCATCCTGCGGGCCCTGCGATCTGGCGGGCCGGCGGCGGTCACCGACTTGTCCGAACAGCTCGGTGTGAGCCCCGCCACCATCCGGCGTGACCTCGTCCGGCTGGAGGAGGAGGGGCTGCTCACCCGGGTGCACGGCGGCGCGGTCGTGGACGAGGGCGACCAGCCCTTCGCCGAGGTCGCCGAGGTGCGGGTGGCCGAGAAGGACGCGATAGCGGCGAAGGCCGCGTCGATGGTCCACGACGGCCAGTCCGTGCTCCTGGACATCGGGACCACCGCCTACCGCCTGGCCCGGCAGCTGCACGGCCGCCGCCTCACCGTGATCACCAGCAACCTGGTGGTCTACGAGGAGCTGGCCGACGACGAGGGCATCGAACTGGTGCTGCTCGGCGGCATGGTCCGCCGCGAGTACCGTTCCCTCGTCGGTTTCCTCACCGAGGACAACCTCCGTCAACTTCACGCCGACTGGCTCTTCCTCGGTACGAGTGGAGTTCGCCCCGGCGGACAGGTGATGGACACGACCGTCGTCGAGGTCCCCGTCAAACGCGCGATGATCAGGGCGAGCGACAGGGTCGTCCTGCTCGCCGACTCCGCGAAGTTCCCCGGGACGGGCATGGCGAAGGTCTGCGGCCCCAGGGAACTCGACGTGGTCGTCACCAACGGGCCGGTGGAGCAGGCCACCCGCGCGTCGCTGGAGGAGGCGGGTGTCGAAGTGGTCACACCGTGACCGCCCTTCCGTGCGGCGCGGCTGACACGTGTCGGACGCCTCCGAGCACGGTGGCGGAACGGCCCGGACGAACGGCCTGGACGAACGGTCCGGGCGAACGGCTCGGACCAGGCCGGCAACAGGGGGCGTGTCGTCGGGTACGGGTGGGAGGGGCGTCCCGCCCACGGGGGTCGAGGGGGCAGGCCGGACGGCCGCACGAACGCACGATCGGCAAAGGTGGTAGTTGAGTGAAGCTGACGATTCTGGGCGGCGGAGGATTCCGGGTGCCCCTCGTGTACGGGGCGCTCCTCGGGGACCGCGCCGAGGGCCGGGTCACTCGTGTCGTCCTGCACGACCTGGACGCCGAGCGGCTCTCCGCCGTCACCCGCGTCCTCGCCGAGCAGGCCGCGGACGTCCCCGACGCCCCCGAGGTGAGCGCCACCACCGACCTCGACGAGGCCCTGCGCGGCGCCGACTTCATCTTCTCCGCGATCCGGGTCGGCGGTCTGGAGGGCCGCGCGAACGACGAGCGCGTGGCCCTGGCCGAAGGGGTCCTCGGTCAGGAGACCGTCGGCGCGGGTGGCATCGCCTACGGCCTGCGCACCGTCCCGGTCGCCGTGGACATCGCCCGGCGCGTGGCCCGGCTCGCCCCGGACGCCTGGCTCATCAACTTCACCAACCCGGCGGGCCTGGTCACCGAGGCCATGTCCCGTCACCTCGGCGACCGCGTCATCGGCATCTGCGACTCACCCGTGGGCCTCGGCCGCCGGATCGCCCGCGTCCTCGGGGTGACGAACCCCAAGGAGGCCTGGATCGACTACGTCGGCCTCAACCACCTCGGCTGGGTCCGGGGCCTGCACGTCGCCGGCCGCGACGAGCTGCCCCGTCTCCTCGCCGACCGCGACCTGCTCGGCTCCTTCGAGGAGGGCAAGCTCTTCGGCGTCGACTGGCTCCAGTCCCTCGGCGCGATCCCCAACGAGTACCTGCACTACTACTACTTCAACCGTGAGGCCGTCCGCGCCTACCAGGCCGTCGAGAAGACCCGCGGCGCCTTCCTCAAGGAACAACAGGCCCATTTCTACGAGGAGATGCGCCGCCCCGACGCCCACGCCCTCAAGGCCTGGGACCGCACCCGCGCCGAGCGCGAGGCCACCTACATGGCGGAGAACCGGGAGACGGCCGGCGCCGGCGAACGCGACGCCGACGACCTCTCCGGCGGCTACGAGAAGGTCGCCCTCGCCCTGATGCGGGCCATCGCCCGCGACGAGCGCACCACCCTCATCCTCAACGTCCGCAACAAGGGCACCCTCACCACCCTCGACACCGAGGCCGTCATCGAGGTGCCCTGCCTGGTCGACGCCAACGGCGCCCACCCCGTCTCCGTCGCCCCCCTGCCCGACCACGCCACCGGGCTGGTCTGCGCGGTCAAGGCCGTCGAGCGCGAGGTCCTGGCGGCGGCCGAGGCGGCTTCCCGCGCGACGGCGGTGAAGGCCTTCGCCCTGCACCCCCTGGTGGACTCGGTCAACGTCGCCCGCCGTCTGGTCGAGGGCTACACGGCCGTGCACCCTGGCCTCGGGTACCTGAAGTAGGCTCCCCCTCAGAAAGCGCTTTCCCGACCCCACCTGCTCCCGCATCTGCTCCACCCGCTCCCGCACCACCCTCTCTGGAGACCTCATGCATGACGAACGCCGCCGGATCGAGGAACGCGTAGAGCGCGTCCACACCCAACGCATCAAGCCCGCCCTCTACGCGGCCTCCGTCCCCTTCGAGGTCGAGGCCTGGCAGGCGCCGGGCGAGCCCGTGCCCTTCGAGGAGGCCGCCGCCGCCTCGTACGCCCCGTTCGCGATGGACACCCCCTGGGGCCCGCCGTGGGGCACCACCTGGTTCCGGATGCGCGGACAGGTCCCCGCCGAGTGGGCGGGCCGCCGCGTCGAGGCCGTCATCGACCTCGGCTTCGTCGGCGACTGGCCCGGCAACCAGGCCGAGGCCCTGGTCCACCTCGTCGACGGCACCCCGCTGAAGGCGGTCAACCCGCTCAACCAGTACGTGCCGATCGGCAACCCCGTACGCGGCGGCGAGAGCATCGACTACCTGGTCGAGGCGGCCTCCAACCCCGACATCCTCGCCGACAACTTCTCCAGGATCACCCCGCTCGGCGACATCCTCACCGCCGGCGACAAGCCGCTCTACACCTTCCGGCGCGCCGACATCGCCGTCCTCGACGAGGAGGTCTTCCACCTCGACCTGGACCTGCAGGTGCTGCGCGAGCTGATGGTCCACCTCGGCGAGCACGAGCCCCGCCGCCACGAGATCCTGCACGCCCTGGACCGGGCCATGGACGCCGTCGACCTCGACGACGTCTCCGGCAGCGCCACGGCCGTCCGCGAGATCCTCGCCCCGGTCCTCGCCAAGCCCGCCCATGCCAGCGCCCACACCATCTCCGGCGTCGGCCACGCCCACATCGACTCGGCCTGGCTGTGGCCGATCCGCGAGACCAAGCGCAAGACCTCCCGCACCTTCTCCAACGTCACCGCGCTGGCCGACGAGTACGAGGACTTCATCTTCGCCTGCTCACAGGCCGTGCAGTACGAGTGGGTGCGCGACAACTACCCGCAGGTGTGGGAGCGGATCAAGAAGGCCGTCGACAAGGGCCAGTGGGTACCGGTCGGCGGCATGTGGGTCGAGTCCGACGGCAACCTGCCCGGCGGCGAGGCCATCGCCCGCCAACTGGTCCACGGCAAGCGGTTCTTCATCGAGCACTTCGGCATCGAGACCAGGGGCGTCTGGCTCCCGGACTCCTTCGGCTACAACGCCTCCTACCCGCAGCTCGCCAAACTCGCCGGCAACGAGTGGTTCCTCACCCAGAAGATCTCCTGGAACCAGACCAACCGCTTCCCCCACCACA
The DNA here is from genome assembly GCF_032598905.1 of Streptomyces sp. 11x1. Taxonomy (NCBI): domain Bacteria; kingdom Bacillati; phylum Actinomycetota; class Actinomycetes; order Kitasatosporales; family Streptomycetaceae; genus Streptomyces; species Streptomyces sp. 11x1. The sequence goes on along the minus strand of NZ_CP122458.1, from coordinate 1,622,998 downwards.
CGTTCTGGTGGGAGGGCATCGACGGCACCCGCATCTTCACCCACTTCCCGCCGGTCGACACCTACAACGCCCGCTTCAGCGGCGAGGAGATGGACCGCGCGGTCCGCAACTACCAGGAGAAGGGTGCCGGTACGCGCTCGCTGGCCCCGTTCGGCTGGGGCGACGGCGGTGGCGGCCCCACCCGCGAGATCATGGAACGCGCCCGCCGACTGGCCGACCTCGAAGGATCCCCGAAGGTCGTCGTCGAACACCCCGACGAGTTCTTCGCCAAGGCCCGCGCCGAGTACGAGGACGCCCCCGTCTGGAACGGCGAGCTCTACCTGGAGCTGCACCGCGCCACCTACACCTCCCAGGCCCGCACCAAGCAGGGCAACCGCCGCAGCGAGCACAAGCTGCGCGAGGCGGAGCTGTGGGCGACGACGGCCGCGCTCCACGCGCCGCAGTACAGCTACCCCCACGAGAAGCTCGACCGTCTCTGGAAGACGGTCCTGCTCCACCAGTTCCACGACATCCTGCCGGGCTCGTCCATCGCCTGGGTGCACCGCGAGGCGGAGGCGGAGTACGCGCGGGTCGCCGAGGAACTGGAGGAGCTGACGGCCGAGGCCGTCGCGGCACTCGGCGGCGGCGACGCGCGTGTCTTCAACACCAGCCCGCGCGACCGAGCCGAGGTCGTCCGCACGGCCGAGGGCACCCCGGTGTACGTCACGGTGCCCGCGAACGGCAGCGCGCCCCTCACCGCCGCCGAGCCCCCGCACCCCGTCACCGTCTCCGGCCGCGTCCTCGACAACGGCCTGGTCCGGGTGGAGATCGCCGAGGACGGCACCCTCGCCTCCGTCCGCGACCTGGTCACCGACCGCGAGGTCCTCGGCGACAAGGGCAACCTGCTCCGCCTGCACACCGACCTCCCCAACTACTGGGACGCCTGGGACGTCGACAAGCACTACAAGAACCGCTACACGGACCTGCTGGACCCCGAGTCGATCACCGTGGTCGAGGAGAACCCCCTCCTCGGCGCGATCCGCGTGGAACGGACCTTCGGCAAGGGTTCCCGTCTCACCCAGACGATCACCCTGCGCGCAGGCAGCCCCCGGATCGACTTCGAGACGGACATCGACTGGCACGAGGCCGAGAAGTTCCTCAAGGCAGGCTTCCCGATCGACGTCCGTGCCGCCCACTCCTCCGCCGAGATCCAGTTCGGCCACATCCAGCGCCCCACCCACACCAACACCAGCTGGGAGGCGGCCCGCTTCGAGGTCTCCGGCCACCGCTGGGTGCATGTCGGCGAACCCGGCTACGGCGTCGCGGTCATCAACGACTCGACCTACGGCCACGACGTCTCCCGCACGGTCCGCGAGGACGGCGGTACGACCACCACGGTCCGCCTCAGCCTGGTCCGCGCCCCGCGCATCCCGGACCCCGAGGCCGACCAGGGCAAGCACCGCTTCACGTACTCCCTCCTCCCCGGCGCGGGCATCGAGGACGCGGTCGCCGAGGGCTACGCCCTCAACCTGCCGCTGCGCGTCGCGGACGCGGCGGGCGCACCCGAACCGGTCGTGTCCGTGGACGGCGAGGGCGTCACCGTCGAGGCGGTGAAGCTCGCCGACGACGCCTCGGGCGACGTCGTGGTCCGGATCTACGAGTCGAGCGGCGGCCGGGCTCGGGGCGTCCTGCGCACCGGATTCCCGCTCGCCGGGGCCCAGATCACCGACCTGCTGGAACGCCCCCTGTCCGAGGCGCCCACGGACGGCGACGGCGTCCCGGTGACCCTGCGCCCGTTCGAGGTGCAGACACTACGGCTGACGGTGGGCAAGGGCTGACCCGCCGACAGGGCCTAGAAGCGTCCTGAAGATCTTGAAAATGCGCCCGGCTTGCCCTACTTGATGGCGATTGACATTTACCGGCAATCCAGGGTGAGTCGGGCGGCCAGAGCAAGATCTTCAGCGGTCTCCTAGTGTCCTGAGTCTTTGATTCGGTTCAGATATCCGGTGAGGCGTTCGAAGATCTCGTCAGCGGTCTTCGTCCAGACGAAGGGCTTGGGGTTGTCGTTCCAGTCGGCGATCCAGGTCCGGATGTCCTTCTCCAGGGCTTGGACGTTCCTGTGGACGCCACGCCGTATCTGCTTGTCCGTCAGCAGGGCGAACCAGCGCTCCACTTGGTTGAGCCAGGAGGCGCTGGTCGGGGTGAAGTGCATGTGGAACCGCGGATGGGCCAGCAGCCACTTCTGGATCGCGGGCGTCTTGTGGGTGGCGTAGTTGTCGCAGATCAGGTGGACGTCGAGATGGTCGGGGACCTCCTTGTCCAGCTTGGCCAGGAACTTCTTGAACTCCACCGCGCGGTGCCGGCGGTGGAGCGAGCTGATGACCTCGCCGGTGGCCGCGTTCAGGGCGGCGAACAGGGTCGTCACGCCGCCGCGCAGGTAGTCGTGGGTGCGGCGCTCGGGCATGCCCGGCATCATCGGCAGCACCGGTGCCGACCGGTCCAGTGCCTGGATCTGCGACTTCTCGTCCACACAGAGGACGATGGCCCGCTCGGGCGGGTCCAGGTACAGGCCGACGACGTCGCGGACCTTCTCGATGAACTGCGGGTCCTTGGACAGCTTGAAGGTGTCCACCAGATGCGGTTTGAGGCCGAAGGTCCGCCAGATCCGCGAGATGGTGGACTGGCTCAGGCCGCTGGCCGCGGCCATTCCCCGCGTCGACCAGTGCGTGGCGTTCTTCGGGGTGGTCTCCAGGGTCCGCACGACCACCTCCTCGACCTTTTCGTCGCTCACCGTGCGGGGCGGGCCGGGCCGCGGCTCGTCGGACAGGCCCTGGAGCCGGTCGGCCGCGAACCGCCTGCGCCACTTGGCCACCGTGACCGGGTGGACCCCAAGCTCCGCTCCCACCGCGGTGTTCGAACCGCCCTCAGCACACGCAAGCACGATCCGGCACCGCAACGCCAGAGCCTGCGAGGACGCTGCTCGCCGCGACCAGCGCAGCAGCGTCTCTCGCTCCTCATCCGTCAGGACCACTTCGACCGTCGGCCGACCCATACGCGCCATGAGCCCAGCCTACTTCTTTAGCGAAATAAAGACTCAGGACACTAGCGCAGTTCCCCGCGCCCTTCTCCAGGGGCGCGGGGAACTGCGCGAACGGGGTCCGGGGCGGAGCCCCGAATCTTTGACACGGGGGTCGAAGGGGCGGCAGCCCCTGGGGATGGGACGGGTAGGGGCGGCGGGGGCGAGAGAACTCAGACGGCGAGCGGCCGGTCGGCGACCGTCGGCTTGCACGCGACCGGCGGCGCCACAGCCACAGGCCGCGCATCCACCGCAACCGCCACCTCGGCCACGGCCACCTCGGCCACAGCCACGTCCGCAACCCCCACCTCAGCCACCTGATGCGGCAACGACACCGGACGCACCGGCCGCGGCCCCGACACCACCGTGTAGTCCTGCCCCAGCCGAGTCGGCAGCACATCCCCCGTCTCCTCGCCGAGCGCCAACCGCACGGCCGCCCACGGCGCGTTGATCCCGCACAGCGCGAGCTGGTGCAGCCCGCCCGCCGGGCGCGTGTTCACGTCCATCAGGACCGGCTCGTCGCCGTACATCCGGAACTGGATGTTCGTCAGGTGGTGCAGCCCGAACCGCTCCGCGAGCCGCCGCGCCGGCTCGATCCACGCCGGGTGGAGCGTGAAGCCGCGCCGCCGGCCGTTCTTGGTGCGGCCCACGGCCATCCGGACCCGGCCGTCGGGGCCGGTGAGGCAGTCGACGGACACCTCCGGCTGCTCCAGCCGCGGCATCACCATCCAGTCGACGGGCTCCTCGGCCGCCCGCACCGCCTCCACGACCATGTCGAGCTGGACGTACGGGCTGGGGAAACCGCTGAGGTGATCGAGCGAGAAGGGGGCGCGTGTGACGACACGGAAGCCCACACCGCCCGCCCCGGACGTCGGCTTGAAGCACGCCCTGTGTCCGTCGGCCTCCAACTCCTCGACGGCAGCGACGAGTTCGTCGGCGTTCGTCACCCGGTACCACGGCGGCACCGGAATCCCGTGCTCACGGACCGCCTCGTACGCGGTCACCTTGTCCTCGAACACCTCGATGGCTTCGGCGGTCGGCGCCAGCAGGGCCGTACCGACGGCGGCGAACTCCTCGCGGTGCGCGGCGAGGGCCGCCTGGTGCAGCCGGGGCACGAAGACATCGATGCCGCGCTTGGCGCACTGGTCCAGCGCGTACTCCACGTACGCGGCGGGGGAGAGGCCCTCGGGCTCCAGGTCGGCGGTGTCGGCGGCGGCCAGTACGGGGGAGTCGGCGTCGCCGTGCGTGGCATGGATGTCCACCGGACGAGCGTGCGGATTATGCCGCAGCTGATCCATGAAGAAGACATTCTCCGCGTACGTGCGGTTGAGCCAGACGCGTACGCGAGAGACCATGCAGGCCGCCTTTCCAAGGTTCGCGGGCAGGGCGAAGCAGGCCGTGCCCGGCCAGGGGGGATGGAGGTACGCCGAACCGCCGTACGCGAAGGAGGGGCGTGGCGGTGGTGTAGGACGGATCATACGGCCACTGGGACCCATGTTTCTGTCACGCGCGTGTTAATCCTCGCGCGGCGGTGTCTTCGCACAGGTCGGCGGGGTCCACGGGCGCGCCGACGGCGCACACGGGCGAGTCGGCGGTGTTCCCCGACAGGGCGACGACGGTGTTCCCCGCCCCGGCGGGCCGTGGCTCGGCAGGTCGGTCTTGTCCGTGGGCGCGCACCTGTGTTCTCGTGTTGATGTTCGGCGTTCGGAGAGGAGCACGGGTGGAGTCGAGGGTCGGCCGTCACGGAAATCTGCTGGCCGTCAGTGATCTGCACATCGGCTATCCCGAGAACCGCGCCCTGGTCGAGCGGATGCGCCCCGAGAGCGACGACGACTGGCTGCTCGTCGCCGGTGACGTCTCCGAGACCGTCGCCGACATCCGCTGGGCGCTGACGACCCTCGCCGACCGCTTCGCCAAGGTCGTCTGGGTGCCGGGCAACCATGAACTGTGGACCCACCCCAGCGAGACCGTCCGGTACCGGGGCGTCGAACGGTACGACCATCTCGTGGCCCTCTGCCGGGAGCTGGGCGTCGTCACCCCCGAGGACCCGTACCCCCTGTGGGAGGGGCCGGGCGGCCCGGTGGTGATCGCGCCGCTGTTCCTCCTGTACGACTACTCGTTCCTGCCCGACGGCTGCGCCACCAAGGCGGAGGGCCTGGAGTACGCGCACGGCACCGGAGTGGTCTGTGCCGACGAGCACGTGCTGCACCCCGACCCGTACCCGACCCGGGACGACTGGTGCCGCGCCCGCGTCGCCGAGACCGAACGCAGGCTCGCCGAACTCCCGCCCGACCTGCCGAAGGTGCTGGTCAACCACTACCCCCTGGACCGGCACCCGACGGACGTCCTGTGGTACCCCGAGTTCGCCATGTGGTGCGGCACCGAGCTGACCGCCGACTGGCACCGGCGGTTCAACGTCGAGGTCATGGTCTACGGCCATCTGCACATCCCGCGGACCACCTGGCTGGACGGGGTCCGCTTCGAAGAGGTGTCCGTGGGATACCCCCGCGAGTGGCGACCGCGTCCGGAACCCCCGGGCAGGCTGCGCCGCATTCTGCCGTTGGAGGTCGGAGCCGGTGATCGAGGAACTGCTCCCGGGAGCGGTCGTGGTCGTGGAGGCGCACGCCCATGAGGAGGCCGCCGCCGTCGAGGGGGTCGAGCTGTACCCCGAGGAGGAGGCGGTCGTCGCCCGGGCGGTACCGAAGCGGCGCCGCGAGTTCACCCTCGTCCGGGCCTGCGCCCGGCGGGCCATGGAGAAGCTCGGGGTCGCCCCGCGGGCGATCGTGCCCGGCGAGCGTGGCGCCCCCCGCTGGCCGGACGGCCTGACCGGCAGCATGACCCACTGCGAGGGATACGCCGCCGCCGCCCTGGTCCGCGCCGTCGACCTCGCCTCCCTCGGCATCGACGCCGAACCCCACGACGCCCTGCCCGAGGGCGTCCTGACGGCGATCGCCCTGCCCACGGAGGAGACCCGGCTGCGCCGGCTGACCGCCGACGACCCCTCGGTCCACTGGGACCGGCTGCTCTTCAGCGCCAAGGAGTCCGTCTACAAGGCGTGGTTCCCGCTCACCCGGCGATGGCTGGACTTCTCGGAGGCCGACATCGAGGTGACCGTGGGCCCCGACGGCCGCTCCGGCCGCTTCCGCGCCGAACTCCTCGTACCGGGACCGGTGGTGGCCGGCCGGCGACTCGACGTCCTCGACGGTCGCTGGAGCGTCCGACGGGGGCTGGTGGCGACCGCGGTCTCGGTTCCCTTTCCCTCCGAGGCCGAGGACGCCGGATGACCACCCTGTCCTATGTTGAGCTGCACAGACAGGTCGCGCCGGAGATCGACGCGGAGATCGCCACCGCCCTGGAGAGCCTCGGGCCGTCGTCCGGGGCGGTCCGGCGATCCATATCCGGGCTGCTGGGCCACCAGCGGATGAAATACCCCCTGTCCGTGCTCCCCCTGCTCGTGCACGCCTGCGAGACCGGGGCCCCGGGACCGGCCGTTCCCCTGGCGGCCGTGCACGTCCTGTGGTGGACCTCCGCCTGCTACCTCGACGACCTGGCCGACGGGCACGGCGCGCACACCCCCGCCGGACTCGGCACGGACGAGGCGCTGCTGGCGTCCGTCCTCAGCGGACAGGCCCTGCCCATCAGGATCGTCCAGGCCCAGCCGGTGCCGGACGCGGTGCGGGGCGCCCTCACCCGGGAGATCGTCGACTGCTGGATCGACGCCGTGGAGGGCCAACTGCGCGATCTGCACGGCGACCTGACGAACGCCTCGTGCGACGCGGTCGTGGCCGCCTGTCGCGGGAAGTCCGGCGCACCCTTCGGGATGATCACGGCGATGGCCGCGATCCTCTCCGGCGCCGGGAGCGAACGCACCGCACTGTGGCGGGAGTTCGGTGAGGTCTTCGGAATCCTCTGGCAGCTCTTCAACGACCAGGAGGACCTGCTCTCCGGCCGCGACGAGGACCTGCTGAACGGCACGGTCACCTATCTCCTCGCCTGCGCCCTGGAGGAGGCGCCCCCGGGCTCCCGGGAGCGGGTCGCGGAACTCGGGCGCGCCGCGCGCGGCTCCGCAGCGGCCCGCGCGCGGTTGCGCGCACTGCTGCTCGGCCCCGCCGTGCTCCGGCGGTTCGAGAAGGACCTCGCCGCGTTCCGCGACGACGCGCACCGGGTCCTCGACGAACTGAGCGGCGACGAGAGCCATGTGCCGGCCCTGCGGCAACTGGTGGACCAGGCCGCCGGGATGTACCTGACCATGGGTCTGCCCTAGACCGGGACCGGCGAGGGCCCGCCGGAGGTCACCCGGCGGACCGTAGGAGCCCGCGCCCCCGCACACGGAGACCGCGCTCACTCACACCCGCGGGCACCAGCTCCGCAGCAGCTCGAAGAACTCCTCCTCGTTGCCCGAGAGCCCCGCCGCCGCCAGTGCCTGCTCCGCCTCGGCGAGCGCGGCGGGCGGCACCACGGGTGGTCGGCGGGAGTCCGGCGGCCCGTCGAACGCTGCTCGTACGGTCCCCAGCAGCCGAAGATAGGCCTGTACGGCGGCGCGCTCGCGGTCGGTCAGTACGGCGGTCGGCATCGAACGGCTCTCCCCTGGTCGGATCGGCGAAACTCCGTGCCCGCCCCGGCACAGGGGCGGGCACACTCCCAGCTTGCCGTCCACCACTGACAATCCCGCTCTCCCGCGCGGAAGTCGCCCTAGGAGCCCGCTCCAAGCACCGTTCTTCGCTCATCCTCCGTCAGGGGCGGTTCCGCCAAAGGAGGTTTGACCGGGCCGCGCAGCACCGCGAGGACGACCTCCGGCCGGACCAGGGCGCCGATCGGCGCGGTGAGGGTGACCACGCCGAGGTACGCCCGGAACACCAGGGGCCGGCCGAGCGCTGTCCGCATCAGCCGCTCCACGTAACGCCCGAAGAGCCTCTGCGCCGCGTTCGGCCGTTTGCCGATGGCCTCCGGGTACCGGATGTCCGTGCCGGTGGCCAGCTCCCAGGCCAGGCTCACCGGCTTCGCCACCGCCCTCTGCACCCGGCGCGCCAGCCCCGGCGCCGTGAGACCGAGCGCGGCGACCCGTTCCCGCAGTACGAGAGCGCTCTGCGCGGCGACGGACATGCCGTGGCCGTAGATCGGGTTGTACGTGGCGACCGAGTCGCCGATCGCGACGAAACCGTCGGGCCAGCCGGACACCTTCTCGAAGAAGCGGCGCCGGTTGATCGTGCTGCGGGTGACCACGACGTCCGTCAAGGGCTCGGCGCGGGAGATCAGCTCGCCCACGACGGGGTGCCGGACGTCGTCCCGGGCGAACGGCTCGAACTCCTCGGACCGCGCCGTCGGTTGACCGCCTCGGGTGCCCGACAGCGTCACCAGCCACCGCCCGCCCTCGATGGGCACGAGCGTCGCGCTCCGCCCCGGCACCGGCTGCGACCCGTCCGGCTGCACATTGACCACCGGGTACTCCTCGGTGCCCGCCGGCGCCCGGAAGACCCGGCTCGCGTACACGAGACCGGAGTCGACCTCGTCCATCGGCGCGGGCGCGACCCCGAGCGCGTCGAGCCAGGCCGTGCCCCGCGAACCGCGCCCGGCGGCGTCCACCACCAGATCGGCCGTGAGGACCCGGTCCTCGCCGTCGGCGGAGGAGAGCCGGATGCCCGTCACCCGGGAGGCGTCGCCCGCCAGGCCCAGGATCTCTGTGCGCTCCAGCACGGTGACGCGAGGGTCGGCGACGAGCCGGGCGCGGACGACCGACTCCAGCAGATCGCGGCTGCACGCGATCATGAACTCCATCTCCGGCCAGCGGCGGATCCAGCCCTGCGGCGACAGGGAGACCAGTCCGGTCGGCAGCGGGATGCGCCGGGCACCCGCGGCCAGCCAGGCGTCGGTGACGCCCGGCAGCAGCTCCTCCATCGCCCGGGCCCCGCCCGACCAGAGCAGGTGGGCGTGCCGGGCCTGGGGCACGCCCTTGCGTGGCTCCGGACCCTCGGGCAGCGCGTCGCGTTCGACGACGGTGACCTCGGCGTGGTCGCGCAGCGCGGCGGCGGCCAGCAGACCGGCCAGGCCCGCGCCGACGACGACGGCTCGCCGGGGAGTCGTGACCGCGCCGTCGCGCGGGCCGCTAAGGGGTTCGCTCATGGAAGTCGCTTCCTGACCTGGTCGCGGCGGCCCATTCGCGGGCGGCCGCTACGACGGGTGACTGACGCAGGGCGATGGACATCCGCACGAGGTCACGGGGGTTCTCGGCCGGCGGGGCCGGGGCGTCGGCCGGTGCCGAGCTGATGACCCGGCCCTCCGGATCGTCCGCCTTCGCCCGCACCGCCGCCGTCACCATCGCCGCGTCGGCCTCGGCCCGCGCCTGGACGGGCTCCGAACCCGACGCGACGGCCGCGTCGTACGCCTTGGCCCGCACTTCGGCGTCGAAGTACGGGTACAGGCTGAGCATGCCGTCGTGGATGTCGGACTCGCGCTGTGTCATCTGGAGCCGGGCCGGCGCCCACCAGGAGATCCGCACCTCGTGGCTCGCCTGGGCCCAGACGGGGCGCAACTCCCGCCACAGCGGGCCGAGCCGGCGGTACATGGACCAGATGGTCCAGGAGTCCCCGAGGCGTTCCCCGGCCAGCGGCAGACAGAAGCCGACCGCGCAGACCTGCGCGCCGACGGACGACAGCACGGGCGCCACGTACGTGCTCAGATAGTCCAGGTCGCCGCCCTGCCAGCGGGCCACCACGGCGATCAGCTTGACCGCCGCGAACGGGACGTTGAGCAGGAAACCGAACGCGATGATCAGCAGCCCCGCGCGCAGCCAGCCGCGCACCTGGAGCGCCCAGCGCCAGCACATCACGTTCATCGCGAGCCCCGCGACCATGAACCCGGTCAGGTACAGCACGATCATCTCGCGCAGGAACGGGGCGCCCGCGTAGTACGTGTCGAAGTCCCGCACCCGCTCGACGGGGGCCTCGCCGAGCACGAACAGCACCACGATCGCCACGCACACCGCGCCGTACCCGGCGATCCAGCGGCGCGAGAGGCGACGGGTCGTCTCCGGCGGGCCGCCCCGCCAGTTGGTGATCAGCACCAGGCAGGAGCCGCTGAACGCGCTCAGCAGCAGATAGACGACGGCGGCCGAGACGTTCGTGACGCCCGTGACGCGGTTCAGCTCGATGATCGTCGGCGGCGCGGCGAAGCAGAAGACCAGGGCGGCCAGGGTCATCAGCGCGCACACGGACCTGATCAGGGGATCGCCCCAGTTCCGCAGCAGCGCGGGCGTCTTGAGGGCGAGGGCGATCGTCATCGCGACGGCCGGAATGTAGTAGCTGGACCCGTCCATGTCTTCGGAATTCTCGGCGTCTCGGCGTCTCGGCGTCCGTGCCGCTCAGCCCTGCGGCCCGCGGTAGCCGAGCGAGGCCCCGATGCGGCCGGCCAGGTGGTCCCGGCGCACCGGCCCGCGCAGCGCCGAACCGGCCAGCCACATACGGCACTTGCTGGCCAGCAGCAGTCCGAAGCTCTCCGCGTCCTGCTCGTCGGACAGGTCGAACCGGGTCCGGGCGACGACCCTCAGCACGGTCTCCTCGAGATCGGCGTCCTGGCTCAATAAGCGCGCGGCGACGGCGGCGCCGTCCACGTGCTGTCCGCAGTGCCCGGCCTGCATGTGCCACAGCTCGTGACCGAGGATCACCAACTGGTGGTCGGGCGCGGTGCGTTCCTCGATGACGACCAGGTCCTGCTCGGCCATGTCCAGCCACAGCCCACTGGCCGTACCGGGCGGGAAGGCGGCGGTGCGGTAGTGGACGGGGCGGCCGCGGCGTCTGCTCATGGCGTCGCACAGGGCGCTGTAGAGATCGGCGGGGTCCGCCGGTGCCGGCAGGGTGAGTTCGCCGACCAACTCGCCGCACAGACGGCGCATTTCCCTTCCGATGCTCACAGTTCTCCCCCGGTCAGGACTCGGGCCGCTTGACGCTCTCCAGCAGCATGTCCAGCCACTCCGCGACCTTGTCGCGGTGCTGGTCGGTGGGCAGCTGCGCCGCCCGCCAGGCGATGGAACGCACACCGTGGTTCTGGAGCAGCCGCTGCAACGGGTCGTCCGCGGCCTCGGTCGCCGCGCGCTCGCGGTCGGCGAGTTGCTGGAGGAGCTCCTGCTCGGTCCGCATCAGGGCGCTCGCCAGCGCCTCGGGATCCTCGGCGGTCAGGAAGCCGGCGTGGACCCTGAAGAAGCGCTGGATGGCGTCGCAGTGCTCCATCGTGGGACGCCGGTCGCCGTTGATCAGGGCACCCGCCTGCTGGCGCGACATGCCCGCGCCGTCGGCGATCTCCTGCTGGGTGTACTTGCGGCCGTTGGGCTTGAGCCGGGTGCGTCGCAGCAGGTCGAGGCGTTGCAGAAAGCGGGCCTGGACGTCCGGCTCACCGGCGCGCCGACCGCTCAGCAGGGCCTTCACGACCGCCTCCGGCACACCCGAGGCCACCGAGAGCCGCCGGGTGTCGAAGACCTCCGCGTGCCCCACGCGCAACTTGTCCGCCAGCGCGGTGACACGGGCCACGACGGCCGGCAGCAGAACCGTCGCCGCGGCGTCCGGAACCTCGAAGCCATCCGTCACCGACAGATCTCCTACGTCTCTCTCAGGCCAATTTCGCGGTACTGCGGAATCCGTGGATCCAAGCCTGGCGCGAGACCCTGGTCCCGGCAAGTACACCGTGAACTGCGGGGAGACTAGCGGTTCGGTCGAACTCACATCCAGGTCTCGCCACAACTGTGGCGAGATTCAGCCGTCAACCGGCGTCGAATGCCACGATAGTTGACACGCCTCCGCTCGGGGCAGGAGGATCAAGGAGCCGCGTGAAGGCCGCATAGGCAAGAGGGGTGACCTCCCGATGGCACATCAGGCAGGAGGGCAGCGGTCGGTACCGCGGCCCGTCCCCGACACTCTCGAAGCCCAGGAAGCGCAGGCGTATCTCCAGGACTACGCCGTACTGCTGGACTCCGTCCTGTTCCCGTCCGTCGTCCTCGACCACCGCTGGGACGTCGTCCTGAGCAACGCCGCGTTCCGCGCGCTCTTCACCGCAGTGGGGCCCCACCCGACGGCCCTGCCGGACGACAACTTCCTCCGCTTCGTGCTCTTCCACCCGGACGCCGCCACCGTTCTCGGTGACCACGAGTCCAGTTGGTGTCTGCCGATGCTCGCCCACTTCGCCGCCGCCGTGGAGCGCCACCCCCAGGACCGGGGCCTGCAGTCCATCCGCCGGGACATCGCTCAGGACCCCATCATGGACGCCGCCTACCGCCACGGCCTGCCGCACTGGCTCCGCACCGTCGGCCCCGGCGCGATCCGTCACGACGGCGCCGTCCGGCCCCTGGTCCACCCGGACCCGCGGTGGGGCGCGACCCACTGCCGGGTCGTCGGCGAGAGCCCCGACACCCTCCACGACCTCGGCTACCACCGGATGACCCTCGTCCTGCACGAGGTGAACCGTCCGACCGACCACGCCCGCAGGGCCCGCCGCCCCCGCCGACCCGCATCGACCCACCTGAGCGTGGTGCCCTCCCCCGAGAGGTGAGCCGCACCCCCTCCGGCGCCGCCGGCGTTCAGGTCGCCGACGGCGCCGGAGGTCAATCCTTCTCCAGCGTATCCTTCTCCAGCGCGGTCCCCCGCTTGGCCGCCTGGATCTGCTCGTACACATGGGTGCGCAGTTCCGCGAAGCGCGGGGCCACGCGGGTGTGCAACTGGTCGCGCTCGGCGGGGAGATCGACCTTCAGCTGCTCCTGGACGACCGTGGGGGAGGCGGACAGGATCAGGACACGTTCGCCCAGGTAGACGGCCTCGTCGATGTCGTGGGTGACGAAGAGGATCGTGATCCCGCGCTCCCGCCACAGGCCCCGTACGAGATCCTCCAGGTCGGCGCGGGTCTGGGCGTCGACCGCCGCGAACGGCTCGTCCATCAGCAGGACGTCCGGCTCGTACGCCAGCGCGCGGGCGATGGCGACCCGCTGCTGCATCCCGCCGGACAACTGCCACGGATACGCCCCGGCGGCGTCGGACAGACCGACCGAGGCGAGCGCGCCCTCGACCAGACCCCGCCGCTGCTCGCGGCTCAACCTCTTCTGCCTGAGCGGGAGTTCGACATTGTCGCGGACCCGCATCCAGGGGAAGAGGCTGCGCCCGTACTCCTGGAAGACGACCGCCATGCCCGGCGGCGGCCCCTCCACCGGCCGTCCCATCAGGCGGACTTCACCCGCCGTCGGCCTCAGCAGCCCCGCCACGCACTTCAGCAGGGTCGTCTTGCCGCAGCCCGACGGGCCCACCAGACACACCAGTTCGCCGGCGTCGACGGTGAAGGTGAGGTCCCGCACCGCCTCCACGCGGCGCCCGGAACCCTCGTAGACCTTCTTCAGGCCCGCTACCTCAAGCAAGGCGTGCATCGCCCGCTGCTCCTTCTCGAGTTTCACTACGACCGCCGGGAGGACGCGCGCTGACCGTGGTACCAGCCGAGCACGCGCCGCTCGACCAGCCGGAAGACGACGGACAGCAGGAACCCCAGCAGGCCGAGGACGAGAATGCCGGTCCACATGTCGGGGATGGCGAAACCGCGCTGGAACTGGACGATGGTGTAACCCAGTCCGTTGCTGGCCGCGGTCATCTCGCTGATGACCATGAGGATGATGCCGATGGACAGCGCCTGGCGCAGCCCGGCGAAGATCTGCGGGCTCGCCGAGCGCAGCACGACGTTCCGCAGCCGCGCCGCGCCCGTGATGCCGTACGACCTGGCCGTCTCGGACATCACGGAGTCCACCGCGCGGACGCCCTCGACCGTGTTGAGCAGGATCGGCCAGACACAGCCGCTCGCGATCACGGCGATCTTCATCGTGTCGCCGATGCCCGCGAACAGCATGATGACCGGGACGAGGACGGGCGGCGGCACCGCCCGCAGGAACTCCAGGACCGGTTCGCAGACCGCCCGCACCCGCCGGTGGGTGCCGATGACCGTGCCGAGCGCCACACCGACGACCGCCGCCAGGGCGTACCCGGCGGTCAGGCGCAGCAGGCTGGGCAGGACGTCGGCGCGCAGCCGCTCGGCCGTCCAGACGTCCGGGAACGTGGCGAGGATCGTGCGCAGCGGCGGCCAGTACACATCGGTGCTGCCCGCCGACGCGAACCACCAGACCGTGACCAGGACGAGGGGGAGGGCGACGACGAACAGTGGTCGCAGCAGGGCACGGCTCACACCGCCACCTCCCCGCGCACCGACTGGTGCCAGGCCAGCGCCCGCCGCTCCACCGTCCGCGCCCCCACGTTGATGAGCAGCCCCAGCAGCCCGGTGACCACCACCAGGGCGTACATCTCCGGCACCGCCTGCGAGCTCTGCGCGACCGCGATGCGCTGGCCCAACCCCGGCGCTCCGATGACCAGTTCGGCGGTCACGGCCAGGATGAGCGCCACCGCCGCGGCCAGCCTGACGCCGGTCATGACGTACGGCAGGGCGGTGGGCCACAGCACATGGCGAATCCGCGCCCACGTACCGAGGCCGTAGGAGCGGGCGGTCTCCTCGGCGACCGGGTCGACGTCCTGGACGCCGTACAGGGTCTGGATCAGAACCTGCCAGAAGGACGCGTAGACCACCAGCAGCAGCACCGACCGCAGTTCGCTGCCGTACAGCAGGACCGCCAGCGGGATCAGCGCGACCGAGGGGATCGGGCGCAGGAACTCGATCGTGGAGGACGTCGCCTCGCGCAGATACGGCACGACGGCGATGACGATCCCCACCAGGATCCCGGCGGTGACGGCGATCAGCAGCCCGACCGCCCAGCCGGTGAGGGTGTCGCCGAGCGCCGTCCAGAACGCCTCGTCGGCGAACTCGGTGCCGAGGGCGCCGGCGACCCGGCTGACCGGCGGGAAGTAGGCGTCCCTGACGACGCCGACCCGGGGGACCGCCTCCCACAGCACGAGGAACCCCACGAGGCCGGCCGCGCCCAGCGCGGTGTTGCCCGTCCTCACGGAAGCAGCTTGTCCAGGTCCGGGGCCTTGTCGAACAGGCCGTCCTGCACGCCCAGTTCGGCCAGCCGTTCGATGGAGGGGCGGTCGGGTTCCGCGGGGAAGTGGGGCAGGGTCAGCTTGTCCCGCAGGTCGTTCGGGATCTTCGTGTACGTGGTGAGGATCGCGCGGACCTCGTCGGGGTGGCTGTCGGCGTACTCGAGGGACTCGACGGTCGCCTCCTGGAACTTCTTCACCAGCTCCGGGTTCTTCTGGGCGTACTGCTGGGAGGTGAAGTACATGGCCACGGTGAGGTTCGGGTCCACGTCGAAGAAGTTCGACGCGATGGACCGGCCGCCGGCCGCCTTGACGGTGGCCAGCGCGGGCTCCGGGGTGCAGGCCCCGTCGACCTGGCCCTTGTCGAGCGCGGCGGGCATCTGGTCGAAGGGCATCTCGACGAACTCGACCTTCGACGGGTCGCCGCCCGCCTTGCGGATCGACTCCCTGATGGAGGTGTCACAGATGTTGTTGAGCGTGTTGACCGCGACCTTCTTGCCCTCCAGTTGGTCGGGGGACTTGACGGGGCTGTCCTTCTTCACCGTGATGCCGCAGAAGTCGGCACCCTTCTCGGCAGTGGACGCCACACCGTTGGCCACGACCTTGACAGGCACGTTCTTGGACTGGGCGACCAGCAATGACGTCGTGTTGCTGAACCCGAACTGGAACTGGCCGGAGATC
Source organism: Streptomyces sp. 11x1 (assembly GCF_032598905.1). NCBI lineage: Bacteria > Bacillati > Actinomycetota > Actinomycetes > Kitasatosporales > Streptomycetaceae > Streptomyces > Streptomyces sp. 11x1. Next base: position 1,607,260 of record NZ_CP122458.1, on the reverse strand, counting down.
ACACCGGGCACGATCGCGGCCCCGCCCTGAGCGGGCGTCAGCTCCAGCTTCAGGCCGCGCTCGGCGTAGAAGCCCTTCTTCTGGCCCAGGTAGACGGGAGCGACATCCAGGATGGGAATGATGCCGACCTTGAGGGTGGTGGTACTGCCGGACGCGCCGGCCCCGCTCGACCCCGAGGAGTCGGACGAACCGCAGCCCGTGGCGGCCAGAAAAAGAGCGCCGGCCGCGAGGCCGATGGGCAGACGACGCATGGCTCCCCCTAGTGGGACAGTTGCTCGGCAAACGTGTGCGTGGACCGCACGGCAGTGCACAGCGCGAACGTAGAGCGTCGGTGCGAGTGGGTCAATGCCCCCGCTGTGCAAGGTCGCTGACGTTTTTGCAAGAGTGCTCCTGGCGTGCGCAGAGCGCACCACCGTGTGTACGAGGCGCATCACCGTGTGTACGAGGCGCATCACCGTGTGTATGAGGCGCACCGCCGTGAGTGCGGAGCGCGCGTGCCGGGCGTCTCCGTGCGTCTGCCACGAGGCGACGATGGCCGATCAAGACCGGTTGGGCGCGGCCCGCGAACCGCACTTCGTCTGCGGCTGGGCGGGCTCACTCATGCTCACTCCCCAGGAACGGTAAGTCCTGGTCGACCAGGACTGGAAGAGGGGCTCCGCTCGGTCGCCGCCCCGGTGCGGGACCGGGACGGTGAGGTGGCGGCCGCCTTGAACATCCCGTCCACGCCGGCCGTACCTCCGTGGAGGCGGTACGCCGCGACCTGCTGCCCCATCTGCTCGCCACGGTCGCCGGGATCGAGGCGGACCTGTGTGTGACGGGGGCGGCCGTGGGCCGGGCGCGAGCCCTGGCCCCCGGCTCCGGCGCCCCTACAGGTCGAGCACCAGCCGCGAGCCCTGGCAGCGGGACACGCAGATGAGCATGGTCTCCCCGACCGCGCGCTCCTCGTCGCTGAGCACCGAGTCGCGGTGGTCCGGGGTGCCCTCCAGGACGTCCGTCTCACAGGTCCCGCACGTGCCCTCCGTGCACGAGTACAGCACCTCGACCCCGGCGGCACGCACGGTGTCGAGCACGGAGACCCCGACGGGAACCGTGACCGTCTTGCCCGTCCGCTCCAGCACGACCTCGAACTCGCCGTCCGGGCCGGTCTCCTGCTCCTTCGGCCGGAACCGCTCGATGCGGAGCGCCTTGCCCGGGCACCGCTCCTCGACCGCGTCGAGCAGCGGTCCGGGACCGCAGCAGTAGACGAGAGTGTCCTCGGGCAGCCCGTCCAGCACGGACCCGAGGTCCAGCAGCCCGCTCTCGTCCTGCGGGGCGACCGTCACCCGGGTGCCGTACCCGGCCAACTCCTGCTGGAACGCCATGGATGCACGGCTGCGCCCGCCGTACAGCAGCGACCACTCCGCGCCCGCCGCCTCGGCGGCGGCCAGCATCGGCAGGATGGGGGTGATGCCGATGCCACCGGCCACGAACCGGTAGCGGGGCGCCGGCTCCAGCGCGAAGTTGTTGCGCGGGCCGCGCACCCGGACCTTGTCGCCGCGCGCCAACTCCGTGTGCACGTACGCCGATCCGCCGCGCCCGTCGGGCTCCCGCAGCACCCCGATCCGCCAGGTGTGCCGGTCCGCCGGGTCGCCGCACAGCGAGTACTGCCGTTCCAGCCCGGGGCCGAGCAGCACATCGATGTGCGCGCCCGGTTCCCAGGCCGGGAGTTCCTCGCCCAGTGGATGCCGCAGGGTGAGGGCCAGCACGCCGTCGGCGGCGAACTCCCGGCTGTCGACGATGAGTTCGACCTCGTGGACGGACGAGGCGGAGGACGAGGTCATGAGGTGTTTCCTTGTGGCTCTGTGCCTTGCGGCTCGTGTCCTTGCGGGTGGGCGAGCATCCACTCCCACATCTCGATGGGGTCCTGCGCGGTGTGCTCGCGCCCGCAGTGACAGGTGCCGTGCAGGATGTCCGTGCCCGGCAGCCAGGCGATGCGGTAGACCTCACCGGTCCGGAAGGTGGGCGGTGTGCTCACTGGACCTTCTCCACCGGCTTCTCCCCCTGCTCGACCAGCCGGGCGAGGATACGGCGGGCGGCCAGACCGCCGGTGTCGATGTTGATGCTCAGCTCCTGGTAGCCGGTGCGCTCGGAGCCCAGCGTCTCCTGGAGCAGGTTCAGCGCGACGACGTCCTGCATGACGACCGTGTGGTTGTTGCCCCTGAGGAACTCGGTGACCTCGTCGTCCTCGGTCGCCCAGTCCCGGGAGACCATCCAGAAGTCGTACACCTTGCCGTCCGTCGACGGGGTGATCGCGTAGGTGATCTCGGTGTGGAAGCCGTTGGGGTCGCTGCCGTCCGCCTCGGGGAGCACGCCCACCGGCGCGATCCGGCTGTGCAGCAGGTACAGGCAGGGGGCGAAGTACTCGATGTCCTGCCAGCGGGTGATGCGTCCCTCGATGCCGGTCGACCTCGCGTAGAACGGCGGGCACTCGGCGTCGTCCATGTGCCGGCTCACGCGCACGACGCCGGCGCCCTCGTCGACCTCGGTGGTGATCGGTGTCTCGGCGACCTCGGGGGTGCCGATGTAGCCGCCGTGCAGGTAGGTCTCGTGGGAGAGGTCGAGGAGGTTGTCGACGAGGAGCCCGTAGTCGGCGTCGATCGGCTCCATACCGCGCACGGTCGTCCAGCCGGGAGCGGCCAGGTGCTTCGCGCGCGGGATCGTCTGCGGGTCGGCGAGCGCCGGGTCGCCTATCCACACCCAGATCAGCGAGTCCTGCTCGACCACCGGGTAGGAGGCCACACGAGCCGTCCGCGGGATCCGCTTCTGCCCCGGCACGTACACACACGCGCCCGTCGTGTCGTACGTGAAGCCGTGGTACCCGCACACGATCCGGTCCCCGTCCAGCCCGCTCTTGGAGAGCGGGTACCGGCGGTGCACACACCGGTCGTGCAGCGCGACCGGCGTCCCGTCCTCCTCCGTCCGGTAGAAGACGAGCGGCTCACCGAGGATCGTCCGGCCCAGCAGTTCCCGCCCCACCTCTTCGGCGTAGGCGGCGACGTACCACTGGTTCCTGGCGAAGGCGGTCATGTGAGGCATGGGGGTTCCCGTCCCTGTCGGCGGGGCGTCGTCGCCCCGCGTGCCGTGGTTGGAATCAGGGTCGTGAGGCTTGTACCGGCTCGGCAAGGCGGCTTCTGCCAGGCGGAAGAACTTCTACAAAGGGGCTGGTCAGAGCCTTGCCCTGTCAACCCTTAGTCGCCAGAGTGGAGTGCCGCGTGGTGCGGCCATTCGGTTCGCGCTCGGGGGAACCGGGGGCGGCGATGGCGAGTGCGACTACTCACTACGTGGCGTTAATCGCCCAAGAATGTCCACTTAGTTTTAATTGTGAGACTCCTCTATTGGTGGATGCTGGGTACAGCGGCAAGAATCGGCATCACTGCAGGTCAACTACTGTTCGTTTTGGAGTCTGGGGTTCTCGGGGCGAATCCGGGTCGACGACTGGGTGGCCACCGGGCCCTCGTCGCCGGCCTCGAGGCCGACGGCGCCGGTGATGATGCCGGAGCCGATGCGCAGCGCCAGACGGGCGGCGATCTCCTTGCCCTCCGCGGAGGACGGGACGAGGACGGCGGCGAGGGAGCCCGCGGCGGACACAGGCTCGACGGCGGCCTGGAGGGCGTCGACCTTGGGGACGACCAGGTAGTCGGCGTACTCGGCGTACTCGGCGGCCTCGTGGGTGAGGACCTTGACCGCGCCGTGCTCGGCGAGGGCGGCGGCGGTGTCACCGGCGCCGCCTCCCAGCGCGACGGCGACCGGCTCGCCGATGCGGCGGGCCAGGGTCAGCAGCTCCAGGGTGGGCTTGCGGACGGCTCACCCATCGGTCAGCTCCTCCTACTGTGTTCGGGCTCGGCCAGGGGACCTGGCCTGATCAGTGAGGCATGTCGTCCAGCGCGGTGGATATACGGGCGATATCCGGCGGTTCCACCGCGTAGAGGACCACGCTGGCGTCCGGCAGATCCGCCTCCGTGACCCGGAGGAAGCCGCCTGCCTCCAAGACGACCTGCGTGGCGGTGTCGCTCTCGTCCGGTGCGGCGACGATGCGGCGGCATTCGGAGTCGGCGGCGAAGAGGGCGGAGACGAATGCGCGCAGCAGCTTGGGGGCCAGCGCTTCGCCGGGCGCTCCCGGATCCGAAAGGTCGAGCCCGAGGGCGAGGTCGTGGGCGCCGAACGGGTAGCAGGCGTGGAGCGGGTGATGTGGGACGCGGTGAACGCGCAGCAGAGCCGTCGGGCCGCCGCCCGCCGGGGTAACCGAATAGGTGCGGGCGGCCTGCAGGGACGCGGTCGCGGGCTCGTCGATCGGACGTAGTTCCCAGTCGGCGTTCAGGACGGGCTCGGGCGGTGTGCGTGCCAGGCCGGAGAAAGTGATCATGTGGTGCTCACACCTCGTCAGCGCGCTGCTGTGCCTCGACCCAGCGGCGGAGTTCAGTCTTGGCCAGCTTGCCGCTTCCGTTGCGCGGTAGTTGTTCGGCGATCATCACCCGGGTCGGCAGCTTGTACCTGGCCAGCTGCCCACCGGCGAAGGCACGTACCTCCTCCAGGGTGGGAGCCGTGCCCGACTCGCAGGTGAGGACGGCGAGGACCGTCTCGCCCCACTTCGGGTCGGGGACACCGATGACGGCCGCCTCGATGACGCCGGGGAGGGCAGCCAGGACGCGTTCGACCTCGGCCGGGTAGACGTTCTCCCCGCCGCTGATGATCATGTCTTTGAGGCGGTCGACGATGTAGTACAAGCCGTCCTTGTCCCGGTGGGCGATGTCACCGCTGTGGAACCAGCCGGCCTCGTCGAAGGCGGAACGGGTGGCGTCCGGGTTGTTCCAGTAGCCGGTGGTGACGTTGGGGCCGCGCACGCACATCTCGCCACGGATGTCGGTGTCCCGGATTACGGCGCCCGTGGCGGGGTCGACCAGACGGACCTCGGTGTACGGCATGGGCGCACCGGCCGACCCTGCCTTCTCCGATGTCAGCCCGGCCGGGAGGTAGGTGGCGAAGGGGGCCGTCTCGGTCAGTCCCCACGCCTGCTGGAGCAGGACGCCGTGCTCGCCGTAATCCCTGATGAGTTGCGGCGGCACCGGTGCTCCCGCCACGATCGCCGCTCGCAGTGCACTGAGATCGGCCTCGCGGAACCCTGGCACGCGGGCCAGCGCGGCGAACATGGCGGGGACGGCGAAGAGACTGTTCACTCGGTGCTGGACGAGGTCTTCGAGGCACTGGGCGGGGTCGAAGCCGCGGCGCAGGATCACCGTGCCGCCGCGCAGCAGAGTGCGCAGGGTGAGTGCGTTGAGGCCGCCGATGTGGAAGAGCGGGGCGACGGCCAGGTTCACGTCGGCGGTGCGGGTGTCGACGACGCTGTCGACGTTGGCCGCGTTCCACCAGAGGTTGCCGTGAGTGAGCATGACCCCCTTGGGGCGACCGGTGGTGCCGGAGGTGTACATGAGGACGCCGAGGTCGTCGTCGTGCAGAGTCGCGGGTTCCCGGGCCGGCTGATCGGAGCCGAGCAGTTCCGACAGCGGCGTCCAGACGGCGGCGGGGGCGGCTGCCGCCGGGCACCGGGGGTCGGTGTCGATCAGGACGTGACGTCGTGCGGGCACCTCGTTCATGATCGACTCGACCAGTGCGCGGTGGCCCTGCTCGACGACCAGGGTGTGGGCGCCGCTGTCGACCAGAATGTGCCGCACCTCGTCCGGTGCGAGCCGGAAGTTGACCGGGACGAAGACCGCCCCGAGTTGGGCGGCGGCGAACAGGGTCTCGAAGAAGGTCACGCTGTTGAGGCCGAGGTAGGCGACGCGGTCACCGCTGCGGAGTCCGTTCGCGGCCAGCCCAGCGGCGAACCGGGTGACGGTTCGGCTGAGTCGGCCGGCGGAGATCTCGGTGTCCTCGTACACGAGCGCGCTCGGGCTTGTGTACTGGGCTCTGCGGTGCAGCGCCGCGGCGGGGCTGATGTCGACGGCGGCCATGGCGGCGGCTCCTTCGATGGCTGGTGTACGGGGTGCGGGGAAGGGTTACAGGTCGGCGCCGCCGGCGGGGGTGCGGAAGCCCCGGACGGCGATGCCTCCGTCGGCGGGGATCACTGCGCCGGTGACGGTGCCGCTGTCGGTGCGGGAGGCGAGCAGGACGTAGGGCCCGGTGAAGTCCTCGGGTTCGACGCTGGAGTCGTACAGCGGTATAAGAGGCGGTTGTTCGGCGCCGGAGGCCTCGTTCTTCTCGAAGGACGCGGCCAGCGTGCGGTCCTGCAGTCCCAGGCTCTGCGGACCGCGCAGCTTGGTGCGCATACCGCCAGTGGCGACGCCGTTGACGCGGACCTTCGGCGCCAGTTCATAGGCGAACTGGCGGACCAGGCCAAGGCAGGCGTGCTTGCTGGCCGTGTAGAGGGCGCCGCCGCCGTCGGTGTGGAAGGAGGCGTTGGACAGGGTCATGACGATACTGCCGCGGGTGGCCACCAGCTCCCGCCAGGCGGCCTCTACGGCCAGGACATAGCCCTTGACGTTGATTCCGAAGATCTCGTCGAAGGCCTCGGAGAGTTGCTTGCCGTCGAGACGGGTGACGCTGCGGTGGTAGTCCCAGATGCCTGCGTTCGGGACGAGGATGTCCAGCTTGCCGAACCGGGCGACGGTGGCCTCGACGGCGCGGTGCAGGTCCTCGGGAGACCGTACGTCGCCGGTGAGCGTCAGCATGCGGTCGGCCCGGTCGCCCGCGGCCTCTACGACCTCCTCCAACTGTGCAGCTCCGCGCCCGAGAATGGCGACGCTGGCGCCCTCGGCGAGGTAGCGCAGGGCGACCGCGCGGCCGATGCCGGAGCCGCCGCCGGTGATCAGGGCGACCTCGCCCTCCAGCCATCCCATGCGTCAGTGCTCCTTGAGGAAATCGGTGACCAGGCGTTCGAACTCCGCCTGCCGCTCCAGTTGGACCCAGTGGCCGCAGCCGCCGAAGACGTGCAGTTGGACGTCACGGATCTGCTTGAGCATCAGCTGGGCGCCGTCGAGGGTGATGGTGCGGTCGTCACGGCCCCACAGCAGCAGGGTCGGGCACTTGACCTTGTGCACGTGCTGCCAGAGCGGGTCCATGCCATGCCGCTTGGCGAAGGCGGCGTTGTAGGCGTGGTAGAAGGCGATGTGGGTCTCGTCGAGGGAGGCCTCGTAGCGCGCCTGTGCCGTGTCGGCCCAGCGCTTGGGCTCGGCGGTCATCACGCCGATGAAGTCCCGCATCTTCTTCAGCGTGGGGCCCTCGCCGTTGTAGTAACGGAACATGGCCTTCTGGCCCTCGGTCGGGGTCGGGCCGAAGGGCAGCCAACCGCCGCCCGGCGCCATCAGCACCAACTTCTCGACCCGCTCGGTGGCTTCGAGTGCGGTGGCGATGGCGGCAGCTCCGCCCAGGCTGTTGCCTAGCAGGTGGAAGCGGTCGATGCCCAGCGCGTCCAGCGTCTGAAGCAGCGCGTCGACCGTGATCTCGGTGATGCTGCGGGCGTCCAGGTCAGCCTCGGTCGGGCGGTAGCTGCCGCCGAAGCCGGGCTGGTCGGGCAGGATCACGCGGAACTGCCGGGTGAGCGCGGGCAGATTCTGGTGGTAGTTGGCCACCGCGCTCGCGCCGGGGCCGCCACCGTGCAGCATGACCAGTACCGGCCCCTCACCGGCCTCGCTGACCGCGATGGTGCCGAGCGTGGTCTGCACGGTGTGCTCGACGAGCTTCACGTCTGCAGTTTCTTCAGTGGTCACGAGCGGGCTCCGGTTCACAGGAAGGTGCTGATGTTCTTGGCGAGCAGGACGTTCTGGTCGAGCAGGATCGTGCGGCGGGCGATCAGTAGCGAGCCGTCCGCACCTCGGCGCAGCACGTCCGTGCGGCCGCCGGCGTAGATGTCGACCTCGCGCTCCAGACGGTTTCGGTAGCAGAGGAAGGCGGACTCGGCGACGTATTCGCCCGGCTCCTCGCCCGCCCGTACCGTCACGTTGGTGATCAGGTGGCGGGTGCGGGAGGGCGGGTCCTCGGCCCAGGCCATGCCGGAGTCGAAACGGCGGATCCGCCAGGCCAGACTCGCCTTGGTCTCGTCGAAGATCGCCACCTCGCCGGGCGAGCCGTCGGCAAGGGCCTGCTGGCGCCGCAGCCGGTTGGTGCGCACCGGTGCCCAGTAGTGCAGGTCGTCGGCGAGCAGCTCCAGCCAGTCGGCGTACCGGTGCTGGTCGAGCAGCTGTGCCTCCAAGGCGTACAGGCGCTGCACCTCGAAGTGAAGCCGGATGTCCTCGTCGACGACCGGTGCGGTCGTCTCCGGAGAGTGAATGCTCATCAGTGGGTCTTCCTGCAGGGCCGCGCTGAGTGCTGTCATTCCAGCGCGGAGCGGGGCGTTTCGGGGAGCGTGCGTGCCGGTGGACGGCACGGGCGTCAGCGCTTCAGCAGGGTGCGCAGGTCGGTTCCTTCGTCGGCGAGCCGCGACAGCTCCACCTCAATGCCGCGGTCGATGAGACGCCGGGCGGCCTTGATGTCACGCGCTCGGTCGATGGCGGCCGCGGCCACCAGCCGGTCGCCGCGCAACCCGAAGACCGTGAAGGCACCGCCGTCCGGTGTCCCGCGCAGCACCGTCCGCTCGGCTTCCGCCATGGTGCCGACCGCCTCCACCCGGGAGCCGTGCCGGTCGGACCAGAACCACGTGGAACCAGGCTCCGGAACCGGGCGGCCGAGGATGCCGCGAGCGGCGGACTCCCCGTCCCGCTGGGCTGCCTCCCAGTGCTCGTGACGGACGCGATGGCCGTCAAGGCGCGCCACGTCACCCACGGCGAAGACGTTCGGGTGGGAGGTCCGCTGCCCGGGACTCACCACAGTGCCGTTGTCCACGTGGAGTCCGGCGGCTTCGCCGAGTTCAGTGGCCGGGCGAATGCCGATACCGGCCACGACTGTGTCGACGGAGACGGCTCCGCTGTACCCGGAAAGCTGCACCAGGACTCCGAGGCTGCCGGGGCGGCGTTCGATCCGTTCGACACCGGCCGTCAGCACCCCGATCCCTTCGGCGGAATGTCTGAGGTGCAGGGCACTCGCGATGTCCTCTCCGACCACCGCCGCCAGCGGCACCGGGACCGGGTCGATCAGGGTGACGCGGCAGCCCAGGCCGTGGGCGACGGCCGCGGCCTCGGCTCCGATCAGCCCGGCTCCGATCACGGCGATCCGGGCACCTGGCAGCAGCTGCTCCCGCAGGCGCTCGGCCTCCTCCCACGTGCGTAGGACATGGACGGCCGGGCCATCGCCCCCAGGTACCGGCAGCGCGCGGGGCGTACCGCCGGTGGCCAGCACGATCCGGTCGGCCCTGATCAAGCGCCCGTCGGCCAGTTCCAGGCCGCCCTCGTGCGGGCGGACAGCCCGGACGGGGGTGCCGTCGTGGAGTTCGACGCGCTGCTCCTCGTACCACTGCTCGGGCCGCAGCAGGATGTCCGGGCGGCGGGCCTTGCCGAGGAGCACGTCCTTGCTCAGGGGCGGACGGTCGTAGGGAAGGCCGCGCTCGGCCGAGTAGAGGGCGATGTCGCCGTCGTATCCTTCGCTGCGCAGTGCGTCGGCCGTCGACACGGCGGCCAGGCCGGCGCCGACGACGGCGATCCTCCCCGGGGCACTCATGCGCCGGCCTTCTCACCGGGGTGCAGCCAGATGCCGCCGTCGCGCTCCTCGACCCGGTGGGTGCGCTGGGCGAGGGTGGCGGGCATGCACTGCGGTTCGCCGGACTTCAGGCAGAACCGGGCGCTGTGCAGGGGGCATTCCACCTCGCCGTCCTCGATCCAGCCGTCAGCGAGCGAAGCCTGGCCATGGGAGCAGGTGTCGTCGAGGGCGTAGTAGGCACCGCCGTCGTGGAAGACGGAGATGGCGTCGGTGTGGCCGGTGGCCTCGGCGGGCACCCGCAGCGCTTCACCGCCTTCGATCTCGCCGACGGCGGCGACCTGAATTCCAGTGCCGATGGTGCTCATGGGGTGTCCTTCTCGTGCCAGGCGGGGGTGTTCATCAGGTCGCGCCAGCGGGCGTAGAAGCCGCGGGCCGCGCCGTCGGTGTAGAGGCGGCCGGTGGTACCGGGGTGAACGCCGTCGTCGGCCTCAAGTCCCAGGCCCATCTGGTAGTTGAGGGTCATGGAGCCGGCCACGAAGCCGTGGGCGGTGGCCTGGCACTCGCTCCAGTTCTCGCCGTCGTCCTGCTCGAAGATGCCGGACGGTCCGAACGTGCGGAGGTTGTAGAGGCGTTGGGCGTTCTTGACCTCGTCGGGCATGGACTTGTCGACGATGGTCCAGGCCCAGACCTCCATCTTGTCCGGACCCTTGGGGTGCCAGACCCGGATGGAGCCGTTGACCGGCAGGTAGGAGAAGTTGGGGAAGACCGTGCCGTGTCCGGTGGTCATGGGGCCCTCGACGCGGGCGTCACCGAGCCGTTCGCGCAGCGCGGCGTAGTCGTACCACTCGTGCACGACCCGGTCGTCGAAACGGCTCTTGGGGTGGGTGGGGAAGCCGTGACCGTGCCCGAGGGAGTCGGTGTACTGGCGACCCGGCGTCTGCACGATCTCCGTCTTCGGCCCCTTGCCGCTCGGCGACATCACCATCAACGCCGAGGCGTGCGAGATGTTGACGTGGTACCAGTCGGAGGCGAACTGCTCGGCGGCGAGCTTCCAGTTGCCTTCCAGCACCCACTTGTGCACGCCGCCCACGACCTCGGTGCCCTCCGGATCCCGGTCGAGCATGGCGTCCAGGTACCAGGCAAGTCCGCCGAGCGCCTCGACGAGCGGCGGGGCCTCGGGGTTCCAGGTCGCGAAGACGAGTCCCTTGTAGGTGTCGAGCTGGGCGACCTCGATCAGACCCCACTGGTCCTGATCGAAGTGGGCCGGGTAGTCCTCGCCATTGGGTACGTTGGTCAGCTTCCCGGACGTGTCGTAAGACCAGCCGTGGTAGCTGCATGTGAACGCCTTCGTGGCGCCCGCGTCGGCGCGACAGACCCGCATGCCCCGGTGCCGGCAGGCGTTGAGGAACGCCCGCAGCTTGCGATCACGCCCCATCGTGACGATGACGGGATCCTCACCCATGTATGTGGTGAAGAAGTCGCCCGGCTTCGAGAACTGGCTCTCGTGCGCGAGGAACAGCCAGCTCGGTGCGAAGATGCGACGCAGTTCCTGCCGGTAGAGGGCCTGATCGCTGAAGATCGTGCGGTCGACCAGCCCCCGGTCCAGGTCGAAGTAGGGGGCGACGTCGACCGACGTCTCCGGCACGCCGGCAAGCCGGTCTCCCCGGCGCATGGGCGCGGTTGTCATCGCTGGACCTCCTCGGGCTGGTTCGTGCTCGTGAAGCGGCACGGAACGGTGGTGGTCGGTTCCGGTGAGCGCCCCGGTTCCCCTCGGAGGCTCGTCCCGTCACTGGGCTGTCGCTGCATGGGCTCAGGAAAAGCCGTTCGGCTGCACATCGCCCAGCAGTCGTGCCGGGATACGGCACAGCGCCGCCGGAGTCGGCGACCTCACACACAGGAGACGTCCGCTTCCGTTTACAGTCCTGACATCGACCATTTAAAATGGACAGGCGTCCACTAAAGTGGCCACCTTGCAGAGTCGCCGGAGGCCGTCATGCCACTCTCTTCACCCGATTCACCCCACGTCCGGCCCACGCCGCACGGAGATCCCTGCGGGGGAGCCGATCAGCAGACCGCGGTCGACAAGGCCCTCGTCCTGCTCAAGTCCCTCGCCGAGGTGGACGGGCAGATCGGCGTGAGCGATCTGGCTCGCCGCGCGGGATTGACCAAGTCGACAGCCTTCCGGCTGCTTGGGATCCTGCAGCGCAACGATCTCGTCGAGCGGGTGGGCAGCGACTACCGGCTGGGCGCTCAGCTCTTCGACATCGGTATCCGGGTCTACGGTCAGGCACCTCCCGTGCTGCAGGAACGGCTCGTGCCCCACCTTGCGGACCTCTACGAGCTCACTCACGAAACCGTGCACCTCGCCGTGCTGCACGGCACCGACGTCGTCTACGTCGACAAGATCCACGGGCACCGGGCGTCCCGCTCCCCGTCTCGCATCGGTGCCCGCCTGCCGGCGTACTGCACGGGGGTGGGCAAGGCGCTCCTCGCCTACGACCACGACGCCGCAGAGGCAGCGATCGCGGCGGGGCTGACGGCCCACACCAGCAACACGGTGACCGATCCCGACCGCTTCCGGGCCGAGCTGGGACGCATCCGCAGAGACGGCCTCGCCTTCGACCGCCAAGAGGCCGTCTCCGGCCTCGTCTGTGTCGCAGTGCCGATCATGGGGTCCGCCGGGCGTCCGGTGGCCGCCCTCTCCGTCGCGGGCGCCGATGGGCGGTTCGATCCCGTCCGCTACGCGCCGGCCCTCCGCCGGGTGGCCCACGCGGCGGCGCGCACGGTCAACGCGGCGACGCCCCGGACGGCCGCACTGTCCGGGCTCGCCGAGGTTCGGGCAGCATGACCGAACCGGGGCCGCCGCGACTCGCGCAGCAGCCCGGTACGCACGCCGCCGCGGCAGACGAATGGGGGGCCAGCCTGGGGTCGCCCCCAGGGCTCAACGACCGGTTGCGGTTGTCCCGCCCGACGTGAGGTCGAGCGCGATGTCCACGATCATGTCCTCCTGACCGCCGACCAGGCCCCGTCGGCCCACCTCCAACAGGAGCGTGCGCGCGTCGACGCCGTAGCGCTGCGCGGCGTTCTCGGCGTGGCGCAGGAAGGAGGAGTACACGCCTCCATAGCCGAGGGTAAGCGTTTCTCGGTCCACCTGGACCGGGCGGTCGCGAAGCGGGCGGACCAGGTCGTCGGCGGCATCCTGGAGTGCGAACAGGTCGCAGCCGTGCTTCCAGCCCTGCAGGTTCGCCACGGCGATGAACGCCTCGAGGGGACAGTTGCCGGCCCCCGCGCCCTGCCCGGCGAGGGAGGCGTCGACGCGGGTGACGCCCTCCTCGACGGCGACGACGCTGTTGGCGACCGACAACGAAAGGTTCTCGTGTGCGTGCACACCAATCGCGGTGCCCTCGTCGAGGACATCCCGGTAGGCGCGGACGCGCTCGCGTACGCCGTCCAGGGTGAGGCGGCCGCCGGAGTCGGTGACGTACACGCAGTGGGCGCCGTAGGACTCCATGAGCTTGGCCTGGGCGGCGAGTTCGGCGGCCGGGGCCATATGGCTCATCATCAGGAATCCGGACACGTCCATGCCGAGGTCGCGGGCCTTGGCGATGTGCTGGGCAGCGATGTCCGCCTCGGTGCAGTGAGTGGCGATGCGCACCGAGCGCACGCCAAGAGCGTGGGCGCGCTCCAGTTCGGCGATGGTGCCGATACCGGGGAGGAGCAGGGTCGTGAGCACGGCGTTCTCGATCGCGTCCGCCGCGGCCTCGATCCACTCCCAGTCGGTGTGGCTGCCCGGACCGTAGTTCAGTGAACCGCCCGCCAGACCGTCGCCGTGCGCGACCTCGATGGCGTCGACGCCGGCCGCGTCGAGGGCCGCCGCGATGCGGCCCACGTCAGCGGGGTCGATGCGGTGCCGGATGGCGTGCATCCCGTCCCGCAGGGTCACGTCCTGGATGTACAGATTGCGGCTCATCGGTGGGCCTCCGAGGGGGCGGTGTCGCGCTGGGCGATCGACTCGGCTACCCGCAGAGCGGCCGAGGTCATGATGTCGAGGTTTCCTGCATAGGCGGGCAGGTAGTGAGCGGCGCCCTCGACTTCGAGGAACACCGAGATGCGGGTGGTCACCGGGCCGGCGCCGTCCGGCACGAGGGTGTGCACGGGTTCACCGTCCGCGATCGGGGTGAACTGCACCTCCTGCTTCAGCCGGTAGCCGGGCACGTACTGCGCCACCCGCTCGGCCATCTCCTTGACGGAGGCACGTACCGCGTCCTGGTCGACGTCACCGGTGAGGCAGAAGACCGTGTCCCGCATGATCAGGGGAGGCTCCGCCGGGTTGAGGACGATGATCGCCTTGCCACGGCCCGCGCCGCCGACCTTCTCGATGGCGTGCGAGGTGGTCTCGGTGAACTCGTCGATGTTGGCGCGGGTGCCGGGACCGGCCGACTTGGAGGCGATCGAGGCGACGATCTCCGCGTAGTGGACGTCGGTCACCGCGGAGACGGCCGCGACCATGGGGATGGTGGCCTGGCCGCCGCAGGTGACCATGTTGAGGTTGTCGGCCCCCGCGTCGAGGTGCTCCTCCAGGTTGACGGGCGGTACGACGAACGGGCCGATGGCAGCGGGCGTGAGGTCGATGAGCTTCTTGCCGTACGGTGCGAGCCGGTGGGCATTGGCCAGATGGGCCCTGGCCGAGGTCGCGTCGAAGACGATCTCGATGTCGTCGAAGTGCGGCATGGCGATGAGACCCTCGACGCCCTCGTGGGTCGTGGGGACCTTCAGGCGTGCGGCGCGGGCCAGGCCGTCGGAGGCGGGGTCGATGCCGACCATGGCGCCGACTTCCAGCGTGTCCGACAGGCGCAGGATCTTGATCATCAGGTCGGTGCCGATGTTGCCCGATCCGATGATGGCGACCTTGGTCTTGGGGGGATTCATGCGTCTCTCTTTTCGGAGAAGGCGGCGGTGACTTCGCCGAGTGAGCTGATCTCGGCGCGGATCCGGGTTCCGGGCGGAGCGGGGACCATGGGACCGAGCGCGCCGGACAGGACTACCTGCCCCGCGCGCAGCGGCTCGCCGAGCGACACGGCTGTGCGGGCCAGCCAGGCCAGGGCGTTGAGCGGGTCGCCGAGGCAGGCGGCGCCGTCGCCCTCGGAGACGAGGACGTCGTCGGCGTACAGCCGCATGGTGGTCTCGCGCGGCTCGAACTCGTCGAGGGTGAGCCGGTGTTCGGCGAGCACGAACAGTCCGCTGGAGGCGTTGTCGGCGACCGTGTCGGTGAGGGTGATGTCCCAGTTGGCGATGCGGCTGTCGACGATCTCCAGGGCGGCGACCGCGTAGTCCACGGCATCCCTTATCCGTGCAAGCTCGAGGTCGCCGTCGGCCAGGTCTTCCTTGAGCACGAAGGCGATCTCCGCCTCGGCTTTGGGCTGGAGCAGCCGGCCGGATGGCACCTCGGGCAGGCCTGAGACGTCCATGTCGGCGAAGAGCACCCCGAAGTCGGGCTGGTCGACGCCGAGTTGCTGCTGCACGGCTGGGGAGGTCAGGCCGATCTTCCGGCCGGCCACCAGGGCTCCCGCGGCCAGCCTCCGCCGCGTGAGCGCCTGCTGGACGGCGTAGGCGGCTGCGATGTCGTGCTCGCCGAGCAAGTCACGGACCGGAGACACGGGCCGGCCTTCGTCCAGCGCGGTGGCGAGTCTGCGGGCCGCCTCGTCAACTGCCGTACGGGTCATGGCCGTTCACTGTCCCTTCGCCGTGGTGACCGCGAATCCGGCGATCCATGCGGGGATCGCCTCGTAGAAGCGGGAGTTCATCTCGTACGAACCCGAAGCCGCCGCGAGAGAGGCATACGCCGCGATCCAGGTGCGGACCTCGTGGGCGGAGCCTCCGCCTTCCTTGGCCATGCCCTCGACCGTCCAGGAGTCGAACTCCGTGAGTTCGCCGCGCTCCAGGTGGTCGAGGAGCCGGTTGTCCCAGACGGGGTTGATCGGGATCATCGCCGTCGATCCGGCGGCGTAGTCCCGTCCGGCCTGGACCACACGCTCCTCGCCCTTGGCGCGCTGCTCCGGCGTCGGGGGGTGTCCCTCGATGAGCGCGTCGGCGACGCGGGGCGGTGCGCCGTCCAGGACCGGAACAGGCGGGTCGTGGGACAAGCCGCCGGAGGCGAGGAAGAGCACCCGTTTGTCGAGTCCGGCGGCGGCCCGCCCCAG
Organism: Streptomyces sp. 11x1; assembly: GCF_032598905.1. Classification (NCBI taxonomy): domain Bacteria; kingdom Bacillati; phylum Actinomycetota; class Actinomycetes; order Kitasatosporales; family Streptomycetaceae; genus Streptomyces; species Streptomyces sp. 11x1. The sequence goes on along the minus strand of NZ_CP122458.1, from coordinate 1,591,457 downwards.
CGCCGTGCCCAGCGCCCGGACGCGGCTGACCGGGCCCAGCGGGGTGGCGACACCATTGATGAACACCGGAACGACCGGCACCCGGTCGATGCCGCCGAACAGCACTTCGAGCGGCTGCGCGAACCCGTGGTCCACGGTCATCCGGGACGAGATGGTCAGGTCGACGCCGGCGTCGAGCACCCCTTGGGCCAGTGCCTTCGCCGCGGCGGTGTCGACCGACAGCGCTCCGGCCCGGGAGCCGAAGTCGCCCACGGCGTGGGCCTCGGTGGCCAGGCAGAACGGGGGCATCTCCTTGTAGAAGAAGCCGTTGTAGTGGTCGGGCGCGTAGAGCACCACGAGTTCCGGGTCGTAGGCGTGGACGAAGGCCCTGGCCTTGTCGACGGCCTGGTTCACGCGGGCCAGGACGTCCGGAGCAGGGTCGTTCTTGCCGATGAGGGGCGAGTGGGAGAGCCCGACGGCGGCTGCGGTCATGGCGGGGTCCTTACTGCGTGGGCGGGTGGATGACGAGCTTTCCGGTCAGCCCGCCGTCGATCATGAGCTGGAAGCCCTTGTGGATGTCCGTGAGCGGCAGGGTCCTGTCAATCACCGGTCGAGCACCGGTGGCTTCGAGCATGCGGAGCATCGCGACCAGTTCGGCGCGAGTACCGCCGGTGGAGCCGAGGATGCGCTGCTGGAGGTAGAACACGCGGCCCAGATCGGCGGGCGGATTGGTGCCGCTCGTGGCTCCGGCGACGACGACGGTGCCGCCGGGGCGCAGGGACTTCAGCGAGTGCGACCAGGTCGCCTCGCCGACCGTCTCGATGACGACGTCGACGCGCTCGGGCAGCCGTTCTCCGGTGGGGAGCGCTGCCCGGACACCCCAGGTGAGGGCCTCGGCGCGCTTGGCCTCGCTGCGGCTGGTGGTGTAGACGACGGCACCGGCCGCCACCGCGAGCTTGATCGCGGCGGAGGCGACCCCGCCGCCCGCACCCTGCACGAGGACACGGTCGCCTGCGGTGATCTGAGCCTGCGTGTACAGCATGCGGTAGGCCGTGGTCCAGGCGACAGGCAGACAGGCGGCCTCGTCGAAGGACAGCCAGGCGGGCTTCGGGACCAGGTTGCGGGTGGGCACGGTCAGGTACTCGGCGAAGGCCCCGTCGTGCTGCTCGGACAGCAGCACACGGTTCGGGTCGAGGGTCTCGTCGCCGCGTCCGGCGTCCGGGTCGCCGATCACCGGGTGGACGATGACCTCGTTGCCGTCCTCGTCGTATCCGGCTGCGTCGCAGCCGAGCACGATCGGCAGACGCTCCGGCGGATGTCCCACACCGCGCAGGGTCCACAGGTCGTGCATGTTGAGAGAGGAAGCGACGACACGGACCCGGGACCAGCCGGGCCTCGGCTCGGGCTCCGGGACGTCGCGCAGTACCAGCCCCGACAGAGGGTCGGCGGCGCTCTGGGAAATGGCGGTTGCAGCAAGCACGAGGTCACGTTCACCCAGATACGGAGCAAAGCCCTAGCCGGTGTGCCACAGTGCAGCACACAGGTGAGCGGAGTTCGATGCCGCAGAGGGGACTCCGAGGGATGTATGCCGGAGCGCACCCGGGTGGTGGCGGGGCATATGCGTGAGCGGTGCCGTCCTCCATGAGCCGCATCTTTGGCCGCCACAGACACCGAGTTCTGCTCAGGGCGGCGCAGCTCGCTTCGCCCTTGTGGGCGCGCCGCTGCCGCAGGCACGCGTGGAGCCGAGTCTGAACTCGAAAATGGCTCGGACGGACACCTCACCGGGCGGCTCGTGAAGGAGGCGGCGCTGTGTTTCCGGCGGGCGGACCGGCCTCGCCGACCCGGCCGGTCCGCTCCCGTTGCCGTCGCGGCAAGCCCGGAACCGGCGAGTCGGGTGATCCGGGAGGGCACCACGAAGTCCCCGAACCCGCTCCTCGTACGAGATCCTGGACCGCATTGGCGATCGGCTGAGGCCAGGTCCGTGCCTCGCCGCAGTCGGTTCAAGCGGTCGTGCCGCTGCATGGCACGACGGCCGCGGCAGTGCTCAGCGCGTTCCGTTGCCGTGGGTTCGCGTGAGGTTCGCACCGCCCGTGCCAGGCTGAACGCGGGGCACACTCACCACGATGTGCACCAGGCTCTCGCCCGCCAGCGACTCGTACACATGGGGCCGATCGCCCGGGTAGCGCGCGAAGTCCCCTTCCGACAGCTCCAGTGGGTTGTCGGAAGGTCCCACGCGCACCCTGCCGCTGATGACGTACAGGTGCTCCAGAGTGCCCACTGGGTGCGGCTCGGAGGGCTTGCCCACGCCATCGGGGTGGGGGGCAATACGGACCACATAGTTCTCGATGACGCCCGAACCATAGATGTGGTCGAGTGACCGTGCTTCGTATCCGCCGTGCTTCTGCCACACGACGTCGTCGCCCCGCTGCACGGTGATCACCTGCTCCCGCTCGGCCACCAGCCGGGTCACCGGAACGCCTAGTGCCCCTGCGATGGAGAACAGGGTGTCGACCGTGGGGTTGCCCGTCCCCTGTTCCAGATTCGACAGCGTTTGCTTGGCCAGCCCTGCCCGTCGGGCCAGCTCGGCGATTGAGAATCCGCGCTGCTCCCTCAGAAGGCGCAGGTTGCGCGCGACGACGGCGTTTCCTTGTGACACGAGCCCACTCTATGAGGTCCGGTCGACGACCCATTCGTCAGCCCGGTCCGGTGAGACGAGCCAGGCAGGCGACAGGGCCTCCCGGACGGCCCCTCCAACGAATGACATCGTCGTCGGTAGTGGCAGTGCCGGGCCACGGCCTGACGCGTTCGCCGCCATCGCGACCACGGTGGGCACAGTGCGGCACCTCGATCCGTCGGTGCTCGCCACGGTGCTCGACGTCAACGTGACCGGCAACTGGCGGTTCATCCGGACCAGGAGTCGGTCAAGGCCGCAGTTCAAGCCGTGGCCGAGGAGTTCGGCGCCATCGATGTCGCCGTGTCCAATGCGGGTATCGGTCCAGAAGGCAACGTCGGTGACCGTCGTGCCCCCATGCGCACGTGAGAGGTCCCGGTAGCAGGCCTTCAGGCGACGCTTGGCCCTGGAGCGAGACGCTGCTGGGCGTCACGCCGAATGCCTGCTTGAAGGCTGTGCTGAAGGAAGGGCCTCTTCCACACCCGTGGGCCTGGTCGCGAGCCGGCGACTGGCCCTGGCCGCTTGCCTTGCCAGGGTCAGCCCCCTGGATGACGATGAGGGTAGCCGCTCCGGCGGCCCCGACGCAGGCAAGGCGCCATGACGGAAGACACCACGGCATCCGGTCGGCTCTCTCCGACAGTGCTGGCGGCAGCACGTTCAGTGGATGCTGTCCTCGCCACGGACGGCAGAGGTGCGGTGACTCAATGGAGCGCCGGTGCTCACGCGCTGTGGGGATGGTCCTGGCAGGAAGCCGTTGGTCTGGAACTGGCGGATCTGTACACAGCCGACGGAGTACCTCGGCACAAGGACGGCCACACCTTCGACGCGCCGACGCAGATCACAGCGCTGACGGTAGAGGATCAGCGCGTTGGGTTCCTGGTGACGGCCGATCTCGGGGCGGAGGAGCAGGCGCCAGACAACGCCCTGATGTCCTGGCTGTTCGATCAGTTCCCGCTCGCGATTTCGATCACTGACGGTGAGGCCCGTGTTCTGAGGAGCAACGAAGCGATGTGCCAGCTCCTGGGGCTGAGCGAGGAGGACATCCGTACACGGCTCATGACCGAGGCGGCGCCGGGGGTTGCTACCGCCGAAGATGTCCGGCGTGTGCGCCGCGTCGTCGCGACGGGCGAACCAGTGACCACAGAGAGGTTCGTGAAAGTCCCGGGTGAGACGAAGGCCCATGCATGGGCCGCGGACTTCTTCCCACTGCGGGACTCCACCGGCCGAGTGCGCGCGGTGGGCTGTGCGGCATGACTACTCGCAGCAATACGGTTCGAGGGAGCGCCTGGCGCTGATGGGCGAGGCGCGAACGCGGATCGGTGAGAGCCTGGACGTCACGGGAACCGCTCAGGAAGTGATCAAGGTTGCCGTACCACGCTTCGCGGACGCCGTCAGCATCCATCTGTGCGAGGTCATATTTAACGGAGATCTGCCCGCTCCCATCCTGTCCGGCCCCGTGGCGCTGCGCCGTGCTGACCCTCCTCCGGAGCAGGCCGGCGGGAAACCGGCCGCACCCGTCGAGACGGTGCATCCTGAGTCCTCACGCATCGCCCGGTGTCTGACCGCCGACCGCGCCGAACTCCTCCGTGTCGGAGCCTCGGAGATTGACCGCTGGGTCGGTGACGCCTCTGGACCGACGGCCGGCCTGCCCCGGGGCGAGCCCCACCCGCTGATCGCTGTACCGATCCCCGTGCGCGCGGTCTCTAATTCGAGAAGGATTCTGCCGCGCCCAGGCCGTCGCGTTCGCCGTCCCCGCCCTACAGCCCGCTGGCTCAAAGCCCACCACCCCGCCGCCCTCTACGCCGGCTTGCTGGAACACGACCCCGGCATGTGGCCCCTGCGTGTCATCGTCGCCGACGCCCGCCGCCACAACGTCCCCGTCCTCCCCGTCGACATCAACCACTCCGAGCCCGCGTACACGGTCGAGGAGACGCCGGACAGCTGGGGCGTGAGGATCTCCCTGTCCTCGGAACACGGCACCAGCGAAGACGAGGTCGTCAGGATCGCTGCCGCACAGCCCTACAACTCGCCCCTCGACCCGGCCAGGACGGAGCCCGGGCACGGCGCTCGCGAGGGCCCCGGAGTGACCGCCCGCTGCGCGTCGAATCCTCGGCAGCGTTTCGTCATGGAGTTGCGCGCCGGCAGGAGCCGCATGCCGGCGTCGGCGTCGTAACGCCACACCGAGGACTGCCCGGCGCGTTTCATCCCCGGCCGGTCACTGTTCTACGCGACGCAGGACCAAGCCCTTGAAGAGGTAGGCCGCCTCCACGGCGACGGGAGATGGCTCGGAGCGGTCGTGCAGCCACCCTCTCGCGTCCGCACCGGAGCGGACGACATGGCTTCTACAGTTCGGCGGCGAGCTCGGCCCATTCCTTGTCGCTGGTGACGTCGAGCCGGCGGCAGCCAGGGGTTCCCGTCACATCGGTGGCGATGACACGGGCGCCTTCCCTCGTGAGGGCCTCGGCCGCCCCCTGGCCGCGGGCCGCTCCGGTGATGACGACGACCTTGCCGAGCAGCCGCTTGCTGCGGAGTTCGCTTACGGCCGCTCCCGCGAGCGGCGCCTGCCGACCGGCAGGGCGACGGGTTCGGGACCGGGCACGACGGTGTTGGAGACGGTGCCGATGCCCTCCACCGTGAGGGTGACGACGTCGCCCGGTTTCAGCGGGGGCGGCGTCTGCTCGCCGCGCAGGCCCCACAGCTCTGCCAGGCAGCCACCGTTGCCGCAGGTGCCGGAGCCGAGGACGTCACCGGGAACGACGCGGGTGCCGCGGGAGGCGTAGGCGACCATCTCCTCGAAGGTCCAGCTCATGTTGGACAGCAGGTCCTTGCCGACGACCTCGCCGTTGACCTCGGCGGTCAGGGCCAGACGCAGGAAGCCGTCCGGGTCGCGGAAGGGTTCCAGTTCGTCGGCGGTGACCAGGTACGGCCCGAGCGTGGTGGCGGTGTCCTTCCCCTTGCAGGGGCCGAGGCCGATCTTCATCTCGGCGGACTGCAGGTCGCGGGCGGACCAGTCGTTGAAGATCGTGTAGCCGACGATGTGGTCGCGGGCCTGTTCGGGGGTGAGGTCGCGGCCTTCGAGCCCGATGACGGCGGCGACCTCGAGTTCGAAGTCCAGAACGCTCGATCCCGGGGGTACGGGGATGTCGTCGTACGGGCCGAAGACCGCGTAGGGATTGGTGAAGTAGAAGGTCGGGGCGGCGTACCACTGCTCGGGCACCCCGGTGGCGCCGTCAATGGCCCGCCGTACACCCTCGACGTGCTCCTCGAAGGTGACGAAGTCCCGCACGGTGGGCGGCTGGAGCGGCGCGAGCAGCCGCACCTCGGAGACGTGCGGGCCGGCCGGGACGTCCTGCGTCACGGAGCCTGCAGCCAGCAGGTTGCGTAGGCTGCCTCCCTCGGCGAGCAGGTTGGTGAGTGAGCTGACACCGGGCAGGGGGCGGAGCGTGCCGTCCTGGTCGAGGACGGCCACATGGCGCCGGCTGCGGTACTCGTATGTGGCGAAGCGCATGGGGGCTCCTGTCGGAGGGAGTGCGGGCGCGCGGGCCCGGAGGCGCTACGGGCGGACAAAGCCGACCGTCGCTGCGCTCCGGGCGGCCGGGGGCTAACGGTTGGACAGGTGACAGGTCAGACCGGCGGGGCGACGAAGCAGCCGCGGTCGGGGTCGTTGAAGGACTCCTTGGCGACCAGTTCGTTCATCGGGTTGGCGGTGCCCCACTGGTCGGCGACCTCGGGCTGGGAGAAGTCGTAGACGTGCGGGTGCCAGGTGTCCTCGTCCAGCAGCTCCAACTCCGTCGTGTACTCGACGGTGTTGCCGTGCGGGTCGAGGAAGTACGTGAACGTGTTGTCGCCCGCCAGGTGCCGGCCCGGGCCCCAGATCTTCTTGAAGCCGGCCCGCAGCACCCGGCCGGAGCCACGCATGTACTCGTCGATCCCGCGCATCTCGAAGGAGATGTGGTGCAGCGCGGTGTGCGGGCCCTTCGCGATGGCCATGGAGTGATGCTGGTTGCTGATGCGCATGAAGTGCATCGCCTCACCCATCCTGGGGTGCATGAGGGAGTCGGTGAGGCGGAAGCCGAGGTGGCGCTCGTACCACTCCCGAGTGCGGTTCAGGTCGGGGGAGTTGAGGACGACGTGGGACAGCTTGACCGGGATCGACTCCTTCTCCTCGATCCTGCGGTGCTGCCGCACCTCGACGTCGGCCGAGACCTCGATGGTGCGCCCGTCGACGTCGAAGAAGCGGAAGCCGTAACCGCCGCCGGGGGTGTCGACCTTGCCGGGCTGGGAGACCAACTGCACGCCACCGGCGAGGAGTTGTTCGGCGAGGGTGTCCACGTCCGCCTCGCTCGCTGCGCCGTACGAGACGAGGTCGAGGCGCTTCTCCTCGGCCTTGCGCAGCCGTACGACGTACTGTTCGGGGCTGCCCTCGGCGGCCAGGAAGGAGATCCCGGAGTCCTCGGCGACCTTGGTCAGGCCCCAGACACCGGAGTAGAAGTCGAGCTGCTTGTCGTAGTCGGGCACGGCCAGGTCGACGTGCCGCAGGTGGGTGAGCAGACGTGCGGTCATGGTTTCAGTCCTTCCGGAGGAGTTCGGCGGCGTTGCCGCCTCGTACGGCGTGGAAGTCGGGGTCGGACAGACGGGCCGCGCGCAGCGCGCCGACCGGGTCCTCGGTGCCCATGTCGAAGGGGAAGTCGGAGCCGAGCAGTACCCGGTCGGCGCCGACGACGCGGATAAGCTCCCGCAGGACGTGCGGGTCGTGGACCAAGGAGTCGAAGTACAGGCGCCGGAGATAGCTGCTGGGCAGGTGGGCGCAGCTCGCGCCCGCGTCGGAGCGGGTCGACCAGGCGTGGTCGGAGCGGCCGATGTGGGTGGGCAGGTAGCCGCCGCCGTGTGCGGCGATCACCTTCAGGTCCGGGTGGCGGTCCAGTACGCCGGAGAAGATGAGGTGGGACAGCGCGACCGCGTTCTCCGTGGGCTGGCCGACGCTGTTGGACAGGTACCACTGGTCCAGGCGCTCGTCGAGCGTGCAGCCGAAGGGGTGCAGGAACAGGAGCGCGCCCGTCTCCTCGGCCCGTGCCCAGAAGGGCTCGTAAGCCGGATCGGACAGCTCGCGGCCCGGAGCGTGCGAGGAGATCTCCACGCCCGCCAGGCCCTGGTCCAGAGCGTGTTCGAGGGCGAGTACAGCCTGGTCCGGGTGTTGCAGCGGGACCAGCCCGAGGCCGTGCAGCCGGTCCGGCGCCTGGGCGCAGTGCGCGGCCGTCGCCTCGTTGGCGAGCCGGTACACCTTCTCGGCCGTCTCCTCGTCCGCCCAGTAGTGGTAGTGCGAGGGCGACGGGCTGACCAGCTGCACATCCACGCCCTGCGCGTCCATCGCGGTGAGGCGTACGGCGACGTCGGTGAGGCGTGGGATGCGCTCGCACACCATGGGCCCGTTGACGGCGAGCGCGGCCGGGCCGTTGCGGCGGGCGTCCAGCGCCCGGGCCGCCGCGAGGCCGGGGTGATCGGCGACGGCCGCCTCCACCTCGGGGACCAGGAGGTGGGCGTGGACGTCGACTGTCGGTGTGGTCACGGCAGTTCCCTGAGCGGGATGAGGGTGCGGGCGATCAGACCGGGTACGTCGGCGTCGCGCACGCCGTCCAGCTGCCACTGCCCGAGCTGGACCGACGCCTCGACGACCGGCCGGACCCGTTGGATGCGGCGCTCGTAGAACTCCTGGAGCAGTGCGTCGTCCCAGTCCCGCCCGCCGGTCAGCAGCTCGGCCGGCACGGAGGCGTCCTCCGGGGACAGGGCCGCCCCCTGGGCCGGGGTGGGCGGGCAGCAGTGCGCCGCGTCGCCGATGAGGACGACCCGGCCGCGATGCCAGGAGCCCTCCACGGAGGCCTCGATCAGGTCCACCTCGACGTCGGCGCGGCGCGGCAGGACCGTCACTGCGTTGCCGGCGGCGCTGCCGCCATCGATGAGGACTCTGCTGGTGTTGCTCATGGGGAACTCCTTCGTTCCGCTGCTACTTGACGGCGATCGGATTGACCGGAGAGCCGACGGCGCCGGTGATGGGCAGCGGCGCCGCGGTGAGCCAGAACTCGTACACACCGTCGTCGGCACAGTCCGCCGCGAGCGCGTCGAGGTCCCACATCTCGCCGATCAGCAGACCCATGTTGGGGATGACGACCTGGTGCAGCGGCTGGAAGGCGCCCTCGAACTCGTTGGGGCGGACTTCGAAGCCCCAGGTGTCGGTGGCGATGGCGGCGATCTCGGTGCGGTGCAGCCAGCCGGCGTGGTGAACGACAGGCCGGGCGCGGGTCCGCCCGCGTAGTCTCCCCAGCCGTCGCGTCGCACCCGGGCGAGCTGTCCGGTCCGTACGAGGACGATGTCACCGCGTCCCACGGTCACCCCGTGAGCTTCGGCGGTCGCGCTGAGATGCTCCACCGTGATGGCGAAGGCGTCCGACAACTCGCCCTCGTCACCGCAGACTTGGCCCACGTCCAGCAGGACACCGCGTCCGGCGACGTGCGGTGCCATGTGCTCGATGCCGGTGACGAGGTCGCCTTCGGAGGTGACCACCTTGTTGGCGCGCCGTCCGTTCCAGGCGAATCCGTGGTCGAAGATGTGGCCGAGCCCGTCCCACTGGGTCGAGCACTGCAACGGCATCGCGATCACGTCGTCGGCGCCGCCGATGCCGTGCGGGAAGCCCTGGTTGCCGAGGACGGCGTCGGTACCCGTGTCGAGCATGGTGTGCACCGGGTTGGTCCGCCGGCGCCAGCCCTTCTGCGGGCCGTTCATGTCGAAGCGCTGCGAGAGAGAGAAGCTGACATCCCGGCGGACCAGGGCGGCGCCCTCACGCCGCTTTGCCTCGTCGGGGAAGTTGAGGGTGCCCAGGATGTCGTCCGCACCCCAACGCCCCCAGTTCGAGTACTCCTTGGCGGGATCGGCGATCGCGCCCTCCGGGTCGCGGCGGTCCAGGCTCATGTCGTTCCCTCCGCGACACAGCGGGTGCGCTGCACGCCGAGGCCCGTGACGGCCCCCTCCATGACGTCGCCGTCCCGCAGCAACCGCCCCCAGTGGATGCCGTTGCCGGCCGGGCTGCCGGTCAACACCAGGTCGCCGGGCAGGAGCCGGGAGGTCTGCGAGATGTACGACACCAGCCGGGCCACGCCGAAGATCATGTCCTTCGTGGACTCGTCCTGCATGGTCTCGCCGTTGAGCCTGAGCGTGACGCGCAAGTCGTCCGGGTCGGCGATCGACTCGGCGGGCACGATCCAGGGTCCCAGCGGGGTGAAGCCGGGAACGTTCTTGCTGCGCAGCCAGTCGGTGCCGATCTGCGGCATGTCCCGGCGGAAGACGGTGGCACGGTCGGTGAGGTCGTTGGCGATCGTGTAACCGGCGACATGGTCGAGGGCACTCTCGACGGACACCCGGTGGGCCGGCCGGCCGATGACAACCGCCAACTCCAGCTCCCAGTCCGGCTTTTCAGCCCAGGAGGGCAGGACGACATCGTCGTACGGGCCGACGATCGCGCTCGGCAGGCCGATGAACACGTACGGCAGCTCCTCGGCCGCCCGCCGGTCCATGATCTCCGCGGCCTCGGCGCGCCGATCCTCCTCGGAGCGGTCGTCGGCGGGGTCCCGGTGGGCCACGTGCAGGTCGATCACGTGCTGCCGGTAGTTGGCTCCCGACTGCAGCACCTGGCGCGGCTCGATGGGAGCATGCACCTGGAAGTCCGCCAGGGGCCGCCGTTCGGTCCCGGGGGCGGCGGCGAGCGCGCGCAACCGGGGGAGGGCGACCGCCCACTGCTCGAGCAGACCGCGCATCGTCAGAGCGTCGTCCCGCAGGGCCGTGCGGAGGTCGGCCACCTGACTGTCGGCCGTGACCAGGGCGGGAAAACGCGGATTGCCCGGGGCCGAGAGGGTGGCGAGGGCGAAAGGGCCCGCGAACTGAGCGGATGCGGGTTCGGGTTTCACGGACATGTCCTCCTGATTGCGGGTGGAAAAGCGGGCCCTGGACGCGATCCGAACTGCCGGGGCCGAAGTACGTGAACACGTCTGGAGGTTGGTCGGTGAAAGAGCTCCGGACGCCGGCGGGCAGGTGGTCGTGGACCTGGAGGGGGTGCTGGTCATCGCGCACTCCGAGAAGCAGGACGCGGCCGCTGCCTGGAAGAAGACCTTCGGGCACCATCCGTGGATGGAGTACGTCGACCACGGCCAGGGCAGGTCCGGCGAACCCGTGGCCGGCCTACTGCGTCTGGGGAACGCGGGCAGCAACACCGCCGCCGACCATGTCGAAGCCGCCCGGCTGGCCCTGGCAGGCCGGCTGAGCGGCAACAGCACGTACGTCAACGGTCGTACGGTTGATGCACGTCCAGCAGGAAGACGGCATGCGCGCCTCTGCGACCCGGTGTGGTGCGCAGAGGCGCGGCACTCAGGCCGACGGGAAGCTGCTGATGAGCTGGCTCATGCTCATGAGGGCCCGGTTCAGGGTGCCCGAGTCGGCGATCACGGTCTGGCCTGTCATCACCTTGTTGTGCCGGGATGCGAGGAGTGCGTAGAAAGGCCCGTACTCCTCCGGGGTGGGCAGATGCTGAAGGGGCGTGCCCCATTCGAACTCCGCACGGAAGGCGTCCGCAGGAATGTCCGACTGCTTGGACTCCTGCAGGTCGAGAGCGCCCGGCCCGCGGAGCTGACTGCCCGCGATGCCCGTAGGGGCGACGGCGTTGACCCGTACCCGCGGGGCGAACTCGAACGACAGCTGGTTCACCAGGCTGCGCACCGCCCCCTTGCTGGCCGTGTAGGCCGCGCCGCCGCCGTCGGCTGCGAACGCCGCCTGGGACGCGGTGAGCACGATCGCCCCTTCCTCGGCCTGCAGCAGGTCGTGCATGATCCGCGCGGTCAGCGCGTAGCCCTTGACGTTGATCGAGAAGACCTCGTCGAACAGGTCGCCGACGCGCTCGACGGGGATGTCGGCCAGCCGGACGTTACCGTCGAAGATGCCCTGCGCGCCGATGAGGGAGGTGAGCCGGCCGTAGCGGTCCTCGATCTGAGACCGGCAGGCACGAAGATCGTCGATGCTGCGCACGTCGCCGTGCACGACGAGGACGTCGTCGCCGAACTCCTGCTTCAGCCCGAGCACCTTGGCCTGGTCGTATTCGAGGATCGCCAGCTGCGCGCCCTGTTCGAGACAGTGGCGGGCGACTCCGAGACCGAGGCCCGAGCCGCCGCCGGTGACGAGTACGATGTGGTCGTCAAGCAGCTTCATGGGTGGTGCGTTCCTTCCGGTTGGTGCACGACAGGGTGGTGTCGAGGTCGGGATTGTTCGTGCGGGCGAGCGCGAGTGCCTCGTTCCAGGTGCCGCCGCGTGCGAGCAGCTTGCGGTAGTCGCGCAGCGAGCGGACACGCCCGCGGGCGAACGCGGCGTGGAACTCGCCGGCGTGGCCGAACAGGACGAGAAACTCGCCCGTGTCGAGTGAACCCTCGACGAAGAGGCTGCGGTCGCCCGCGCGGCGGCGGCCGTAGCACTGGAACCGTACGCCGTACTGGTCGGTCCAGAAGTACGGCACTCCCTGGTAGGGCGTGGTCTCGCCGCGGGCGATGTTCAAGCCGATGTGCCGGCCCTGCTCGACCGCATGGGTCCAGTGCTCCACGCGTACGCGCTGGCCCAGCAGCGGGTGGTGGAACGCGGCCACGTCACCGGCGGCCCACACGCCGGGTACGTTGGTCCGGCCGGCGGCGTCGGTGACGATCCCGCCGGTCACCTCGACCCCGGAGCCCGCCAGCCAGTCGACGGCGGGTTCGGCGCCGATACCCGTGAGCACGAAGGGGGCCCGGTGCACACTTCCGTCCGTGAGCCGGACCTCGTACGCCCCGGGTTGTCCCGTGACCGACGCCACCGCGACGGCACTGCGGAAGCGGACCCCGCGTGCGGTGTGCAGGTCGCGGAGATGGGTGGCCAGCTCGGGCCCCAGTACGGGCTCCAGCGGCAGCGGGAGCGCGTCGAGGACCGTGACCGTCACGCCCCGCGCGACGAGAGCGGCCGCGACCTCCAGTCCGATGAAGCCGGAGCCGATCAGGGTCATCTCGCCGTATCGCGCCGCGGCCTCGCGCAGCACCCGCAGGTCCTCGGGGGTGCGCAGGGCCGGCAGTACCTCGCCGGCGAGGGTCCTCATCTCGCGGGGGCGGCTGCCGCAGGCGATGACCACAGCGTCCCAGGGAAGTGCCTCGCCGTACGTGGTCACCACATAGCGGCGGTCGACGTCGAGGCCTGCCGCGGCGTGCCCGAGACGCAGGTCGACGCGGTTCGCCTCGATGCGTTCGGGAGAGCGGAGTTCGAGGAGTTGCGGGTCCTCCTCGGCGACAAGCAGGGCCTTCGACATCGTGGGCCGGTCGTACGGCTGGTGCAGTTCGGCGCCGAGGACGGTGATGGAGCCGGTGAATCCGGCCTCCCGGAGGCCGTCGGCGGCGCTGAGGCCGGCGGCGGAGGCTCCCACCACGACGACCCGCTCAAAGCCGCCGGTCACGGCTTGGGTCCCGAGTTGAGCGCGATGGCCTGTGCGGGGCACGCGCGGGCGGCCTCTTCGAGGTCTTCCCGCTCGTCGGCGTCGACGGTGTCGCGCAGGAGAACAGCCGTCGGGCTGCCGGGCGGGGTGTCGAAGACTTCGGGCATGACGCTGACGCAGATGCCGTAGGACTTGCAGCGGGTGCCGTCGAGGGAGACGGAGAGGTTGTCGCTCACAGGAAGACTCCAAGGTTCGGAGTGGCCAGCGCCGTTTCGGTCAGCACGATTTCGCGGGACAGCAGGCGTGGGCCCGACGGTGTGAGGCGGAGCTGGTCGTAGCGCCTGCACGGGATGAGATCGAAGTGCGGGTCGATGCCGCGCTGGCGGTAGACCAGCAGGGCGCTCGACACCTTGATGACGTCGGGGCGGTCGCTCTCCTCGACCTCGACGCTGCCCACGATGCGCAAGGTGCGGGACGGAGGTACCTCCGAGTACGCGTGGTCGGTGTTGAGCCGGTCCAGGCGCGTGCGTACGTGGGCCTTGGTGTCCCGGAGCCGGAAGGCGTTGCGGTCGATCTCCTTGGAACGCGGTTCAGCTGCCTGCCGGATCGGCACGGTGTAGAGAAGTTCGTCGTCAAGGAGTTCGTACCACTCCTCCTCGCGGCCCTCGTCGAGCAGCCGGGCCTCCAGCGCCAGGAACTGGGTGGCCAAGGCCTGAAGTTCGGGGTTGGCGCTCACGGGCGGGACGATGCGGGGTGTGTCGGTCGTGGTCATGCTGACTCAGCTCCTCCGGTGCCGGGGCCGGTGTTCCCGCGCATCACGTTCAGCCAGTGTCGGTAGAAGTGGAGCTGCCCGTGCTCGCCGTAGCCGGTGTTGCGCTTGCGGCCCGGGCCGGTCCACGAGGGGTCGGGCGACTGGTCGACCTGACTGTTGTTGCCCTGCTGGAAGTGGAACTCCATGCCGGCCTTGCGCATCCACGGACTTTGGGCGGCGCGCGGTGCGCCTTCCCAGGCGACGGTGTCGTCCTGCTCGAAGATGCCTGCCGAGCCGAAGGTGAACTGGCCGTTCACGTAGGAGTCGCGGGCCTCGTCCTCCGACATGAAGTCCCAGACGAACTGCCAGTTCCACAGTTCGATCTCGCCGGGGCCGATCGGCTGCCACTGCCGGAAGCTGGTGATCACCGACAGGGGACCGCCCGACACGGACGGGGTGTTCACCCGGATGAAGCTGAGGTTCGGGAAGATCGTTCCGACCGTCGGCGGCTCGTGGTTGACTACGTGGAGCTGTGCCTCGTCCAGGCCCGACAGGTCGAAGTGCTGGGTGATTTCCGGCGCGTAGCCCCAGAGCACGTAGCCGGGATGGACTGCCTTGGTCCAGGCGTGGCCGATGAAGGCATGGCCGTTGTCGAATTCGTATGTGCGCGCCATCGCGCACATCATCTGCAGCCCCTGGGCGATGGCGACCTCTTCCGTGCTCTCGTGCAGTGTGCCGATGTGGTAACCGTCGCCGGCGAAGTTCTCGGCGGCCGTCTTCCAGTCGGCGTGCAGCCGGTAGCGCTCCGGAGGCCCGGCGACCCGCATGCCGCCGGGCGCCAGCCCGACGATCAGGTCGAGCATCCACCCGGCCCCGCCCAGGTACTCGTCCAGGGACGGTCCGTCCGGGTCCAGCGAGGCGAAGACGAAGCCCTGCCGGGTGGCCACCCGGGGCGCGCGTATCAGGCCCCACGCCTTGGGGTCGAGGCGCTCGCCGTAGGCGTCGTGCAGGTGCGGGGTGCCGACCAGGTCACCGTTGTTGCTGTAGGTCCAGCCGTGGTAGGGACACTTGAAGAACCGGGAGTTGCCGGCATCGGTCTGGCACACCTGAGTGCCTCTGTGACGGCAGTAGTTCGACAGCACGTTGATGCCGCCCTTGCCGTCGCGCGTGACGATCACCGGATCGAGGCCGATTCTGCGCTGCACGAAATCACCCGCCTTGGGGATTTCGCTCTCGTGCGCGACGAACACCCAGCACTTGGTGAATATCTGCTCGATCTCGGCGCGGAACACCGCCGTGTCGTTGAAGATTTCCACCGGGACGAGATCGTTCTTCAGCGAGGCCTCGACGCGGTCCAGGAGGGCAGCGGCATCAGCCGTTTCTGGAGAGATGGCAGTCATGGGGCTCCCTTGCCTCAGTCGTGCTCAGCAGGGGCGATCAGCGGATTTCCGTGGCCCTGCCTGCGGCTCGAGACGTCAGGGTATGGCTGTCATCACATGGTGAAAAGCAATTCCCGTCGATGGGTCGGCATTGATCCAATCGATGGAACGCGGCCAGGCTCCTCCTGGCCGGTCCTGTCTCAGTCGGCTGCCGGGGCGGGCGGTGTGTCCCGGATATAGGCATCTGCGAAATGGCGCATGCGCTGCCGCAGCCAGGCGTGGCCCGGATCGTCGTCCATGCGTTTCATCCAGACCATCATTTCGGTTCCCGGCTGCAGCTCCATGGGAGGTTCGAGCAGCCGCAGGCCTGTCGCCAGGGCGATGCGGCGCCCGAGCGATTCGGGGATCAAGGTGATGAGCCGGGTACCGCTGATCAGGAACGGGGCGAGTTCGAAACTCGTGGTGACCTCGACGTGGCGCGGGATGCCGAGCAGGTCGAGTTGCAGTTCGCCCAGGGAGGGTCGCCGGTCGGGGCTCGTCGCGAGATACGGCAGCTCGCTGAACTCCTCGACCGAGATGCTCTCGCCCACATCGGGGTGCTCCCGGTCGACGGCGAGCACGTAGCGGTCGGTGTACGCGGCCTCACTGCACAGGTCCGGCCCGCTGGGCACCAGCTCGCGCGGCACGACGACGAGGTCGATCTGGTGGCGGGTCAGCTGTTCCGCGTACTCCTCCGCGAAGGGCTGGATGCGCAACCGCACGTTCGGAGCCTCGGCCGGCAGCTGCACCAACAGCGGATGCAGTACGGCGACGGCCGCGTAGCTGCTCGCCATCACCGAGTACGTCCTGTGGTCGGTCGCGGGATCGAAGCTGTCGCGCTGTGACAGCAGCGACTTGATGTCGGTCAGCGTCTTCTGCACTGGCTGCACCAGCGACTCGGCAACCGGTGTGGCAACCATGGTCCGCCCCTGCCTGACGAGGATCGGGTCGTTCAGGAGCTTGCGGAGCCGAGCCAGCGTCGAGCTCATGGCCGACTGTCCGACGGACAGCCGGGCCGCCGCCGCGGTCACGCTCCGTTCCGCCATCAGGGCGTCGAAGGCGACGAGCAGGTTCAGATCCACCCGGTTGAGATCCAGGGGCGCATTGGTGGTGGGCATCGACCGGATTCCCGTCTGTGCTGAAGCATGCCGACAGAAGTCGGCTGCCGCGGCTCGACGGTCGACTTCGACCACGGATTGATGTCATCAATCCGAACGCATCACTATCGATTGTTTGTATCGAGGAGTGCGTCTGTCTAGCGTCTTGCAGCGGGGAAAGCGACGCGAACGACCTGTTCGGCGTCACTGAAGCGCAGGAGTCGACGATGACCGCAGCCTTCCGGCCGATCACCCATCTCAGGGATGCAAGTATCGGTGTGCCCGGCTACGGCAAGGCTCTGGAGTTCTACAAGAACCTCTGGGGACTGCAGCCGGTGGCCGACGACAGCGCTGTGACGTTCTTCGCCACTCCCGCGGACCCGGAGCAGTACGTCCTTCGCGTCCGGCACCGGGAGCTCGGCAAGCTGGACACCCCGGGCGGCGGATACGGCGTCCGGTTCTTCGACCCCCACGGCCGACTCGTCGAGGTGCCCGCCGGGGGGTCGCGCAGAAGCCCTTCCGGGAGCTCGAGGAACGCGAATCCGCCCCCAAGAAGCTCAGCCACGTGGTGGTCAACTGCACCGATGTGTCCGCGACCAAGGCGTTCTTGCGTCTGATGCGCGCCGGTCACCGCCCGCTGTGGGGGCCAGGCCGGCACGGCGCGGGAAGCAACACCTTCACCTGCTTCCTCGATCCGAACAAGAACGTCGTCGAGTACACGACGGAGCTGGAGACGATCGAGGACGAGGAGGCGTGGGAGCCCCGCGTCTTCGACGGCACCTCTCCTCAGTCGCAGGACCAGTGGGGGACCGGCGGGGCTATGACCGAGGCCATGCTGCCGGTGCTGCTCAAGCAGACGGACGGCGGTCTGTGGACCCCCTCGCCCATCTGATCCCTCCCCTCCTCAGCAAAGGCCACTGAAGTGACTCTTTTCCTTGATGACGCAGCGGTACAGGCGGCCTTCGACTGGGAGCTGGCAACCTCGGCGGTGCGCGAGGCGTACGCGACGAGCGTGGACGGAGCGCGCTATCCGGCTCGCGGCATGGCCCGCGGAGACCACGGCTGGCTGCGCACGCTGACCGGCGTACCGGCCGGACGCGAACTGATGGGGGCGAAGATCATCGCGGCTGCGATGCCGACGCGCCGCGCGTCCTACCTCATCCCCCTGTTCGACCAGCGGACGGCCGAGCTGGTCGCCCTGCTCGACGGCCACTCCATCACCGGATACCGGACGGCGGCCACCTCGGCCGTCGTGGCGGACCTGCTGTCCCCGCCCGGCGCCCTGACCGTCGCCGTGATCGGCTCCGGTTTCGAAGCGCAGAACCATGTGCGCGCCCTCGCCGTCGCACGCGACCTCAAGGCCGTACGGGTGTACAGCCCACGACCGGAGAGCCGAGCCCGGTTCACCGCCGAACTGTCCGACCTGCCGATCACGCAGGCGACCAGCGCCGAGGAGGCCGTCGCAGGCGCCACGCTGGTCGTCTGCGCCGCCCGGTCCCGCGACGAGACCCCCACCCTGCTCGGCAAGTGGCTCCGACCCGGCATGACCGTCGTGTCCATCGGATCCACCCTGCCCGAGCAGCGTGAGGTGGACCCCGAGGTGATCGCCCGTGCCGACGTGATCGTGGCGGACATGGTCGAGGAGGTGCTCGACGACACCGGAGACCTGATCGCCGCGCGAGCCGCCGGTCTCGACGTGGCGGGCAAGATCTGCTCGCTGGCCGACCTCGTCGGCAAACGCATCCCCGGGCGCACCCACGTCGACCAGATCGCGCTGTACAAGTCGGTCGGATCAGCGGCCCAGGACCTGGCGGTCGCCGGCATGTGCGCGCGCAACGCCGAGCGGCTGGGACTCGGAACCCGGATGCCGGCCACCATCCATCCCGTGCAGAAGTGAGAGAGCCGCCATGACCACGCAGACGACCGTTCCCCTCGGTCTGTCCGACCCCACGCTGCTGCACACGGCCGCCTACGTCGAGGGCACGTGGCTGGAAGCCGGCGACAGCGGTCGGCTCACCGTCCGCAACCCGTCGACCGGTGTACTCGTCGCGGACCTGCCGGCACTCAGCAGGGCGCAGACCGCCCAGGCCGTCGACGCCGCTCATCGCGCGCTGCCCGAGTGGCGGGCGCGGTCGGGCAAACAGCGCGCACAGGTGCTGCGGCGCTGGTTCGACCTCGTCTCCGAGCACACGGAGGACCTGGCCCGGCTGATCGTCCTGGAGGAGGGCAAGCCACTCGCCGAGGCCCGCGGGGAAGTCGCTTATGCCGCCTCCTTCATCGAGTGGTTCGCCGAGGAGGCCAAACGGATCCGCGGCGACGTGTTCGCGGCACCGGAAGGCTCGCGCAGGGTGCTGGTGCTCAAGGAGCCGGTCGGGGTGTGCGTGGCCATCACCCCGTGGAACTTCCCCGCCGCGATGATCACCCGTAAGGCCGCTCCGGCACTGGCCGCGGGCTGCACGATGGTCGTCAAGCCCGCCGAGCAGACGCCCTTGACGGCACTGGCCCTCGCCGAGCTTGCCGAGCGGGCCGGTGTACCGGCCGGGGTCCTCAACGTGGTGATCGGCGACCCGCGCGAGATCGGGCCCGAGCTGACCGGCAACCCGCTGGTCCGCAAGGTCAGCTTCACCGGCTCCACCGAGGTCGGCAGGCTGCTCCTGGCCCAGTCCGCCCAGACGGTGAAGAAGACCTCGATGGAACTGGGCGGCAACGCACCGGTGCTTGTCTTCGACGACGCCGACGTCGAGACCGCCGTCGCCGGTGTCGTCGCCACCAAGTACCGCAACACCGGACAGGCCTGCATCAGCGCCAATCGTGTCTACGTGCAGGCGGGAATCCACGACCGCTTCGCAGAGGCGTTGACCCGCAGGGTCGAGGACCTCGTCGTCGGCGACGGCTTCGACGACGGCGTGCAGCAGGGACCGCTCATCGACGAGGCAGCGGTGGCAAAGGTCGAAGAACATCTCGCCGACGCAACGAACCGGGGTGCCAGGATCCTGTGCGGCGGTTCACGGCACCGGCGTGGAGGGCTCTTCTTCCAGCCCACCGTGCTGGCGGACGTGGCCCCGGGCATGCTCGTCACCCGCGAGGAGACCTTCGGCCCGCTCACCCCGCTCATCCGCTTCACCGACGAGGCCGAGGCCGTCCGCATGGCCAACGACACCGACTACGGTCTGGCCGCCTACCTCTTCACCCGCGACGCCGAGCAGACCTGGCGCGTCTCGGCCGCCCTGGAAGCGGGGATGGTGGGCATCAACACCGGCCTGATCTCCAACGAGGTCGCCCCCTTCGGCGGCGTCAAGCAGTCGGGGCTGGGGCGGGAGGGCTCCGTCTACGGCATCGACGAGTACCTGGAGATGAAGTACCTGGCCTGGGAAGGCGCCGGCGCGCCCTGAGCCGACTGCCGCGCCGGACACCGCAGCACGAACGAGTGCGCCAGGACCAACCCGCCAGCCGCTGAGTCACCACCCCCATCACCCACACACCGAGGCAAGGACGACAATGCCTGCATACACCCGCACAGAGGCCCGGGACTGGGCCCGCGAAAAGCTCGTCGGAGCCGTCAACTGCACTATCCCGTCGTTCACCGCCGACCTTCACGGCATCAACGAGCAGGGCATCAGACACGACATCCGGCTCGCCGAGCAGCACGGATTCCTCGGCACCCTCGGCGTCTCCGAGATCAGCATCACCCTGCCCGAATACCTCGACTTCCTGCGCATCGTCCGTGATGAGGCAGGCGACGACTTCGTCGTGGTCCACCACGGCAGTTGGAGCACCCTGGAGCAGAACATCGAGGCGGTGCGCGGCGCCGAAGCCGCCGGTGCCGACCTGGTGCTCCTGTCCTACCCGCCGAACTTCTACCCGGAGTCGGAACAGGAGATCTACGACTACACCAAGGCCGTCTGCGACGCCACGAACCTCGCGGTCATCCTGTTCCCTATGTTCCTGTGGGGGTTCAGTTCCCGGGTGCACCCCTCGGACATCCCGACGCGGCTCATCCGCCGGCTCATCGACGACTGCCCCAACATCGCGGTCATCAAGGCCGAGGGCGGCTTCCCCAGCATTCAGAGCGCCATCGAGTGCCACCGGCTCTTCGGCGACGAGGTCGTCATCTCGGTGCCCATCGAGAGCGAGCTCATCCCGCTGGCACAGGTCATGCCCATTCAGCTGTCCGCCACGAGCGACCACGAATACTTCGGGCCCATGATCCCGCGTGTCATGCAGCTGCTGCGCGAGGGCAAGTACGACGACGCCACCGACATCTACTGGCAGCTGCATCCGGCCCGCAAGATCAAGAGCGGCCTTGCTCCCGTGCTGAACGGCGGTGCCTTCATCAACCGGCAGGCATGGAAGTTCCAGGGGTGGCTGCAGGGCTACAACGGCGGACCGCTGCGCCAGCCCACCCAGCGCATCCACGACGCCCAGATGCACGCCCTGCGCAAGGGACTCCTCGACGCCGGACTCGAGCCCAGCATGGACCCGTTCCGTGAGTTCTTCATCGGAAGGAACCCGGCATGACCCCGGACGAACTGGACCGTGCCGACCCCGCCGGCGCGATCGCCGATGCCGCCAAGCGCTGCTCCAACTGGGGGCGTTGGGGACAGGACGACGTACTGGGCACCCTCAACTTCCTCGACGAGGGCAAACGGCGGGAGGGCGCAGCCCTGATCCGGCGCGGGGTCTCCTTCTCGCTCGCCCAGCGCTTCGACACGAACGGTCCGCAGAAAGGCTGGCGCCGCAGGACCAATCCCGTGCACACCATGCTCACCTCGGGCCTGGACGCCGAGTTCGGTCCGCCGGAGTTCCCGCACGGCCTCGGCGGTGCCGACGACGTGGTGTTCATGCCGTTGCAGGCGTCGACGCAGTGGGACGGCCTCGGACACATCTTCGACCACGGCATGGCCTACAACGGACGACGCGCCTCCGCGGTGGTGACCAGCGACGGCGATCAGCTCACGGGTATCGAGACCGTGGCCGACCGGATAGCGGGCCGAGGAGTGCTGCTCGACGTCGGCCGGGCGAACGGCACCGACGGCGAACTGCCGGACGGCTTCGCCATCACCACCGAGCACCTCGAAGCCACGATCGCCGCACAAGGGGACTCCTCCCGAGTGGGCCGGGGCGATCTGCTGCTGGTCCGTACGGGACAGCTGGCGCGGACGCGTCGCGACGGCTGGGGCGACTACGCGGGCGGGCCGGCACCCGGCCTCTCGTTCACCACCGCCGACTGGCTGCACACCCGTGAGATCGCCGGTATCGCCACCGACACCTGGGGCTTCGAGGTCCGGCCCAACGAATTCGACCAGGCCTTCCAGCCCCTGCACCAAGTGGCCATCCCGCACATGGGCCTCTTCATCGGCGAGCTATGGGATCTCGACGCCCTCGCAGACGACTGCGCCGCCGACGGCATCTACGACTTCTTTCTCACCGCCGCCCCCCTCCCCGTCACCGGTGCCGTCGGAGCCCCGGTCAATCCCATCGCCATCAAGTAGCCCCCCCGGGAAGGACGCAAGTCCGGCCCGTACGAGGTCCAGGACCGTCGTCGCACCGGGGAGGGTGTGCAGCCCGTGCTCGCCGACGACCCCGGCGGCGCAGCGGCCGGCGCTTTCTCAGGTGGAGAAGCGCATGGTGTGAGGAGTTGTCGAGGGCGGCGGCACGGCCTCAAGGGCGGCCCCTGGACCGCGACCGCCGGTGAGGTCCTCGCGAAGGTCAGGCTCGTCACGACCAACGTGAATAAACTCGTCAATAACAACTCGAACCGACATGAACAGGAACACGAGGCACTAGCGTCCGTGCGCGGGCCGATTCCATCGATGAAATCAATGCGACCGTATTGACAGGACCCGTTTCCCGCTGTGCCCGAGCGCTCCTACGCTTCCTATCAACCGCGAGTAACGGCGCCGCGGTCGGCGTCGACGCAACAAATCGTGAGGAGACGCTTGTGACTTCAACGGATGCAGTCGCGAAGGCGGATGCTGTCGCGAAGGAATACTTTGCCGCGTTCAATCGGCGGGATTTCGAAACACTGACGAACATGCTCGCTCCGGATTTTGTCTTTGAACATGAAAGCCCGATCGAGGGGCGCGACAAAACCATCTCGATGTTGCAAGGTTTCTGCACCGCCTTCCCTGATCTCGCATTCTCTGATATCGACCAAATAAGTCGCGAGGACGAGGTAGTGTGCTTCCTGCATGCGTCAGGAACCTGGCGGGGTGAGTTCGCCGGGATTCCGCCGACGGGCAGGCACTTCACAGCTCTTGTCGTCGACCGTATTCGATTCTCCGGTGCATCCATTGCGAGTGTTTCGACGGTGTGCGAGGTCCTGGGCAGCTTCAGCATGATGCATCAGTTGGGGATAGCTGCGCATCCATCGGAGGTGTAAGCGACCGCCTGGCCGTTCTCCGGGCGTTCGTTCACGGCAACGTGCGCCAGCTCGCCGCGGTGCACCGCCGGGTGCTGGCCGCGCTGGCGTATATCGGTGTCGACTCGGTGCAACGGCGGGTGTTCGGCGGCACGAAGCAGCGCGCGGCGTTCGGGCACGCCAAGACCGCGTCGAAGTCGCCGTTGGTGCGCGGGCTGAACGTGCTGGCCGCCACCGTGTCCACGCCGCTGGCCGCGCCGGTGGTGGCGGCGCGGTCGCGGGGCGGCAACGCCAGCTCCACCCGGGGCGCGGCCACCCTGGTGGCCGCGTGCCGCCGCAACGGGGCGTACTTCTCGGTCACCGTGCGGATGGATCCCAAGGTCAAACAGGCGATCACCGGCATCGCCGACGACGCATGGACCGCGATCAACTACGCCAACGCCATCTACGACGAAGCCACCGACACCTGGATTTCCGACCCGAGATCGCCGAAGTGCCCTACACCGCGTTCGCCCCCAAGGCCGCGCACCGCACCGAAGGCAGCATGATCGTGCGGCGGGCGAAGCGGCTCAACCGCAAGGCCGCCGCGCAGGGCCAGGGTGAGCTGTTCGCCACCTACCGGTATCACGCGTTGTTCATCGACAGCCCGTTACTCCTCCGCGCCGAGTCCGACCGCCGCGGCCACGCAGTCGTTGAGCAGGTCTTGCTCGCGGTCACCGCCCGCACGCTGACCCGAGCACTGGGTGCACTGGCCTCGGCCCGCCACGGGAAGGCCCGCGGCGCCACCATCCGCACCGAACTGATCGCCGTCGCCGCCCATCCCGCCCGCAGCGGACGCGACCAGATCACCCCGTCATGGGCGCGCGTGGTCACGCCCTTGGCGGTCACCGCGATGCTGGGGGCCCGTGCTGCCGGCTTGTTCACAGCAATGGGGCGGACAGTGGGAGGCGCGCTCCGGCTCGAGAGAGGTCTCTCACCGGGAGCGCGCCGCTCGTCCTCACCTACGCCGTGAGCCCTACGAAGGGATCACGGCCGGGTCCCCGGCAGGAGCACATGGCGATGCCGGGACGGGTCGTGGGGCGTTGTCGTAGTCGGCGTGATGTCAGGTGTGGTCGCAGTCACGGCAGATGCGGAGAGTGCTGTTTCCGCTGGCAAGTTGGCTACGGTGGTACACGAGGAAGCAGGCCGTACAGACGAATTCGTCGTCCAGCGGCGGAAGTACTGGGATGGCCAGTTGCTCGCTGGAGAGGTCGGCGCCGGGCAGTTCGAGGCCCTCGGAGGCCTCGAACTCGTCGACGTCAATGGCGGGAGCGGATGTGGACGTGCTCCGGGCTTTGAGCTCCTCGAGGTTGTCGATGACGCCGTCATTGCGTGGGGCGTCGTAGT
This sequence comes from Streptomyces sp. 11x1, assembly GCF_032598905.1. NCBI lineage: Bacteria > Bacillati > Actinomycetota > Actinomycetes > Kitasatosporales > Streptomycetaceae > Streptomyces > Streptomyces sp. 11x1. Next base: position 1,567,311 of record NZ_CP122458.1, on the reverse strand, counting down.
CCTTTGCCATGCCACCTTCTCTGTCTGATGCTTACGGTGCCTGCGCATGTCTGTGGCGCATGGGCGATAGGAAGCGGACGGTGATACGTCAGGCGGGCTGGGCGGTAATCATGCAGAGCCTCTTGGTGGCCCGGGTCAGGGCTACGTACAGGTCCCTTTCCCCGCTGGGGCGGGCTGTGATGATCTCCGCGGGGCTCATGACGATGACCCCGTCGAACTCCAGACCGCGCGCTTGGGACGCCGGCACTACGCGTGCGAGCTGCGCGATGCCCGCGGCCGTCAGCTCGCCCACCCTCGTGTCCGCGCAGATCACCCCGACCAGCTCTCCCGGGTGGGCGGTGTGCTGGGCACGAATCTCCTGGGCGACGGTGGCGACCAGCCCGTCCAAAGGTGCGGTCAGGGTGCGAGGAGCCTCACCACGTCGCAGCGACCGTGTCGGCTTCTGGTCCGGAGCGATCCGCGCGAGCAGGTCTCGCACACTGTCCAGGACTTCCTGGGTGGTGCGGTAACTGACGGTCAGGTTGTGGAGGTTGAACCGCGGGCCGACATGCGGACTCAATGCCTCCTTCCAGTCGCGTGCTGTCGCGACCGGGCCGGCCTGGGCGAAGTCGCCCACCAGCGTCATCGCTCGTGCCGGGCAGCGGCGGACGATCATCCGCCACTGCATGGCGGTCAATTCCTGTGCCTCGTCGACGACGACGTGCCCATACGTCCGCTCCGGCGGGCCGTCGATCAGGCTCGCCGCCTCGTCCAGCAGCGGCACATCGGCATCCGTCCACGGGTCGTCCGGACTGCGCAGCAGACCTGACCGCTCGTCCGCGGTCAGCCGGGGCAGATGCTCGGCGAGAGAGGCAGGGTCGGTCAGGAGAGCCCTCACGAGGTCGGCGGGTACCAGCCGCGGCCACAGCGCCTCCACCGCTCGGTCGACGTGGGCGTCGTCGAGGAGATCGGCCCGGACGGCGTCCGCGTCGAACTCGACGGCCGGTCCCGGGGCGGCCGCGCCGTCGTGGCCGTGGCGCAGGTCGGCCGCCGTGAACCGGTCGAGGTTCCTGCCCGTCAGCTGGGCGACCTCGGAATCGATCCGCTCCAGGAGGTCGCCCATATTGCGTGCCAGCGCATCGGTGACGGCGTCGACCAGGAGCTCCTTGAACACCTGGCGCGAGGGGTTGTGCCCCAGCTCGGTCGCCACGGTGGCGTCGCGTGCCACGGCGACTCTCTCGCCCGAGAGGTGAACTACATCGTCTCCGACCCGCACAGCGAAGTCGCCATCCGCAGCCTGGTGGACGCGCAGCAGGGAGGCCAGAGCGTCGGCGAGGACGGAGCTGCCCTTGAGACGCGCCGCATCGAACGGCTCCACCGTGTCCGGGAACACTCCGGCCAGTTCCTGGCAGGTCGCCAGGACGACGTCGTTCTCGCCGAGCGAGGGCAGGACCTGGGAGATGTAGTCGAGAAACCGCACGTTCGGCCCGACCACCAGGACACCTTGCTCCGCGGCGCGCGGGAACGTGTACAGGACATACGCTGCCCGGTGCAGGGCGACCACCGTCTTCCCCGTGCCGGGCCCGCCTTGCACCACCGTCACCCCGCGGTGCGCGGAGCGAACGATCTCGTCCTGCTCGGCCTGCAGCGTCGCGACGGCCGCTTGCATCCGGCCCGTACGCCGTGCCGAAAGAGCGTCGGTCAACGGGCCGTCGCCCACTACGTCTTCGGCAGTCGGGGCGGAGCCGTCCAGCAGTTCGTCGCTCACTGCGACCACCGTGCGATCCTCCAGGCGCAGATGCCGACGCCGCCGCAGGTTCATCGGGTGAACCGGCGTCGCCTCGTAGAAAGGCCGCGCCGCGGTCGCACGCCAGTCCACGAGCAGGGGCAGGTCGTCGGCCTCCGTCTGCAGTCCGATCCGGCCGATGCGCAGAGCGGTGTCGTCCGTCCAGTCAATGCGGCCAAAAACCAGCCCATTCTCGGCGCCCTCAAGCCGACCGATCTCCTTGGTCAGACGTTCAGCGGCGACCTCTCGCTCATATACCTCACCGGCGCTCTCGGCCGGAGCCGTGAGTACATCCGCCCGGTGCGCCCGCGCCTCGGAGAGCCGCTCGGCGAGCAGTTCGTACAAGGCGGACACATGAGCTCGTTCCAATTCGACCTGACGCACAGCGGGGTCGTTGACCTGCGACAACAGGGGGCTCCTCTCGGTTCGAGCCACCACTATGCGGTCGAAATTATTCAAAAGTAAGTCTTGACTTACATGGGTTGATCGTTGCCTATGGGAGGGGAATATGAATGACCTGGGGGAATGCAGGTATGCGTTTGGCTCGGCTTAGTCAATTTGCATTTACGCCGCATGTGTGTCCCCAGATCGGTGCTCATGGACGGCTGAAGACGGCTGCTCACCCACCGCTGAATTCCGGCGGGACCTGCCGTGACATGCGACAAAGCCACTGCGTTGCGGAGGCAGGCGTCGGATCACTGCGGGGGTGGGCACGAAGGCCAGCCGTGCGAGCGCAGCCACGCCAGCAGGTGCCGATAGCCTTTAGGCTTGGGGGGAATGCCTCGGTGGCCAGGTGCCGGCCGATGGTTTCGATGACGGCGGCCTGGTGGAGGTCGGTGTGCGTGTCGATCCCGCCGACCACTGCGATGGGCTGCGGCTGGCGGCCGGGTTGGTCCTTCCGTGCGCGGTCATGTGGGCGCGCGTACCGGCTCGGCGGAAGGACACGACTGCGATGGGACCACGTGGGTCACGCTTCTATGAGGTCACGGTCGCGGAGCCGGTACGCGTAATGGCACCGCTCGTCAGGTTGACGATCCAGAGTGAGGACAGCCGGAGCGTCAATCGGGGATCGGGTCGGACCCCCGAGCGGTGCCTCGGGCATCCTCACAGTCGGGGATCTTGGAATTTCCCGTGTGCCGGCATGATGAGCGGGCATGCTCGGCGCTGTTTCGAAGACCGATCTTCACCGAAGTCATCCACCCACGACCACACGAGCATCCCGAACCCCGCGCTCACTAGACCCGTGACCAGCAACATCATGATGCGCAGTGTTCACTGAACCCTGGGGGGCACGTTTGCGGTGAGGAAGGCGACCTGGTCGCTGACTACCCGCTCAAACACCTCGCCGACGTAGATGTCGAAGTGACCGACGTCGTATCGCTTCACGGTGCCCCACGGTGCCTTGGAGAGGTGACGGATGGTCGTCTTGGCCGGCGCCACGCTGTCGCGGTCACACACTGCGAACAGCGCTGGGCAGCCGATTTTCTCGGCGCTCTTTCCGGGCATGTAGGTCGCGATCTCGAACATGACACGCGCCGGCACAGCTAGGTTCGCTTGATCGAGACCGGAGGCTGCGAGCAAGGCTTCGAAGCCTGGCAAAGCGTCGGGAGAGGACATCACGGCCACTGTTCCTGGTCGTCCCATCCCGTCGATGCGCACGGGCTCTCGTCCGAGACGAGCAGCGATGACGTCCTGGAACGCCTTGCCCATCAGCTTGAGGGCAGTCAGCTTGGGCATGGCCTTGCCTGCCGCTTGACCGTCGGTGAAGGGGCACTGAGAGATGACAGCGGCGATCCCGGGATCGTCAGCGGCGGTCACCAGGACGTGCCCGCCAGCGAACGATGTGCCCCACAGGATGACTCGGTCAGCGTCGGCCTCGGGTACCGAACGGGCAAACGCGACCGCGTTGCGCCAGTCCTGAAGTTGGCGCTTGACGTTGACCAGCTCGCGCGGCATTCCTTCGCTTCCACCGAAATGGCGGTAGTCGAAGACCAGGCATGCGTATCCAGCGGCCACGAAACGCTCGGCAAACGCGTCGAGCCGTTGTTCCTTCACACCGGTGAACCCATGCCCCATCACGACGATCGGAACCTGGTGCTCGGGGCCGGCCCCGTCGGGCAAGTACAGCCAAGCCGCGCAGTTGCGCTCTCCGGACCGGAAATGCACGTCTGCGCGTGTCGGTATGGGGGTAGTCATCTCGTCCTCGTTCCTCGAATCAGCAGCCACGTGGAGCGTCCGCCGCCGGCTGGACCGCCCGTGAACGGGATGCCGCGCGTCACGACGTGGCAGCGTCACGAATGATGCACGGCGGACTGCGGTAGCGGCATCGTCGCCCGGCACAGAGTCTTGGAGGGGCCTTGTGCAGTCTGCACAGCAGGGGGCGAGCGCCGCCGTCTGTTCTTGTTCGGGCTATTCCCGTTCGGGCGGGGCGGCTGGGTCAACCAGGACGGCCGCGCCGAGCCACCGTGCCGCTGCAAGGGCCAGCGGCAAGTCATGAGCGGAATCGGAGACCGGATGTCCGAGCAGCCTCTCGGCGACCGAGAGCCGGTAGTGCACGGTGTTGCGGTGGCAGTTCAGCACGCGCGCCGCGGCGGAGACGCTGCGGCTGGATCCAAGGTATGCCTCGAGGGTGCCGCGAAGCTCGCTCTCTCTCGGCGCATCGAGGGCGAGTCGGCCCAGTGTTTGCGTCACCCAGTCCTGGGCCTGGTCGAGGTCTGCGGCGAGGAAGGCGATCGCGCCGACTTCTTGGTAGGGCACCACGAGCGCTCGACCGCCGTGCGGAACGGCAATCTTCCCGACCGCGTACGCCGCTGCGGCCTGCCGGTGGCTGCGGGCGAAACCGTCCGGGCCCCTGGCGGGTTCGCCGAGGGCGATGCAGAGGTTGGCGTCAACGGAGTCCAACTTGTCGCGGATAGCCGCGGTGTCCAGCGGGGCGTCCGTCACCGGGAGCCAGAACCACCGGATGGACCGGTCGCGCGAGGTGACAAGCGGTGCCCCCACCGCGCCGAGAGCCTTGGCCAGAGCCGAGATCGCCCCATCGAAGCGGATCGGATCGCTCTCGCCCGCAGCGGAGTCCAGTGCCCAAATGATCGCAGCGACGTGTCGGCGGCGTAGCCGATATCCCAACGCGGCCTCGGCGCTGCCGACCTCCGCGTGATTGCCCGACAAAAGCCCTTCGATCGCCTGGGAGCGCAACGACTCGCCATGCTCTGCCCAGCGGATGCGCTCCTGCTCGTACTCCCCAGCCAGCAGCCGGAGGTTGTGCTCAACGAACAAGCGATCGAGATCCAACAGATACAGGACCGAGGCGAACGCCGAGGGCACGTCCTCGGCCAGATCTGTCAACTCCGCTACGCACGCGCGGATCCACCTGCGCTCGGCGAACAGGTAGGCGTCCACCACGTCGTACAGAGGCATGCCGCTCCGCGCCAAGGCACGGATGAGGGAGACCGTCCGGTGTGGGGGAAGCGCAGTTCCGACTTCGTCCGGGTTCGCGAGCAGATGCAGGAGGATGTTGACGTTGTCCTGAACCACTCCCCTCAGTAGAGCCAGGTCGATATCGACAGGCCCCTGCTCTTGGAGCCTCGCGAGTACCCTCGCAGCGATGTCATCGACGACCGCTGCGGATCTCGCCGCCAGCCATTCCGCCAGTTCAGGCCTGCCCAGCACCGTTGACACCACACCAGCGTCACAAGTTTGTGCATCGAGCACAAGTTGCCGTGAGAGGCTGTTGATCAACAGAAAGGCATCGAAGCCAGTCATTCCGCGGGTCAGGCCACCGCTCGAAGCGGTACCAGATCATCCTCACAGTCTTTCCAGACGTGAGGGCTGCGTTTTCGCTGGTGGGGCGTAGGGTCGGTGATCTGGTGGGAGTGACGGCTTGTCATGTCGTCGCTGCTGTGTGTGTGGGGGGGCGTGGATGCCGTCGGTGGTCGGGCTGCTGGAACAGCGCGAGCTGGGTGCTCGCCGTCGGGTGGACGAGTTGCGGGAGGAGGCCGACCGCGTCCAGGCCGAGCCGGCCGTGGCCGAGCGGGAATGGCAGAAGTGAGCCATCGCCCGCTCGCGGGTCGGCGAGGGCTGGCCCCGGCGGAAGAGATGGGGCAGGACCATGCCCGGGCCGACCAGAGCGTGCCGTCCGCCGAGGAGCAGTCCACAACGATGCCGCCGCTGCCGGAGGCGGCGAAGCCGAAGTCGCGGGTGCCCATGTGGCGTGAGGGGCTCGACTGGGCGGTGCTGTCGGTGGACTACCAGCGCATCCTGCAGTTGGGGGCGGACCGGGTCCGGCTCGGTCAGGGGCCGGTGACCTGCCAGGAGATGGCCGCCGCGTTCGGCATGGAGGTGGTGCCGGCCCGTGTGGAAGCGCTGCGGTCGAAGGCGAAACGCCTTCTCGCGCGTGGCTGGCTGGCCGAGCCGGCGCCGGGCCGGTTCACGCCCGCCCGAGGTGTGGCCCAGCCAGGCGGCGGCTCATGACCATGGTCATCGACCACAGGATCATCGCCTCGGCACTGGCGGTGCGGCGTTCGTAGTCGCGGGCCAGGCGGCGGCTTTGCATCAGGTGGGCGAACAGACGCTCGACGATCCACCGCTTGGGCAGCACCACGAAGCCCTTGACGTCGTCGCTGCGCTTGACGATCGCCAGCACCAGCGCGAACGTGGCCAGGCAGTGCTCGACGAGGCTGCCGGTGCAACCGCCGTCCGCCCAGACGAGGGCGAGACGGTGGTGCGCGTCGGCCACCCGCGCCAGCAGGACCTGCGCGGCGGCACGGTCGCCGACGTCCGCGCTGGTGACCATCACGCCCAGCAGCAGGCCGAGGGTGTCGACCACGACGTGCCGCTTGCGCCCGTTGATCTGCTTGCCGCCGTCGTAGCCGCGGCTGTCCGTGCCGACGACGGCGTCCGCCTTGACCGACTGCGAGCCGATCACCCCGGCCGTGGGCTCGGGGTCATTGCCCAGCGTCTCGCGGACCCGCGCGCGCAGCCGGTCGTGGAACTCCCTGACCAGGCCATGGTCGCGCCAGCGGCGGAAGAAGGCGTACGCCCGGTCCCACGGCGGGAAATCGGCCGGCATCGCCCGCCACTTGATGCCGTTGTCGACCAGGCAGCGGATCGCGTCCAGTATCGCGCGGTGGCAGTACGCCTCCGGCTGCCCGCCGCGGCCGCGCATCCAGCCCGGCACCGGCAGCAGCGGCCGGACCCAGGCCCACTCGACGTCGGTCATATCGGTCGGATACCGGCGCTCGCGCACCCCGTTGTCGGCTGCGTTTCCGAACCGGTGAGCCAGGCAGTCACACTCCAGGGCGACCGAAGTGGACTGCCAGGACATCGACACGGAAGACTGCGGCACCGGGGCCTCCTGATGTTGCTCGGTGATTCGACACCAACGAGCTGTTCAGGAGGTCCCACTCGCATGCGCCCAGTGGTCGGCGACCACCCGATCGAGACTCCCGTTCGAAACGCATCCCTCAGGATCGGAACGACAACAGCTTCTCAGATGGAGCTGCCGCTGGTCGTGCGGCTCGGGTCGGCCGCCCATGAGGCCAGCATGCGCAGGCTGTCGTGGGTCGGGGTGCCGGACTCGGCGGTCCAGACGATGATCTGCAGGTCGGGGTCGGCGGCCCAGGTGACGGCGTTCCAGTCCAGGTGCAGGTCCCCGACGACAGGGTGGCGCAGGTGTTTGGTGCCGGTGTCGCAGACGGCGACGTGGTGCGCGCCCCACCACTGGCGGAACTGCTCGTCCCGGGCGGAGAGTTCCTCCACCATGGCAGCGAGTTGCGGGTCCCCGGGGTTGTTCGTGTTGTGCATCCGCATCAGGGCGATGGCTTGCCGGGTGACACCCTCCCAGTCCGCGTACAGCTGACGCATCGCGGGGTCGGTGATGAGCAGCCTGATGTGGTAGCGCTGCTTCTCGGGGATCTTGGTGAAGTCGGTGATCAGGGCGGCGCCCATGGCGTTCCAGGCGACGATCTCGGTGCGCGGTCCGATCACGAAGGCGGGGGTGTGCGCCATGTCGTCGATCATGCGCCGCAGCTGCGGCTGCGCCTTGGGGCGAGGCTTCCTGCGGGGCGGGCGGAACTCCTCCCTGGCCGCGAGCTCGTACAGGTAGGCCCGCTGGTCGTCGTCCAGGTGCAGGACGCGGGCCAGGGACTCCAGCACGGACGGCGAGGGCTGGATACGGCCCTGCTCGAGGCGGGCGTAGTAGTCGGTGCTGATGGCCGCCAGTACGGCGACCTCCTCACGGCGCAGACCCGCGACGCGCCGCTGGCCGCCGCCGGGCAGGCCGACGGCGGCCGGGTCGAGCTCGGCGCGGCGCGCCTTGAGAAATTCCCCCAGATCGTGGCGGTGAGGATCGCGGTTCATGCCATCACCCTGACATCGGAGAGCGGTGTTGTCAGGGGGGAGAGATCTGTCCCTGGAAGCCTCACCTTCAAGATGAATTGCGACGGTGTAGTCCTCGATGCGGGTGACGTGGTCACCGGCTCGGTCCAGCGCACGACGTACAGGCCGTCACGGAGCTGGGTGGTTCTGGGTTCGGACACCCCATGTCGTTTGAAGTCAGGCGGCGAGGGCGGCGCGGCCGGCGCGGAAGAACGCGGTCTGTTGCGCGACACGGGCGCCGAGGCCCTCGGCGGTGGCGATGTCCGCCTTGTGGACCGCTTCCGGACCGGCATCGACCGGGGTCTGGGCGCCCGCTCCGACGAAGTAGCCCAGCCGGTTGACGTCGTCCTCGCTGCCTTCGGTGGAGGCCCAGCCCGGGTGCACGCCGAGGCTGACCCAGTGCATGCCGTGCTGGGCGGCCAGGGTGAAGAAATAGCCCAGGGTCGAGGACTTGTCGCCGTTCTTCGCACTGGAGTTGGTGAACCCGGCGGCGATCTTGTCGGCCCAGGTCTGGGTGTACCAGCGCTTGCTGCTGGCCTCGGCGAAGGTGTGGAAGGCGGCGGAGGCGGTGCCCATGTAGGTGGGGGCACCGAAGATGATCGCGTCGGCGGCGTCCAGCCGCACCCACTGCTCATCCGTGATCGTGTCCACAGGAATGGAGATCACCTCGGCGCCGGCCTGCGCAGCACCACGCGCCACGGCCTCGGCCATCACGGCAGTGTGGCCTGAGCCGGAATGGAAAGCGACGGCGACAGCGGGACGGGAGAGAGCGGACATAGGATTTTTCTCCTCGAAAAGCATTGCGTGAACCGGGCTCAGGAAGCGTGGCACGGAATTCGAATGCGAAGGTAGGAAGGACTGGTCCCTGGCTGCGCTGCCCCCGCTGTTGTTCCGGGCCACCTGTTGGTTTTACGAATTCATGGCGCAGGTTTCCGGCCAGGAGGAGGGGAAGCGCAACCCCGCAACCCCGCAACCCTTGACATCCACAGGGGCATCGCGCTCGACCTGCCATATGCGCTCGCGCAGGCGCCTTCGGCCCACACCTGGGCCTGATCCTGTTTGGCGGACATCGAAGATCAGTGGCTGCCGCTCCAGAAGGATGATGTCCGTCAAAGGGGATCAAGCCCAGCGCAGTGGACAACCCGCTCGACCCGAGCGTCACATCATGTGACACCGAACCGCACTCGCTGTATGGCTCCTACTCGCCCCCGTAGGTACCGGGCGTCTGCCCGGTCACGCGCTGAAAGGCGGCGATGAAGGCGCTGGGCTTTCGGTATCCCACAGCCCGCGCGGTGGCCTTGACCGATGCGCCGGTCGCCAGATGGCCTACTGCGGCGCGGACACGGACCCGAGTCCTCCACTGCGAGAAGGTCAGCCCTGTCTCGGCGAGGAAGAGTCGTGACAGAGTTCGCACCCCGCTGTGCACCTCCGCCGCCCACATCGCCAGTTCTCGCTGATCTCCGGGCGAGTCAATGAGTCGCTCGGTGATCGTACGCAAGCGCGGTTCGGCGGGCATGGGCACCTGGATCGAGTGGGTCGGCAGCGGCCGGAGGACCTCGAAGAGGAGGGCTTCGGCATGCCGGCGGCTCGCCGCGTCCGGCTCGGCCCGCAGGTATCGGATGAGCTCACGAAGCAGCGGCCCGACGGCGACGCCGGTGGGCTGCGCCCAGTCGACGGGGCAGCGTGTGGCCATGAACCGGATGACGCACAGTTCACCGGCGTGCCGTGTCGTCCCCGTGTGCTCGACGCGGCCGGGAATCCACAGGCCGTGTCCCGGAGGCACCAGCCAGTCGTGCGAGACCGTGCGCAGGGTGACGGCAGTGGTCGACGCCCACAGCAGCATCGGCTCCGCATGGGTATGGGGTGCCATCGGGAGGGGCGGATGCGCATGCTGGTGATCGATGCTCAGGATCGGCGAGGCGGTTCCCTCGCCCGGAGCTGTCACCTGAGCCAAGACGCTCACCTCTCCATCCGCCGATCCGATCCGATCCGTCCCGTCCCGGCCCACAAGTCCCGTTCGCCCCGTGCT